>CAZVBC010000006.1:0-47358 GCA_964625155.1 uncultured Pirellulaceae bacterium
TCAATATGTGTTTCTCGCATCGCCACACCGTCGGCAACAAAACATGGTTTGTCGCCATATTTTAGCAGTCGAATGCCTGATAGGCCTGATTTCGCGATCGCGGCCACGATATCATCCTTGGCCGGAACGAAACTGACATGGGATGCGGGACCTGAGAGTTTCGGAGAAGGGTGTTGTTTTTCGCCGGTGAGAATCCGCACAAACAGACGCCCGTTTGGCTTTAATACTCTGCGTACATCTTGCAGGAACTCCACTTGTTGATCGCTGCTCATGGGTGAATTAAAACTACCGCGCAGAGTGACTTCTGCAACCGATTGATCTTCAGCCTCAATGTGCACTGGTATTTCGCTCCCCAAGCGGTGCTCCCAAATCGCGCCGGCATCGGGTAAGGTGCTATTAAACAGGACCTCTGGGCTTTGCCCAGCTCCGCGAATATCGATGTCTTCTTCGAGCGTGTAAAATTCCCAGAGGGTGTTATCGGGGTCGTGTAACCAGAACTTGGTTTGGCGAGCATAACAGCACTCGACGCCCTCTTCGCGCTGCGACCGAATTCCAGCCCTTTCCAATCGCTCTTGGACTGCCACCAATTGACGAGCATCTGGTAAACGGATGCCTAAGTGATTCAAAGTACCGCCACCCACATTACCGCTAGGTTCCAATGACAGGACCAAAGGGGGACTATCAGGCTCAAACTTGGCGTAGTCAACGCGCTGCTTTGCAGGTGGCATATCGAACAAGATTCGATAGAACTCAATGGAACGCTCAATGTTCGATACGTTTAAGGAGATATGGAAACGGACGGGGTTGGCGACCGATATTGGCAGGTTCATGATCGTATTTACCTCGCTGGATTGCTATTGAGTCAGCTCAAGCCGGACAAAGCGGTTGCCCTGCCCAAGAGAATCTTCCTTTAGAAAGACCCGAAAATCAACTCCGCTCTATCACGATCGACGGTGAATTCGTCGATGATCGGATTTGCACAAAGTCTCCATGTCTCAATCGTTGCTCGCACGTTAATTTCGCGTGAACCAATGTTTAGCACTGATGTCGTTTTTGAAGAAATCGAGTAATAACTGGGCAACTTTTTCTTCTCCAGCGCGAGAAGGGTGAACGCCATCGCGTCCAAAATCTGACCTTAACCATTGCATTCCATCAGCATTTCGAGGACTGACGCCATCGGCCCAAAGATAGGGTCCCCAGAGCAATAGCGGCGCGACGACCTTGCCCTTTGCTGGATCGTAGTTCAGTGCTGGATCTCCTTTTATTTGATCCAGAATCATCGCTCGCGCAGCAAATCCCGATTCGTAAGCATACGGCTCGGGGTTTAAATCGGTATTGCAGTAACCTCCGTAAGTGCGACTGCCCAGATAGGCAATCCGAAGGTTTGGAAAGCGTTTCATGGATTCTTGCAGGACCAATCGAGTATCGGCGCGCACGCGCCGCATGTTTTCGTCAACATTCTTAGGGTCGGACGAACCAATCGGGCGAAAATCGAGCAACTCGATTGCCAATTTGATCCACACCACCTGCACTTGTTTCGTCGTCACACCTGCTGTTTCCAACCTTTGTTGGGCAATCTCAAACGTCCGGTAGCGTGGCAATGCCCATGCGCTCATCGCTCTGCCTCCCTGCGCTGTATTGACGATCACAACTTGAGGGCTCTTGGCTGCGTCTGCAGAGGCAAGTTGCTGAAACACGCCAAACTCTTGCTCAGCGTTGGACATACTCATGGCAGCGATAACAATCTTACCACCACTTGACGGTCGGCCGTCCGCATCCAGTGGAACGATCTTGCTCGATTCTCGCAGCACAACCGCACTCAACTCCGCAGGCACCGTATTGATACCACGCCCGTAGAGACCACCGTCTTGGGTTTGGTATCGGTCGCGCTCATGCATATCAATAATCGGCTTCAATCCAAAGCTAGATTTTTCCACAGAGATTGGCGAAAGCCTGTTGTTCGTCGCCTCATCTTGCGCACAACTAAAATGGCTCGCACACACCAAGTACACGCAAGACAGAAGAACCTGTTTCATGATCCATGTCCCTGGGATTGTTCAACGTACTGGGCACATGTACCGGATTATACCACTGAGCAAGGTCAAATCGCATTTAATGACCTTCTGCGATTAAATCGGCATTCATTGGAGGTCAAAATCCGTCACGCCATCCACTGCCGTCGGTTTTGTTCGGAGTCACTCGAACAGTTCGGTTCGAATTCCAGTTGCCAAGTCGAAGTATCCTGTTGGTTGATCGGACCGAACTGCAACGAAGTCAATTTGCCTCGACGCGAAATAACCAACTCGATACCCGCGCCAAAATTCAGCATGGCAAAACGCTCTTGCCAGTCGCCTGGCGAAATGCGGTAACCATTAAATGCAATCAGCTCGTCATCGGCGTTCAAACCCGCTAGGTCTGCCGGCGAGCCACGAATTACACGGCGGACAATCAACCGCCCTTCCGCGACGGTGGTGTCAATTCCGATCAGCCCACGACTGGAAGACGATTGTCCGTCAGCGATGGCTCCGGGTTTGAAACGCAGCCCAAACCAAGTTAGCACTTGAGCATAGTCCAGCTCGATAGCTTCATAAGTATTTTTCAACAACCATTGCTGTACGGACGGACCAGCGACTTCAGCGACCAACTGCTCAAACTGTATGAGCGTAAATCCGCCACTGCGATATCTAGTCCACAAGCGGCGCATGACGTCGTCGAGAGAGTACGCATTTGTTGTCGCCATCCGAATCTGTGCATCAAGCATCCAGGCGACGAGGGCGCCTTTGAGATAGTAACTGATGCGAGAGTTTTCCGAATTCTCGTCTGGTCGGTAATGCTTGATCCACGCATCCCACGAGGCTTCGACCAGCGGCTGAATCAATCGGCCAGGAGAAGACTGTACAGACTGAATACTCTTACTCAATCTCTGCAGATATTCGTCACTTGTACAGAGGCCAGTTCGCAGGACAAACAAATCGTCATAATAACTGGTAATGCCTTCTGAGACCCACAACTCGCGCACGTACTGTTCGTGTTCATAGTCGTACTTCGTCAACACGCTCGGGCGCAGTCGTCGCACATTCCAAGTATGAAAGAATTCGTGACTGACCAGGCTGAGCCAATTCAAATAAGTCTCGCGTTTTCGCATCGCCCAGCGACTGGCCATCAAGACGGACGAATTATCGTGTTCAAGCCCGCCTCCTGTTTCGGTAAGTAAATTCAGAAATGAGTAATGCTCGTAGGGAACATCTTTCCAGAACTCACACTGAGCGGCTACCAGTTTTTGAGTATCCGCCGCCGCTCGATCTAAGTCCCACAATTCGTCCGAGCCCACGACAACCAGTTGGTGCTGTTTCGCGTGTTCCTCAAACTGTCGAGTATGAAGTTGTCCGCACACTATGGGCGAATCGACGAGCATGTCATAGTTGTCAGCCGACATGGTGTACCGATCTTCCTGCCGCGCCAATTGCTGTAACGACGTTGCCATCGACGGCCAGTGGCTGGGCAACTGCAATCGCAGTAACAGGGGTTCGGATTCGTATCCCACCACCCATGGAAACGCCGCAGCTCCCGTAATCAATGCAAAGTCGCGATCAATCCAATTGGTCCGAACGCTCATCTCGCGGCAGTAGAGTTGATAACAGACACAAATCGTGCCCTGGGCGAGTTGAGCTGGTACCTTGATTTTCCAGCGATTTTTCGAAGTCTTTTCGAGAGGAATTTTCTCCGCAGCAAGCTTGGAACTCGAATTCGACGATGACTGCCGCATATACCAGTGTGCATGTAGCCATTCCACGTTCCGCGAATATTCGCGGATCATATAACTGCCTGGAGTCCAGACCGGAAATACGATTTCGAGCGATCGGGAATCACATTGGTCGATCCACAAATCTACATCGAGAGTGTGTTGTTGTACGGTGTTGATTCGTGCGTCGTAACAAATTCGCGGCAACGATGCGGCCCCAAATTGTGGAAGATCAAGCAGGGACGCAACTGACTCGTTACTGAGTGACACGGAAACCGCCTAATCAAGAGAGTCTGGAGTGATTATGGGAACGTTGCCCACAACTGCTCTCAGTTGTCCGCCAGCTTGTTCAAGCAGATGGCAAGCAGTTCTGCAATCGGTTTGACGGTGATGCATGACTACGGCAACTTTGACGCGCTGCTCCGCTGCTGAGAGCAAGCAGGTGGCTGTCGAGCTATCCAAACCTGTGAGCATGCAGACCAATCGCAAGGCACGCGATTGTAACTTGGTATTGGTTGCTCGCAGGTCGACCATGAGATTTCCGTAAGTCGCACCGATGAGCACCATCGCGCCAGTCGTAATCGTATTGAGCACTAATTTGGTCGCCGTACCAGCCTTCATACGCGTCGAACCACTAATGATCTCAGGACCGACAATGACTTCGATCATGATGTCGCACAGCTCGCCCATGTCGCTAGCAGCATTACATGCCAGTCCGATCGTCTTACTATGTATTTCTCGAGCGTAACGCAGTCCGCCAAGTACGTAAGGAGTTCGACCGCTGGTCGCGATACCAAACACACAGTCGCGAGGAGTGAGTTTCAGTTTTTGAAGATCCTCGCGCGCTGCAGCGGGGTTGTCTTCGGCTCCTTCGACGGCCCTTCGCAAGGCGATATCACCACCGGCGATCAAGCCGACGACCAATTCTGGAGGCGAATTGAACGTAGGCGGGCATTCACTAGCATCCAGTACACCCAAACGTCCCGAAGTACCGGCTCCGAAATAAATCAATCGCCCTCCTGTGCGAAACGACTCGGCCACTGCGTCAACAGCTCGGGCGATACTCTGCTCCGCGCGTCCGACGGCCTCAGCCACTAAGAGATCCTCGCGATTGATCAACCTGACGATTTCAAGAGCGTCTAACGAGTCGATGGCCACCGAGCGAGGATTGCTGCTCTCGGTGGTCAAATTCGACAAGTTTCTATGGGCACTCATCGTACCAATCCACTAGCAAGCAAATACTCGACAACGCGATCAGCCAAGTGCTCTGGTGAGTGCTGAGCAGTATGAATAGTCAATTCAGGTTGCAGTGGCGGCTCATAGGGGTCACTGATTCCGGTAAAGTTCTCGAGCTTGCCCGCACGGGCTAACTTGTAAAGCCCCTTTGGATCGCGTTGCTCACAAACCTCCAGGGAAGCGTCGACGAAGACTTCGACAAAGTCACCTGTTCGCCCTTGGCTTTCAACCCAGTTTCTTACCCGCTGTCGATCGCGTCGATAAGGACTGACGAAGGCTGTCAACACAACTAAGCCCGCAGCAGCAAACAACTGCGCGACAGCGCCAATGCGGCGAATATTCTCCTCGCGGTCCAACGCCCCAAATCCCAAGCCAAATCTCTGGGCAAATTCAGGACCATGTTCGGAAGCCAATAAGTTTGGACCCGCACAGAGTCCATGCCGTATGTTATCTCCATCCAACAAGAAAGTATGCACACCGCGCGCATGAAGTTTAATATCCACAGCATTCGCGACGGTACTCTTTCCAGACCCACTGAGCCCAGTGAACCAAACCACACCACCGCGATGTCCCATCAATTGAAGACGATCTTCTTGGGTGACCGAATGCGCATGCCAGACAACTCGCGGATCTTGAGAATTCATGCCCGTCGTCCATCACAGTTGACCATCGACGCCCAATTTATGGAAGAAATGCTCGATCGTATGCTGATGTTCCAAAAGCCAATCGATTGAGGGTTCACAAGCCATAGCTTTCTTGATGACCTTCACCGTAGCGTCACGGTTGACTTGAAACAGAGCTTGATGATCGACTTTTTCCACACTCAGGACGCTAGGGTCTAACCAAATCGAGTAAATGATCCCTAGTTCGTTCGCTTTTTCTTTCGGAATATACCCAGCTCGTACCGCATCCAGAACTCCGTTGGCAATGCCCGCTTGCACGCTACCCATAAGTATATTTGTATATTTCGCATCGCTGACCGTAACCTTACTGACCATCAGCGTCGCCGGTTTTACTTGATAGTCGCTATTCAGAATCGCAAATACTCGTGAGTGACCTTTAACTTGGTCGCCTACCAAAGTCGCCATAGCTTGACCAACCGGGCCATCTAATTCGCCAATAACAATCTCGGGTTCTGCGCAGATGTATTCGGGACTTCCTTCGACTAGTGCCTCACCCGTTCTCATAACAATACGTTGACCCATAGCGATTCGCGACCTCAGTGCAGATTAAAACTAATCGAGTAAGTAATACCCAGACTTTAGACTGAGCACTT
This sequence comes from uncultured Pirellulaceae bacterium, assembly GCA_964625155.1. Classification (GTDB taxonomy): domain Bacteria; phylum Planctomycetota; class Planctomycetia; order Pirellulales; family Pirellulaceae; genus Aureliella. The sequence goes on from CAZVBC010000006.1 coordinate 6,255, forward strand.
TGTGATTGAAAAGGATTTGTTTGCCGCCCTTTAGGCTTGGAGGATTTCGAACGTCAATTGTTGATCCCGACCTCCACTCCTTAATGAATGCAGCCTGCTCAGCTTACTGATGGGCTAATCGTATCGCTGTCAACCAGCTTGTGCAATGATATGATCCTATCCTCTGATCGCCACAAATTGTCGGATTAAAAGCATTGCGGCCGCGCGGTGCCGCGAGCTTACCGACTCATCGAACGACACTCGGCGGCGTTGACTGCCAATAAAGGATTGCCTTACCGGTTTGGCCAGTGGCCATCGCATGGAACGCTTGTTGGAAATCGCTGTAATGATAGCGATGAGTAATAACGGGCGAGATATCGAGCCCTCCCTGAATCATAACGGTCATCTTGTACCACGTCTCGTACATCTCTCGTCCATAGATCCCCTTGATAGTCAGCATGTTAAAAACGACTGTATTCCAATCGATTGCAATTGGTTCAGTGGGGATGCCCAGCATGGCAATCTTGCCACCGTGGGCCATGTTACTAAGCATACTGCGAAAGGCGTCGGGGTTGCCCGACATTTCCAGACCGACATCGAATCCTTCGGTCATAGCCAATTCTTTTTGAATATCTGCCAGATTTTCATTGAGCACATTGACGCAGCGAGTGGCACCCATCTGGCTAGCCAATTCCAAACGCCACGGGTTCACGTCAGTAACGACGACATATCGGGCGCCTGCGTGTAGCGCCACAGCGGCCGCCATACAACCGATCGGACCAGCACCCGTGATCAACACATCTTCACCCAATACCGGAAACGACAGAGCAGTATGCACCGCGTTACCAAACGGATCGAAAATCGATGCGATATCACGGTCAATGTCTGGATGATGGTGCCACACATTGGTCATGGGCAACGACAAATACTCGGCGAATGCCCCCGGTCGATTGACTCCAATGCCCTTGGTATGAGCACACAAGTGCCTGCGACCAGCCAAACAATTCCGGCATCGGCCACATACCACATGACCTTCGCCGCTGACAATTTCGCCCGGGTGAAAATCGGTAACGTTGGCTCCAACTTCAACGATTTCGCCAACAAATTCGTGTCCCACGACCATCGGGATAGGGATGGTCTGTTGAGCCCACTTATCCCACTTAAAGATATGCAAATCGGTTCCACATATGCCTGTACGATCTATACGAATTAGACAATCGTTGATCCCCACCACAGGCTCCGGGACATCCTCCAGCCACAATCCCGGCTCGGCTTTCCTTTTCACTAAGGCCTTCATGTTGAAAATCTCTTTAGCTTTCTAGAAGGGACGATTCGCCTATTCGGAAATAACAGATACGGCTATACTTAGGCACAGTCAAAGATAATCTTTTGATTCAGTTTGTGCTCAATCGTTCATTGCGGCATTATAAAGGTGCTGTAAGTAGGCAGTATTCAGAATATGTCAGATCATTGGAAATCGATAGCCGATTTGTTGGGTGCTCCTGGAATGGATGCCCGTAAACGCCTGCCCGTAGAGCCTCCGGCGCTGGGCCCCGTCAGCACAGAATACAGCGACAATGAAGCGGTCCGGGAAAAGGCGCCAAAAGTGGCTCCAGCAAAAGTAGAAGTCTCCCGGGAAAATGTCAAACCGCCGCGAGAACGCGTAGTGGTAGAGGAAGCTCAACCAACTGTCACAGCTCAACCACCCGCTGTCCACGAGCCGAAAGAGGAGCCGCCGAAACGACGTTCTTCTTGGGATTCACTAACCAAATTGTTCGGATTGTCGTCTTCGGTCGAGGCGGAACCAAGCCGTTCAACTCCAGTTGCGCCAGAACCGCAACCGGCCCGAGTATCTTTTGAGGCTGTGGACCGTAAGTCTGCGCGAGCAGACCGCGACGACCGAGAACAGACTCGTCAGAAATCCGAACCAACAAACGAGGTGCAATCAACATCGGCTCTGGACGCTTTGTTCCAAGACGCTCCAAGGCAAGGAACCAAGGATTGGCGCGACGAGAGTTCGTTGCGCATTGTCGATGATGTCTCGTGGGAAACCGACGATTCTAACGAAGATATCACCCGCGAAGTTATAAAACCAACTGCGGAAAGCGACGAAGAAGCAAGTGGGCAGAGTCGGCGGAGAAGGAGGCGGCGACGCGGTGGAAGTGGTCGAGGGAGAGGCGCTGAGGAAGGGCATCGCGACTCAGAAAGCCAGCTCGAGCCTGAAAAACCAACTTGGCCCGAAGGCTCACCCGACGATTCGGCGGAAATTGCTGATCCTTGGAAAGAATCTCGGGCAATCGATGGCGACTCAGAATCAGGTGAATTCGAAGCCGAACGTCGTTCTCATCGAAGAAGACGTCGAGGCCGAGACAGTCGCCGTGACGAAACACCCACTGTCGATCGCCATTCCGATAGTACACCCAAAGCCGCACGTTCCTCTGACCGCGACGCGGAAGAGGTTCGCAGTTCCGCACATCGCGATTCGCAGCGCGAAGAACTCCCTAAAGCAGACCGAGATCGTTCGAGAAGTCGCGATCGCGATCGGACTGACCGATCGCGAGGGGAACGAGATGTGCGAGATCGTGGCCATTCTTCGGATCGCAAATCGGGCCCCGAACGTGTTGTCGACCGTGGACGAACCGGACCGGATCGAGAATCACCGACACACGAACGTCCACGCAACGAAATAATGGACGACGATATTGATGAATCTTTCGATGCGGAAGTCGATGGCGACCTAGACGATGCAGGCAACAAACATCGCAAGATTCCGTCCTGGGCCGAGTCCCTGGAAACGATCATCGCAAACAATATGGACAATCATCGCAGATATGATGGTGGTCGAGACCAAGGCCCCCGTGGACGCCCACGAGGTCGACGTTAGAATTATTGCACGAATGTTACGCCGCGACGAGTTTTATTAGCAACCAAAAGTTCGTTGCAATCTAACAAGTAAAGATAACAAGCCGAAATAACAAAGTCGAGATAACTGCACGGCAGGGGCCCTCGCGAAGGGGAACTGTGAACCTGGTCAGGACTTAATTGTAGCAGCCATAAGCGGGGTACTCTTGTGCGAGGGCCTCTCCTGTGCAGTTGATCGACAGAAACGTTATCAAGCTTGTCAAGTTTTTTCTTGTTAAGGTTTTTTCTTGTTGTCGAGTCGTTCAAGAGCCCATTTCGTTGCATATCCTGCGGGACTGGGCAACGGTTCATCGTTAGCGATCAATTCGGTCCTTGAACGTTCATCCGCGATCCAACCGATAGCAATGGTGGCTGCGTAACGCACACCGTCCATTTCAGGATTGGGGCTCAGTTTATCTGCCGCACGCTCGGCAAATTGTTGAGCTAGTGCATAGTTGTCACCATCTTTCCAGTATTTTCCTAGCGCCCAGATTCCCGACATACGTGAAACGTAGCCCATTCGGAAATCACCTTTCGGAACGTACTTGCGCAGTACAGGTTCAACAGGTGCATATCGCCGATCGCCAAGTGCTTCCAGCAAATGACTGACCCGATGAATGTCGTCATGAGTGGCAGATTCCAAATTGCTGAGTCTATTGGTCCAGTGAACTGCATGCTTGAGCATTTGATCGTAGATTTCTGGTGAATCGGCCAGAATCCGCAATGCCCAGGCCGCAGTCACGTTGACATCGACCGACTCATGTTCAAGCAAAGGGACCAGCTTGGAACATCTCGGGCGATCGACGATTTCGGCAGCCAGGATGATTGCCTGTTCGAGCCCGCGCCAGTCTTTCGCGCCAAACAATTGATCGATATAGCCGATCAAACTTGGACGCAACTTTTCGTCGGCTGAGTATTTGGCGAGAAGTTGTTTACGAGCCAAATTGCGAATGCCGACATGCAAGTCTGTCAATCGTCCAGCTTGCAGATCCATGCTAGCCTGATCGGTTTGAGTTTGCAGGAATTCGAGTGCCGTTTGGCGAACCGTATTTTCCGCATGGACGATCATCTTGTCAGTCAAAGCGCGAGCCTGCTGAGGATCACAATGACACAGAGCGACGTAGGCTGCGGCTTGGGCCGTTGAGTGTCCCTCAGCGATAATCTGTTGTAACAGTCGAGCTGCCTGGTCACCGGTCTGATTGCGTAATACGTGAGCCGCGATCAAATGCCGGTGCTCAAGGTTCGAACTAAGTATCTGTGAAGCAAACTGATGCTGGCCATCTTTAGCCAACATCCCCAGGGCTTTGGCAGCAGCAACGCGGTACGCAGTTGGAAGTTTGTCATGTCGCAGTTGTTTGACCAATAACGTCTCGTCGATAGATTCTCCAGTTACGGCCAACCCTTCACATGCGATCAACCAATCCCGCGTCCATTCTTCACTGGCCAGTCGCTCGCGCCAAATCGGCCTCGCGGCCGAGTGTTGTAACCGCACCAGAGCTCGTTCCACCAAGTGTCGATTGCGAGTATCGGTGGAGACAACTTTCCACAGTTCGGCTACGTTTTCCTGATTAGCCAAATCCGCAGCCGACGACACGCACGCTTGACGCAGTTGTGGGTTCAGATCGCCTGACTGAATCAGTTTGATCAGTCGAGCGAACGCCCCTTCCTCCACTGGTAGTTTATTGCGCGCCGCATAACCTGCCCATTGAGCCGCCCTCAATCGATCCAGGTCAAACGTTGAATCCAAGAGTTCGATTCTTATAGCTTGGATCGACGGAAATGAATCGAATATCCATTTGCCATCCAGTTTGGGATCAAACTCCCACTGATGCTGAACTCGTAAGGGCTCGATCGCAAACAGATGCGCAGATAAAACCCAAATAAGCGTTGCAAGAAGTGCAGGACCAACGCGGCACCACAAGTACTCGGTTGAATAGTGGATAAACTTCATTGTTGAAATTCGACCATTGAGAAGCGAAAAAGGAGCCATCTGTTATTTATTGATTGGAAACTAGTCATTGCGTTGGAAACGCATGCGGTCAATCGGGGCGAGCTAGCAACCAGGTACGCACCGATAGCAACAGCAAGCAAAATGCGGATACCGCCAGTCCAATCCACCATGAAATCGGCGTCAAGTTGAGGCTCTCAAATCCTGGCACACGGATCTCAGCCAAGGCGGCTGCGGTTGGGTTCAATGCCAAAACACGCTCGACGAAAATCGGCCCAAAGGGCTTGCCTCGCGCTAGCCAAACCAGAAATGTTCCGGCAAATAAAGCTAATAACACACCATAACTGGTCGCTGTGGCCGCAGCCGCAGTTCTACTAAAAGAACTAATGCAGGCGCTGATCAACACAATCATCATGGTGGCGATTCCCAACGAGATCAACACTCGCTGCACTTGGCCGATCGTTGCAGGTTGAATGACCATCATGACGACATAACCTGGAACCGTGGCCAGCAAGATCAATAGCATGGTCCAAACCACGCTCATCAGTTTTCCATTGACAATACGCAGGGTAGACATACTGGTCATACGTAACAGTTGCCAGCCACCACTTTCAATTTCACCGGCTATTAGGCCAGATGCCAAGCTCGGCCCCAAAACGATCAACAGGGCGATTTGCATCAACACCAAAGTTGCTGCGATACGGTCGACACCCCAACTGACCGTCCCGGTAGTGGTCGTCACCGTCAGTAGCAGCGAGATAATGGCACACGTCGCGATCAATCTCAGCAACCAATGTAAGCGGCCAAATTTCCGCGTACGAAATTCTTTGACCATGACCGGATTAATGAACAAAGGAATGCCCACTTTTTGCTTTTCAGGATCGATCAGGTAAACCATACGCCGTGCCCAACCGCCAACAGTATTTTTGTTTTGCACAATCTTGCCGGTCGGGCGTGGTCGATCAAGCATCAACGGATCGAGTTTCACAATCGTGGCAATCGCAAAAAGAAGCGCTGTGACCGATGCTCCTAAGACATAACTTTTCCAACCACCAGAAGTCCCAAACTCGGTTGTCACGGCCTGAGAACCAGTGATCTCCTGAAGTGCTGGCATAGGAGAGATCGTGGTTAGTTTCTGTGCCATGGCTGACTGCCATCCAGGCATGTTTCCCAAGATGGATGAAGGGGCCAACGATAAAAAGGCCAGCATCAGGACCGCCGCGTAAGTCCATCGCAAACTCGAATCTGTCGAACTGGCTTGCACACTAATCCATAAACCGACTGCCGAGTATTGAAACGCCATGCAGACCAAGACGGCCAGTAGGGGCAAAATATGTCCCTGCATCGACAAGCCACCCATAGCGTAACACGCCGCCACTGCAGGCAAGCTGACCGAAATCAAGACCATCGCGAGAAACGTATTGCTCAACAGTTTTCCAAAATAGATGTCCGTCGGCCTCAAGGGAGAATTGAGTAACAGCGCCAGCGTCCCGCGTCGGCGTTCGCGTACCAAGGCCGTCGCCGGAAAGGCTGGGACCAACATCATGACCGCCGCAGTCAGTCCAAAAGCCAACGGGCGAAAGACTTGCATTGCCCCCTGGCTGACGATATCCAAAGTTGACTCCGTCGGCCATCGGAAAATGACTAACAGCGCAGCACCAAACGCCACGGTCAAGATTGACGCAAACGCGCGCAATGATCGCAATCGATCTAACAGCTCGCGGCGCAAAATTGGGTTCTTCCAAAGCAGAATGGAATTCATCTCGATGTCACTTACTCACACCCAAAGGGATTCAGAATGCATAAAACCTGGCGATTAGTGTTAGCCCGCAACAACCGCAGATACCGTCTTTGGCGAGGAAGCCTTTTCACCCGGCACGCCAGCGACGGAGAGAAAGGCATCTTCCAGATCTCCGGCTACTTCACGAAATTGTGCGATTTGGATTCCTGCAGTGACTAACCGCGATAGTACGCCCGCCAATTCTTGTTCGGTTCGCGATGTCGGGAAGCGTACGACTCGCTCCGTCTGGCTCGTCGCGACCGTTTCGTCGGCCGAAAGACATTCCCTTAACCGTTCCTCCGCCAATGCAAGTTGCTCGGCAGCCACTAGTTGGATTTCGTAACTGCGCCGAGGACAAAGCTGGCGCATAACGTCGTCCAGTTTGCCGAATGCACGTAGTTTGCCATGCGTCACAATCGCGATCGTGTTACAGATGCGAGCCAGTTCCGGGAGAATATGACTGGTGACGATCAATGTTTTTCCTCGAGCAGCCAAATCCAGCAAGAGGTCGCGCATTTCGATACGCGCTTTGGGGTCGAGCCCATTAGCCGGTTCGTCAAAGATCAAAACTTCGGGATTATGCAACAACGTGCGCGCAATGCCGACACGTTGCTGCATACCGTGGCTGAGGCTTTCTACGAACTTGTCTTGCATGTAGGCGGTGTTACTGATCTCCATCACCTCAGCAATGCGATTACGGCGCTCAGTCAACGGAATTCCATACGCTGCACCAAAGAAATCTAAATACTCGCGTACGCGCATATTGTCGTACGATCCAAAGCGGTCCGGCATATATCCAACCAGCTTTTTGATCTTGCGCGCACCCTGGCTGCAATCAACACCTGCGATCCTCGCCGAACCTGAAGTGGGCTTGGACAATCCCACCAAGATCTTGATCGCAGTCGTTTTTCCAGCTCCATTAGGACCAATAAACCCCAAGATCTCACCACGATTGACGTGGATATTCAAACTATCAAGGGCTGTAAAATCACCATATCTTTTTGTCAGACCTGTAGTCTGCACCACAGGTTCGTTATTTTGGCTCATGTGTGTTTATTCATGCAAAGTAGTGTCGATTTTGGATAAAAAAAATACTACATAGGTATCTTTACGCGCGGCTCAGTGGTCCCTTGCACCGTCAATCGCAAATGATCGATTTCCCAGGTTGCCACGTTTGCGGCATCGAGGCTGCCAGCCCCTGTGCGATCGCTGACATCCAGGCGTAACATCACCGAACCATCTTGCAGATCAGCCAGAATTTGTGGATCGGTAATATCCTCTCGCAAGGACCCTGACGGACTGCTGTAACTGGCAAGCTGGATGGGTCGATCGTTTTGTAGACAACTGACAGTCACAGTTCGTTGAGGAGCTCGCAATTGCAATTCCAGTTTGCAGCTCTCCACACGCAGCGGCACAACTGCCGAGGGCAATTCGTAACGTAACACGACACTGGCTGGCATGGTCGACGGTTCATTCCACCGACCTGTAATGTCATTAAACGCAGCCGACATTCCTACGGAGGTGTGCGGACGATAAACGCGAATCAAACTGTGTGGCACCAATACTTTCTCGCCGGGCTTGACATTCCGCAATTTGACCGGCAATGAAACCAAAGCGGCTCCTCGTTCATTTGCAGCGTGTTGCCATTTAGGACTCTGAGGCCAAAGGCTGGTCCAGCCCATCAGGCTTGGAAACGACCAGACTTTGGCCTTCCGGTCACCAGTAAGCAACTGTTTGTAAATCTCAATGCGCCGCGTTTGTTCATCCGTAACCAACGAACCGGCAATCCATTTGTCGCCCGAAACCGCAGCCGTATCGCCAACAATAAGTGTCCCGTCACCCCGTGCAGTGCAAATCGCCGGATCACCTGGCACAAAGCTCAAAATCGCATCTTCCAACTTCGAAGGTATTCCTGTGGGCAAACGCAATTGCAATCCATCTGTGACAAATTCCCCTTCGACACTAATGTTATCAGCGGGCAACACATACTCTTGATCGAGACGCCATAGGCCAGTGGGCCAGGAGACATTGGTCAACTTCCATTTCTGAAAATCTTCCCAAGCCCAACGCCGAATTCCGCTGGCTACCTTTTGAGCAGGTGGAATCGGCATGGCGTCTGACGCGGGGACCAACTCAGTTTTGACCGACGATCCCATATACATAGCCATTTTCTCGCGGACATGCAGATCTCGTTGACCAGGTAGTACTTCGACAATTTGCAATCGAGATGCGCAATCTTGAATGTCTCTGCGAATCCACGCGGAGGCGGCCACCAATGGGATCGTCCCAAAAAGCGACACGACTGGGGCAATCCAACCGACTTGGTTGAGTGCGAGTCGAGAGTATTGCCAGACTCCGACCAAGATCAACACGGCACAAAACGATAGCAGCGTACCGATCACAGCCGCTTTGGGTAGGATTGGATTCCCGATATGCCGTAACGGGTAGTCCAGCGGTTGTGAATCCAACGGCAATGGAATACGTGGCTCATGCATACCTGCCGCTAAAGCCCCGGACCAGTACGCCAAGGCAAAGGGCCCTTCATATTCAGGTCCTCGTTTTAGATCGGCTCGCTGTCTTTCATTCTCATTACTTCTGGACGGTCGACCAATCAACCATCCACGCGGACCAAGGGTCGTCAACAAAAGCGTGCCATGCCCAACCGGCATCCACATCGCCGCCGGCCAACCATCGATCGATTGAAATACTTCGCCACCCTGCTGGAGAACACGTTTGAACTTGATGGGCACTTCGGAAACGACCGTACGATCAGCATCCATAAAACTCGTTCGAGGCTGAGCGTCCATCGTGAATTTGTTGAGTTCAATCGTATCGACTTCTTCACAGTTTTGCCCGTCGGCCAGTAGACCGCGAATCGTTTCACAGCGGACGCGATCTAGCATTACCCACACTCTGCCACCTGAGTACAAAAACTGCTTCACCGACTGTAATGTGGCTTCGTCCTCCAATCGAGAATCGTCCATAATCACTAAATTGTCGAATGTGTCCCAATCCGCCATTTGGCACGGAACTAATTCGCCATCCAAAATCACACATCGACGTGAGTATTCCGCATCCAATCGTGACGCAATGGCCATCTCGTACGAATCGTGAATAGGTGGCAACTTCCAGTCCCAGTTTGGGACTTCTGGAGGCGTCGGGTCTGACAATAATGCCGTCACCACCGGCTCTGGCTCAACTTGCAGACGCAACGATTGGAATACTGAACTATCCGTGCCGCTGAGCATTACTTGACGACCACCCTCGTTGGCTGTCAGTGTAAAAGTGAGATTGATATAACTTCCTAGTTTCACCGTCAGCGGTACGCGCACGTAGACATCAAAAAACTTTCGTTTGCCTGGTTCGAGTATGACCACTCGCGAGCCCTCTTCGGTCGGAGCTTCATTGACGCGTACAATCAAAACTCCTTCGGCTCGTTCTGTCCCGGTGTTCTTGATCTCAGCGCGCACCGCAGTTACTTTCCCCGGACGCAGTCGACAATGAGGTGCGAAGTTGACCGTCTCTATCTTCAACGAAGTGTTATCTGCTGACCAAACACTCGAACCAGTTAAACCAACTGAGGCCAAAACCATGACCGCGATGTGCAAGGCTCTCTTGGGCGCTGACAAGACACAGATATTCACAATCACCTGCCAATTTACAACATTTAATTGACCACACGTCATTTCAATTTAGTCACACGTCACTCTCAGTCGAATCGCTGCCGGCAGTGGTACCGGTGCGGGCCGAACGGGAGAGAAACTTGTGCAACAACTCTTACAAGTGTGAGCATCATAAAGCCCAATCGCGCTCGGTTCATCCACTCTTGGGCGGTGGAAATGCATTTTCTATCATCTTTTTCGATCTTTGCCGTTCCCGAGCTGGTCAGCGACACTGTTCTGACGCAATTCGTTAGCATTCTTAGGGCATGCCTTCTAGCTGGCTGAACTCCCTAACTTATCTAGGGACTTTGCCGCAAGCGCCTGAACAGTTTTCAAGCCAGCCCTTTGGTCGCAGGTTGTTGTTGGGATGCACAATGAAATGCACCCAAGCCCCAAATGAAGTCGTAAGCGTCCAGCGGTACAATGGTGCGATTGGGCATCAGCTCGCCTAACACATCGAGCGCGTATCGATCCGTTTGCTCAGAACGAAAGGTAGGAACAATCACGATGCCATTTGCGATTAAGAAATTGCAATAGCTTTCGGGGACTCGTTTTCCCTCGACAAATCGTGGAGGTGGTGTCGGCAAGGGAATGACTTCCAATGGCTGGTCGTCGGCATCGGATTGCATTCGCAAGATCTGGCCGTTCTCCAGTAAGCCTGCCGCGTTGGGATCGTCGTTGCGGCTACTGGTCGCCACGACCACTTGTTGCGGTGCGACGAATCGAGCAAGTTGATCGATGTGACCATCTGTGTCATCACCTGCTAAACCTCCACCGTCGACCCAGATAATTTTTCGCACACCCAGTTTTTGCACCAACTCGATTTCGATTTGTTGGCGGCTCCACCCCGGATTGCGAGTATCGGTCAGCAAGCAACTGCTATTCGTCAACAGTGTACCGCGACCATCGCTCTCCAGTGCACCTCCTTCGCAATGCAGATTGGATTCTTGCGTCTCGCAATTGATGAGTTTACAGATTTTTGAAGCTGCAGCGGCATCGTCATCGCAGGGAAGGTACTTGCCTCCCCAAGCGTTGAATTTCCAATCGATTCCCACTAGTTGGCAAGTCGATTGTCGTATGACAAACGTGGGCCCATAATCGCGAATCCACGTATCGTTAGTACTTACGGCGTGCAATTCAACACGTTCGAGTTCGCCGAGCGCTTGGACAATCTCTGTGGACTTGCCCACAGGGCCGCACAGCACATGGACGGTCTGAACACGACTAAGTGCCTCCACAAACTGCTGGAAGATGATTGGAATATTTGCATAGTGTCCTGGCCAGGTGCTGCGATTATGCGGCCAAGCTAACCATGTTGCTGCTTGCGGCTCCCATTCTGCGGGCCAACGAAAAGGCGAGGAATCAGCCATCGCTCGGCAATCCAATCTTAAAGAGCTCGATCTGCCAAAAAAACGTCTCGAAACAACCGCAGCGCACGGTGCCTACTGGACATCGAGATATCTGTGAGTGATTTCGCCGTAAGCATCAATGCGACGATCGCGGAGAAACGGCCAGTGCGTGCGCGTCGTATCAATCATCGCCAAGTCGCAGGTAACCAACAGGATTTCTTCCTTATCGTGACTGGCGCGGCTCAGAATTCGGCCATTGGGGTCAGCCACAAACGAAGCTCCCCAAAACTGCAATCCGCCTTCGACACCGACACGATTTGCAGCTCCTACAAACACACCGTTAGCGATCGCATGCGCGCGCATAGCCGTTTCCCATGAATCGTGTTGCACGGCGCCGAACTGTTCCTTTTCGGCAGGTATCCAACCAATCGCGGTCGGGTAAAGAATCAACTCCGCTCCGCGGAGCGCAAATAATCGAGCGGCTTCGGGATACCATTGATCCCAGCAAATACCGATGCCGATACGCGCCAAACTGGTTTTTGCAACAGTAAATCCAAGGTCGCCGGGAGTAAAGTAAAACTTTTCATAATACAAAGGATCGTCAGGAATATGCATCTTGCGGTACTTACCCACCAGTCTGCCATCAACATCAAAAGTAACCGCCGTGTTGTGGTATAAACCATGCGTTCGGCGCTCGAATATCGAACACGTTATGACTACCTGTAATTGCCGCGCCATTTCAGCCAACCGATTGCTGGTTGGACCAGGAATCTCTTCTGCCAAATCAAATCGGGCATGATCTTCGGACTGACAGGGATACTGAGTGTTAAAAACCTCCTGTAGGCAAATAATTTGCCCTCCCAAATTTGCTGCACGTTTGACATTGGCAATCGCCTTTTCGAAATTGTCGGCCGGATTGCTTCCACAGGTCATTTGAACCATTGCGAGACTAACGGCTCTGCTCACGTTTTTTCTCAACATCTTGTAAGTTTTTGGACTGATACTGAGAATAGAAAGGTAATGCAGTTTTCAAAGCGGCCTCTCCCCGCTGTGAGAACGGCCATGCCTTCACTCAGCTTTCTACGATTTGACAAACTGTTCGATCTAAACTGTTCGATCTAGATCTTTGTATCTGAATGGGAACACTCGTGGTGGTCAATGCTAACAGGCTTGAAAAAGTGGACAAGCCGCCGCGTGGGTTGTTTGTGGTAGGCACCGACACGGAGGTGGGGAAGACCTACGTCGCGTGTTTGCTAGCGAGTCACTTAGCTTATTTGGGAAACCGGGTTGGAGTGTACAAACCTGTCGCCAGTGGCTGTGATGGTATGGTGCCCAATGATGCTGAACTGCTTCGTAAGGCATGTGGTACTCAGTGGCCTCTCGAGCAAGTTTGTCCTCAACAATTTGCGCGCCCCTTGGCTCCACCTCTAGCCGCACAATTAGAAGGTCGCGCTGTGGATAAGAACAAGCTAATCGACGGTGCCAAGTGGTGGCATGACCGCTGCGACGTTTTGGTTATCGAAGGTGCTGGCGGCGTACTCAGTCCGATTGCCAGCGACTGGACGGTACTTGATTTCGCTCAGCGAATTCGCATGCCATTATTACTGGTCGCTCCCAATCGTCTTGGCGTAGTCAATCATGTACTTCTAGCAATTGAGGCCGCGACGCGCCGAGATTTATCAGTTACGACTGTGGTACTTAATCAACTTTCGGCATCAGTTGCGGATTCTTCGGCTGAGTGGAATGGACAGTTGATCGAGCAGTTTGCACCACAGGTATCAGTAATTCCAATTTCTTATGGCGCGCAAACATGGCCTCATATGCGGCTGGAAATGTAATTCTTTGATCAAACCTTGCCGCCGAACGCCGCGCTGCGTAATATACCGCCGGATGCCCAATTGAGCTGGTGGTTTTCACCTCAGCTCTTTCTCGCGCGGGATGCGCTCGGTCGAAGTAAATGCACTCTTTCGATGTTCGCTCTACATGGACGGCAAAGGTGTTGCTTTGCGCCTGCGGTGAGCAGGTTGTACTGGTTATACCGATTTCCCGTGCAAGATTCTTCGATCAGTTTTTTGACCAGGCACAGAACGTAACCTATGTTTCGTCAGGCTGACTTCGTGCATGGATGGTGGCACGGTACATTCGGACCACACACCCCGGAATAGCTACTCCAATCATCGGCTTTCTGGAGACTGGTTTCGAAACCGTGCTGCGAGGCTACGGCCGCTCCTGATAACCCACTTGTAATGAGCGATTCTTCCGCAAGCGGGAGACGACTCGTCGAGTTGGTTAACGGACATGTATGCAATGACAACCTGCCTATGCTCGCCCAATTCGGAAGTGTGACGATGCCTGTTTCTCAATACGGAATTCTAATTGCCAGGATCGGCGCTTGTGCGCTCGCGTTGTGTTTTTGCGCGACCACATTTGGTGCGGACGGAATCGATAGCCACAATGATCAAGCTGCCCTCGGCTTTTTGAAAACTGGTGTTCAGTTAGAGCAAAGCCGCAAATGGCTCGAAGCAGTACAACATTACGAGAAAGCCACCCGGGCATTACCGCGTGACGAAGAGATCAAACTGAGATTGTTGATCTCCCGAATTCACTACGATGTTAACCGTCGGTGCCAAGACCCTTCCTTGCTGGAAGCCGCTCGCACCTTGCCAACTGACCAGGCGCTTGAACTTTATTCCGAAGTTCTCTCTCGGGTAGAGATGAGTTACGTCGATCCAATCAATATGACGGAAATCGTTCGTGGCGGCACAGCCTATCTAGAGGTCGCGTTAACTGAACCACGTTTCACGAGTTCGTTCCTGCAAAACCAAGACCCTGCCTTAATCGAACAATTTCGCACATCAATTCATCGTGTCGCGCTGGCCCGCCAAATACGAGATCGACACGAAGCGCGCACGCTTGTGTCCACCGTCGCGGCGATCGCAGAGCGGGATCTGGCACTCACACCCACGGCGACCGTGCTACAGTTGCTCTGTGCAGCGGTCGGCATGTTGGATCCATACTCTTCCTTCCTGTCATCAGGCGAGCTGTCTGAAGTCGAATCACAAATTGAAGGAAACTTTGTCGGCTTGGGAATCGCCCTACAGCCGCACGAGGTTCCGCTGCGGATTCTCAATGTGATTCCTCATGGTCCTGCCCAAGAGGCAGGTTTGTTGCCGGGTGATCGCATCGTCGAAGTCGGTGTAACTCGATGCTCTGAAGTCGGTGCCGAAAGGGCTGCCGACCTCCTGCGCGGCCCAGAAAACAGCCAAGTGCGATTGTTGGTCCAGCGAGACGAAGAACCATCATTCGAAGTAACGATCAATCGTCGCAGAGTCGAGGTCGCAAGCTTAGAAAAAGTATTCATGATTGACCCGGCCGCCGGTATCGCTCATCTCAAGATTACTAGTTTCCAGAAGACAACCACCCAAGAGCTTGACGAAGCCCTGTGGACGTTGCACCGACAAGGCATGCGCAGCCTGATTATCGACTTACGCGGCAACCCAGGAGGTTGGTTTGATGCTGCTGTCGCAGTCTCGGATCGCTTTTTGGCCAAAGGTGGCATTGTCAGCACACGCGGTAAGAATGGAATCGAAAATCAAAATTACTCGGCGACGCTCAGCGGCACTTGGCAACTCCCGTTGTTCGTTTTAGTCGATGGTGAAAGTGCCAGTGCCAGTGAAATCTTTGCGGGTGCAATTCGAGACAACAAACGCGGCAAGTTGATTGGTAGTACAACCTACGGTAAAGGGAGTGTCCAAGGGCTTTTTCCCACCAAGTCCTTTCCCGGAGGCGTCCGCCTGACAGTCTCTAAATTCTATTCGCCTGACGGTATTGCCATCAGCGAACGCGGAGTCGTTCCCCATGTTCCTGTGAATGCTACCCAAATCGTCGCGAACATCCAGCAATCTGACTCAGTAAGGTACGTCGCCAAGCCGATGCTCGACGCCGACAAAACTGCTGGTAGTGGAACCGTGCGCGCCCTCCGGCCAAAGATTGGTAATGACGGTGCCAGCCAATTCGGCGATACCTCTGCCACCGATGCCGTTCTTGCAACAGCCCTCGAACAAGCCAAAGCCGCCAGCCATTCCCCACAGCTCAGTCGCAACTAGACTAGCATTACTGAGCACGGAGCATACGTGCGCTCGAAGTGGCGGAATATTAAAAGTGAACGATTACTTGGCCAACCCGCGCTGCTTGAGCCAATCGATAGCGCGCGCCGGCCAAGTTCCAATGTCGGAGCCTGGTCGCTCGCGCGTGCCATATCCGTGTCCACCTGTCTGATAGATATGGAGTTCTGCGGGTATCTCAAGCTGGCGAAGCGCCGCATAGATCAGCGCACTACCCACCGAACTCGATCGATCATCGTGTGTATGAACCAGAAAAGTCGGCGGATGCGACTTGCCAACAACAATTTGCGGAATCAATTGATTCGTCTTGGTATCGACCACATTCCAGGGATAGATCAGCATGGCAAATTCGGGCCGGCTGCTCAGATCGTCGATTGCATCAATTCTAGAGTAGGCTTGCGGATGCGTATCGCATAGGTGAATGGCCGCCACTTGCCCGCCTGCCGAAAACCCTAGCAGGCCAAGCATGGCAGGATTGAGTTTCCATTCTTGTGCACGAGATCGAATGACGCGCATCGCACGCTGAGAATCTTGCAAAGGACGCAACCAGCGGTCGCCGGTGGTGGCCTCGGTCGTACGATATCGCAGTACGAATGCGGCAATGCCAACTTGATTCAAGAGCGCTGCCGCTTCGGAACCTTCCAAATCGGGGACGACCTTGCTGAAACCACCACCCGGCAAAATCAACATACCCACACCACTTGAATTGGACTTCGGCAAATAGACGTCCATCGTGGGCGCAGTAATTTTGACGATACGCGTTACCGGAGGCTTTTCCTCTGGTCGCCCCAGCATCGCTTCGCCAACCTCGCGCGTCGTTTCACCGGGCGCAAGGTCTGGCCAAATAGCAATCGATTGGCCATTGGCTGTGGTCAGGCACGAGAGTAGTGCCGAAACGCATATCGACGCGAAAACGAATAGGATTTTTCTCATCATGGCCCTCTCGCTGCTTTGATCGCCGATCTAAATTAACCTGGTGAATATTGTATGAGCATTCTTGCATCACCTGGAATATGCCACACAGCCGTTTCCACAGCGATCGGACGCGATTTTCAAGGCCATTCCCAGCCCAACGATGGCAAAGTTGTGGGGCAGGTCTGGCGCGGTCGATGAACGGGCTTTGCTCAGCTTGCGATAAATTTATAGCTTGCCCATCTTTTATTGGTGGGGCGCATGGTGTTATGTTGTTGCAGTCTTTGGAGTCCACTTCTTGCTTTTCAACCGGCGGATGCAGGTCCGATGAAAGTTGCAGTAGTTAAAGAGTTGTTAGCGGGCGAACGGCGCGTTGCACTGGTTCCAGGCTGTGTGCCGACGCTTCTCAAAGGTGGTTTGGAAGTCTTAGTCCAAAGTGGAGCCGGTCAGGATGCCGGTTTCTTGGATCAAGCTTACGCGGACAAAGGGGCGAAGATTGTCGCCACTCGCGAAGAGGCATTCGCGGCTGATATTGTCGTCCAAATCCGCGCTGCGGGGGCTGATGCAAACAAAGGTGCATCCGATCAATCTCACTTGCGCAAAGGATTGATTGTTGTGGCCACCTGCGACCCACTCGGTGAGGCACAAGCTGCAGCTCAGTTCGCGACAACGGGGGCAACTCTGTTTTCGTTAGAATTAATTCCACGCATCACTCGCGCACAAAGCATGGATGTACTATCTTCGCAAGCGACGATCGCTGGATATCGCGCTGTACTAATGGCAGCGATCGAACTACCCAAGATGTTCCCGATGATGATGACAGCCGCTGGCACGCTGACTGCGGCTAAGGTTTTTGTCATTGGCGTCGGTGTCGCAGGCTTGCAAGCCATCGCCTCCAGTAAAAAACTGGGAGGAATTGTCTCTGCCTATGACGTCCGCCCAGCATGCCGTGAACAAGTCGAAAGCTTGGGAGGCAAGTTTGTAGAAATGTCGCTGGAAAACAAAGGGGCTGAGGACAAAGGTGGCTACGCCAAAGCAATGGATGAAGAGTTCTATCGCAAACAACGCGAATTGATGGCCAGCGTTGTTTCGCAAAGCGATGTTGTCATTACTACGGCGGCAATCCCTGGGAAAAAATCCCCGTTGTTGGTCACTGCGGATGCGGTGCGCGGCATGCAAAGTGGATCGGTAATTATCGATTTAGCCGCCGAACGGGGCGGTAATTGCGAATTGACCAAGGCCGATCAACGGACTCTTGTCCAGGGTGTGACAATTCTCGGTCCGACTAATATTGCGGCCGATGTCCCCAATCACGCTAGCCAGATGTTTGCCAATAACGTTACGAAGTTTCTGCTCAACTTGGTTAAGAAAGGCGAACTGAACGTCAATCTTGAGGACGAAATCATACGAGATACGCTGGTTGCTCGCGACGGCGAAGTAGTTCAAACTCGCGTGCGCGAAATCCTGGGGCTTGAGCCCAAGTCCGCTTCCGCAAGCTAAGTATCCCGACTGTAGCCTAAAAAGTTTTTAGTATTTGCAAGTGACTAGTCTATGAAAATCATGCACAAAATAATTCTGGTCATGTTGGTGTTGAACCCCTGTTTACTTGGATTCGGCGACAATCAAGAAGGCACTGCAGACAAATCCGCCGCAGCCGATGCTCAAACGGCGACTCCCGCCGAAGCTTCTGCGGAGTCCAGCACCTCACAACCAGCAAGCGCCGAACATCCTCCCGAAGGGACTCCGGCCGGCGAAACGACGGAGCCCGTCATTGAGGTCGGTGCGATGGCGACTCCCATGCCCCCAGTTCCACACAATGATCATGGTGGAGGTGATCATGGTGGAGGTCTCTCGCGAGCCACCGTGCTGGTTGGCAGCCTTACCGTCTTTGCGTTAGCGGTCTTTGTTGGCTTTGAAGTGATCGCCAAAGTTCCGCCCACCTTGCATACACCATTGATGTCCGGCTCAAACGCAGTTAGCGGTGTAACCGTCGTAGGCGCGATAATTGCGGCCGGCAACGGCAGCGGTGGTTTTGCTTGCTTTTTAGCACTAATTGCCACCGCCTTGGCGACGATTAACGTGGTCGGCGGTTTTGTTGTCACGCACCGTATGTTGATGATGTTTAAGAAACGCTGATCATGCCCAAGCGAAATGGCCTTGGGTCAAGGATATTTTCCGCGAACTAGATTTACTCCCCTTCGATTTCAATCTGCGAGTCCAGTTGAGCGATGATCTCTCAAGCCACCATTCAGTTTGTCTACCTCCTGGCTTCAATTCTGTTGATCATTGGATTGAAGATGATGTCTCACCCCAAGAGTGCGGTGAAAGGCATCATTATCAGCGCCGTGGGCATGGCTTTGGCGATGATTGGAGCAACCTGCGACACCAGCATTCAAGGATACATTTTGATCGGTGTGGGAGTGATAGCGGGTACGATCACAGGTATTTATCTCGCGCAAGTGGTGCAGATGACTGCCATGCCGCAGTTGGTCGGCTTGTTAAACGGACTCGGAGGCGCCGCCTCGACGTTGGTCGCATGGGCAGATTTGCTACAACATCCTCATCAGTCGGCTGATGTGATGGTCGCTATCGGACTTTCAGGCTTGATTGGAACGGTGACATTCTGGGGCAGTTTGGTCGCATACGCCAAACTTGAAGAATGGGACAAATTTAAAAAGCCCTTCAGCTTGCCTAACCAAGTACTTATCAATGGCCTGCTCCTAGCATTGGGTTTGCTATTTACAGGCCTGCTGGTCGGGTACGACTCACTGGGTTTGCGAGTCACGTTTTATGTATTGATCGTTTTGGCTTCAACCGCTTTGGGATTATTTTTGGTTTTGCCAATCGGTGGCGCCGATATGCCGGTGGTGATTTCGCTGATGAATTCCTATTCAGGTTTGGCTGCTGCCGCCACTGGTTTTGCCATCGATAACAACATTCTGATCATCGCGGGATCGTTGGTCGGCGCTTCCGGCGTGATACTAACGCAGATCATGTGCAAAGCCATGAATCGCTCGCTACCCAACGTGCTATTTGGCAAGATGGCCGGTGATGGCGCAGGGGCGAAAGCTGATGAAGTCTATGCAAATGTGCGCAGTACATCTGCCGACGACGTAGCCATGATCTTGGAGGGTGCTCAGCGAGTTGTTTTTGTACCCGGTTATGGACTGGCCGTCGCACAAGCGCAACATGCCGTTCGCGATCTGAGCAAGCTACTCGAACAACGGGGTGCCACAGTTGAATATGCGATCCATCCAGTAGCTGGACGCATGCCTGGGCATATGAACGTCCTGCTCGCGGAAGCAGACATTTCCTACGAAAAACTTAAGGAAATGGATGATATTAATCCAACTCTTGAGTCAGTCGACGTGGCTATTGTCATCGGTGCTAATGACGTAGTAAATCCCGTTGCACGGACCGATCCCAAAAGTCCCATTGCTGGTATGCCGATCATTGACGTCGATAAATGTCGCACGGTGATCGTCGTCAAACGCAGTCTCAGCCCTGGTTTTGCCGGCATTCCTAATCCCCTGTTTGCCGCTCCAAATACGTTGATGTTGTACGCTGATGCGCAACAAGCGGTGATGGACATCGTCAAAGCGGTCAAAGCACTGTAGTGCCGCCTAATAAGTGATTTGAGAGTTCAGTTTGGTCATGATGGTGTCTGCTGCCTGGGCAGATCCGGAAGGTGCGACGGCAAGATCCTGCGCGATTTTTTTCGCCGAATGTTGATAGTGGTCGCGATGTAGGATTCGTTCGAGGTGGCAAGTAAGTCGGTCGAGCGTCAGCTTGCGCATGGGGAACCATGCTCCACAACCTAATCGCTGGACGCGTTGCGCGTTGTCGAACTGATCGAAGGCCATCGGGAGTACCAACTGAGGAATTCCTGCAGCCAATGACTGGCTCGTAGTTCCAACCCCACCATGGTGCACAATAGCTGTCGAATGTGGCAACAATCGGCGAAACGGCAAGTATTTGGCTGTGATGATCCCTTGCGTGAGCTGCTTAGGAAGTTGGTCGGCGGCGGAACTGATAAGTATTCCTGGTTGCTGCAGTTTCTCGCAGACAGAGTTGGCGAAGTTGAGAAACTCCCCAGCATGTACATGTGCAGTTCCTGGCGCAAAAACGATCGGTGGCCGTCCTCCAATCGCGGCCAACACACGCTCCAATTCAGCTAGTTCGGTCGCCGGTACCAAGTCTCCACTGTCCGCCAATGGAAAGCCTGACAATTCACATTGTCTTGGCAAGTCACTTGCGGGGATTGAAAACCAATCGGGAAACATCCCAATCGTCAAGTCAGGCGACAACCACCAGTCGTTAATCAGATTTCGCACGGGTGCTAAACCAACTCGACTGCGCAGCCGATTGACCTGCTTGCCGGCAAGTGAGTCGATCCATCGGTCTGCCAGCCAATACAAGGCAGGACGCAGAAACAGTGGAATTGCGGGTTCCCAAGCACGAGCCGTCAAACGCGGAGGTTGCGTCTTGGATCGTAACACGGCGGGTGCGAGCACCACAGAAGCCATGAATAGGTCTGGATGCCGATCGCGAAAGACCCTGCCTGCAAAGTCTAGCAAATGGCTGACCAATATCGTCTTGCCAGGTTGGTAGTTTGCCGACAACCAGTCGAAGTGTGCCTCTAGATAATCTCCCACCACCTCGCGCAATATGATCTTTGCGCCGTGCATAGGTTTCCAAATATTGGGATTCGCCAACGTGCGTGCAAATCGCTCTTCTGAAACAAGCGCTCGCGTCGACAACCCGGCCATGGTTGCTAGAGGAAGGTATCTTTCAGCGGCCAAGAAAATCACCGACCGACCTCGGGCTTGCAATTGACGAGCGATCGCCAGCATGGGATTGACGTCACCCAAACTACCCGGAGCTGTAACAATCGTATCCACGGGCACCGCCTGCTGAAAAGTTATGAAGTTTGCCAAGTCCAGCTATGATATCTGCAATGCTCAGCGTTGAATAATCATACAACTGTCGAATCTCATTATTCGACTGGGGAAACAGCACATGCCTGAGTTGCCCGACGTCGTACTTTACGTGCGCTCGCTTGGCCGTTTACTCGCAGGTCAACGTCTGCGATCGATCATCGTGCGCAGCCCATTTGTACTGCGTACTTTTGAACCGCCAATCGAGTCGCTCGAAGGGCAATTTATCACCAGATTCTCTCGACGCGGTAAACGAATCGTCTGGGAATTTTCGGGAATGACCTATCTGGTGTTTCATCTGATGATCGCTGGCCGATTTCACTGGCGACCGATTCAAGTTCGACCGCGTGGCAAAAACGAATTGGCCGCGTTTCAATTCGACGAAGGGACGATGCTGCTGACCGAAGCCAGTACGAAGAAGCGAGCGGGAATCTGGTGCCTTGCCAGTCAAGCCGAAGTGAATGCACTTGATCCCGGTGGCATTGATGTACTTGCCTCCGACGATACTATGCTGCGTCAGATGCTGCTGAGAACCAATAACACACTCAAGCGAGCGTTGGTGGATCCTCGGCGATTTGACGGGATCGGGAATGCCTACAGCGATGAGATTCTGCATGCAGCAATGGTTTCTCCTCTGAAGCGTACCTGGCAGTTGAATGACGAGGAAATCGCAAGGTTGTGTTCGGCCATGCGCTCGACTTTACTTACTTGGATCGATCGACTCGAATTCCAAAATGCCGGGAATGTTTTTCCAGAACGAATTACCGCGTTCCGGCCCGAGATGGCTGTTCACGGACGATTTGGCCAAGGCTGTCCAGTATGCGGTACAACGATCCAGCGCATTCGTTACGCCGAAAACGAATGCAACTACTGCCCCAATTGCCAAACTGGAGGACGGTTGTTGGCCGATCGGTCACTCAGTCGACTGTTGCGCAACGATTGGCCACGTTCGCTAGCCGACTTGGATGATCTTACGAATCAGGAATAACGATGTCGGCCTGCGTGCTCTCGACAATGGCAAACAACTCCGATTGTTCCGCTGGAGGGACCTGGAATTTGTCCAAAGTTGCTTGCAGGTCCTGTAAAAAGGACTCCCACTCGTGCTGTGTAATACTCAGATGCTGATGCGAGTCGCGCATCGACTTGCCAGTATATTTTTGGGGTCCGCCTGTCGCCGAACAGACCATCTCGGTGACTAGATATTTAAAACCAGCTTTGGAAACGCGATGATGGGCCTCGTCCACTTTGGGATTTGCATTGAGAACTGGATTGATCATCACGCGATCAATGAAATCGTCCACAACTGCGGCAATCGAGTAAACGCCACCAAGTCGGTCAAATAGAGAAGGTTCAGCAGTCACGCGACGAAGTCCTCTCAGTTAGAAACACCACTTCACAACACAGATGGATATGTGCCTTACTTCCCTTTCACTTCAGGCTCATATTTAACGGTCTTTAGGTCGACACCTGCAAATGGTAGCGTGTCGGGGACTATGCGCACTGCTGTGGAGACTTTAATCGGCTGAGGCACTCCTGAGTTGAACGTAAGTTCAATGTAGAACGCCCGCCAACCTTCGCTTGGTTGGTCAACGCGGCCTACAAATACGCCATCGCTGTTCGGTGTCAGCGTGGTTGAGGTAAAGGCTGGTCCGATTGTTTGTAAACGAAAATCGCGAGCTTTAGGATTGTGGGCTTGCCACAATACAACTTCCTTGGGCTTGCTTTCGCATTTTACCTGGATCGAACCATCTGGCGCGAATGTCCAATTGTACTGAGGACGAGGTTTGTCGGCGACAATCATCTGGTAGAACGAAATGATACTCTCCAGTGCATCACTCCCTTTTAATCCATGATCAGCGTTGGGAACGTAACGCAATAGTTTCTCGCCAGGGAGTGCATCAAAATAGTACTGTGACGAGTCTGGACAAAAAAACTGATCGCCGCTGGCGTTTACGATAAACTTGGGCATGGTCAAACGATCGGCGTAGTAGTAGGGATCGACGATGCGATACAAATCTTGCATGCGAGGGTGATCAAACTGCTGTAGAATCTTGTGTTGATAGTAATTACCAATTGCTTCAGCCCAGAAGCCATACACTTCGGCATGATGGCGGAGAGAAGGTTCGCAATTGGCAACATCGATCACGATGGGGATGATGGCTGCCACTCGAGCATCGGCAACACCGGTCATCCAAGTCGTCCAGCCCCGTTTTGATCCACCGGCAACAACAAACTGGTCGATGGCTACTTTGCCACCCGCTTCGCTGGCCATGTATTCCTGTAGACAATCCATCGCCCGAACGGCACTCTTGGTCATGGGCAATCGGGGCAACCACTCAGCATCAGCACTTTTCAGAAACTCTGCCCACGCATAACCAATTAGATCGTCCTCTTTGCGCGGCTGACCATCGCCATGAAAAATCAACGGTTGGTTGGGCACCATCTTCAGTTCAGCCACAACGCCGCCGACGGACTGAGCGATCAGCGCCGTCATGGTGTCTGCACTGGTCGGCATTGGCCGGTCATTGCCTCCACCTCCAATCATCAAAAATGCTTTGTTGGTCTTAACGGTTTTTGGTACCGATACAACCAACCAATGCTCCCAAACCGGCCGATCGACCTCTTTCGCAGTCAACCATGACTGAGACTTTAGACTAATGATGACCGTTTTGCCGCGAGGATCGTCCACCGTCTTGGCGACGCTCCAGGAATAATTGGGGTCAGGCTCGGCAATATGTTTATCCAGCGCTGTGGGAATGATCCCTTTTGGCGCCTCGGCCGATAATCGATGTGGAACTCCCAGTCCCCAGCAAATACTTAGCAACAGGAAACAGCTCCAGCGCAATATGTTATGCAACATCGCATACCCGTTAATGTAAAGAGATTACTGACAAGCACAACTACAAGTTAGCCTAAGGATAATCGCCAACCAGCGGGTCTGTCGAGCACCACATGAGTGACTTTAATAGACTCCGCGAGCCGTGAAAGCTGGCAGTAACGCAGCATACACATTGCGAAAACTACAGCTACCTAAAAAATAGCCGCGATGGGTGTACCGGTCGACAGTGCAATCGGCCGTTGCAACAGGTCGTGAACCTCGGTCGACGGATCGATTCCTAACGCATAGTAAATCGTCGCCGCAATATCTTCTGGAGTCACCGGCAAATCCGCAGGAAAGGCTCCGTGTTTGTCTGACGCACCATAGATTGCTCCACCCTGAACACCTGCGCCAGCAAACAAAACTGAATAACAATGTGGCCAATGATCGCGGCCTTCCGCATCCGCGCCCGCTCCGCTGGTGATTTGCCCCAACCGTGGCGTGCGCCCAAACTCGCCCATTGCCACCACCAAGGTCTCGTCCAGCAATCCACTGGAGCTCATGTCCTCCAACAATGCGGAAAATGCACGGTCCGCGTACGGCAACAACGACTTCTCCATTAACGGAAAATGATCGCGGTGCGTGTCCCAAGCTTGGCAAAGCCTGCGCCCCGAACCAACGGTTACCAGCCTTACACCAGACTCGATCAAGCGCCGGGCCATGAGCATACATTGACCCAAATGAGGCAAACCTCCAAACTTCCTTGCTTCAACTTTGTCCGTGCGATCCGGTAAACCGTATCGCGCACGAACTGTGTTCGGTTCTTTCGATAAATCAAACGCTCCCTTAGCTTTGTCGGAGGTCAACAGGTCCAGCGCTCGCAACTGAAATCCCCGTAGCGCTGCAGGTAGTTCACCAGGAACCTCGATCGATGATCGCAAATCGTTCAACAGGGCGAACCGTCGGCTCATTCTTAGTTCTGAAACGTGCTCGGGCATCTCCAGCGCCGCCATTTTAAAGTCCGGCGCACTGCAATCACCAATCACCAAAGGATCAAACCCGGGCCCGAGGAACCCCGCCCGCTGTCCCGGCAATTCGGCCCCATTATTGGCCATCAATTCAGCCAAATGAACAAACGACGGGAGCACTCCGTCGCCTGGCAATATTTTGCCACATACTGAACCATAGGTCGGAAAATTATTCGGTTCGGGACGTACAATCAATCGGCTGCCTTGTACTGGTGATTTGCCAGTCAGGCAGTAGTATGCTCCGGCATTATGGTCGACCACTTTGTGGTGGACGGACCGCACAATAGCAACGTGTTGCATTTGTTGGGCCAGAAGTGGCAAGTGTTCACATACTTGCAACCCAGGAACTCGGGTCGCGATAGACTGGAATTTCCCTCGAACATCGCTGGGGGCTTGCGGCTTCATGTCCCACGTGTCGATGTGTGACGGTCCCCCTTCCAAGAAGAACACGATACATGACTTGGCCACGCGGCGCCGCACAACCCGACGCGGCAGCTCTTCGGCATGCAGTAGACCCGGCAAACCAATTCCGGTAAGTGCTAGCGAACCGGCTCGCAACAAATCGCGGCGATGAACAAGGTAATTCTGCTGGCTAGACATCCATTAACCAGTTGATTAATTCTTGCTGAAACCGAAGGGAACTAGTTTTTCGCGGCCAACCGGATTCTTGATAAACTCGCGATAGCAGTTTGGGCATAGATCGAATTGCCTGCGTTGATGTATAAGCGAAAGCTCCTCATCCAGAAGATCTTCTTCTAGATTCTCTAACGCTTCGTCCATCTCGGTCAAGCAGTCCAAATCCGCGTCCTCGCCTTGACAAGAACAATCATCAATCATCGGTTCAACTTCCATCTTGACAACGTACCGCAGCGATTCTTGATGAGGTATCGGGCGTTTGCAGCGATCGCAACTGTAGTGAATCATGGCCAATTGTCCACAAGTGTAAAACAACAAGGAATCACAAGTAAAAACTAACTAGACAATTACGAATAAGACGCGACAGCATGTGTTCCCCAAACTGATGCAAGTCAGAATTGGATTCCAACGCGCCGCATGCTCTCCATCGTAATGTCATGTGAGGCCATAACGCAAGGGTTTGGTCACTCCCACACGGCGAATGTTGTCAGCGATCCAATCTGCAAGCTTGCTTCCTAATTAGCTTCCAATTAACAGCAAAAAAGCATATGCTCGACATGCCAAGCGATTAGATGTTCGCTAGCTGGTATTTCGTGGGCATAAGTCCACCTGCAAACGATACGTTTTTTCCACTATCAACTCGGCCTTCTCCCAACAAGTTCGTGAGCCTGGTGCGGCTAGTGTTTTGTCGCAACTTTGTTTTAGAGATCGGGAGGGCGACGATTCTGCTGAGTCAATTAAGCGGCGGCTGGGTTGGAACCTCGTACTACTGCTTCCGCGAGCCCTAGTGCTTAGCTGTAACAAAGCTCTAAGCCTGAGCAGAGGTATTCTAACAACCATCGCGAGAGCATTGCGGGTGTGGCTCTCGGACGGAATAACCGCTACAAGTGGAAATGTGGCAAGATCGTTCCTTGACGGCTACTGGTCGTTAATTAGCGTGGAATAAAAGAGGCAACTTCGACGAACCAACTTGGCCAACATTGTCGCGGCTCACTTCGAAGTGTGGACTCCAATCCAGAGTCCAACGCCGCAACAACTCCATCTCTTTTCAAGGATTCAACATGCTCACTCGATCGCTGGTATTCTCAGTCGTCATCCTTAGTTTGTCGAGTTTGACAATGTCGTCAGCTCGCGCGTTCGATGGTTGCAATGGCTTAGGCATGGCTTACTTGTATGGTTATGGAGCGAACAACGTGGGCAGAATGCATTCCTATGTACCTTCGCCGCCATATTTTGCGTTACATCCGCCGGTCTATTACGGCGAGCGTTACACACGTCCGTATGGCTTGAGCCCCTTTGCAGCTTGGCCACAATTGCAACCGACTGCGGGATATTACGGTCAACGCGCTGTTGATCGCACGATGACAATTCCTAATCAACACTATCCTCAATCATCGAAGGCCACAACCGCCGCTGGCAGTGTTGTTACGACAAAGCCAGTGGAACCGCAAATCATCGAGAATCCATACTTCCGACCGGAAGCTGTTCAGATGACTGGCACAACTGCGGATATCCACTAAACACTTTGACATTGCGTGTGGCACGACACTCCCAAACTTTTCTCCTGCCCCACAAGCGGAGTGTCGTGCCGCACATTCGGACTTCCGTCGACTTCACAAATCGCCTTATTGCAGCTCGGGATAGGTGGCAGTCAGGTCCAATTGATCCCGAGTTTTCTTCTGCCAACGCACCAGTTCCGCAAATAGCAACTGCTTACGTTCCAATTGTTCAACCGAGTCGGCTAAATCGTGCATTTCTAGTGGATCGTTGACCAAGTGATAGAGCCGCACTTTCTTGATCTTGGGATACAGCAGCAATTTCCAGCCAGCAACGGTGACAGATCGTTGTAGGTCGATATACGCGTTGTAAATCGAACCGTATTTCGACGGACTGTTGTCGCGGATAACGGGCAGCAGACTTTGAAAATCGACGTGATCGGGACGTTCAACGCCCGCCAATTCCAAGGTCGTGGGCATCACGTCTTGATAGTAAATCGGTGCACGAGTTTGTTTGCCCTGGGGTACGTTTGGTCCAACCACGATAAATGGTACACGAATGCTGTGATCGTACAGATTCTGTTTGCCGAGCAACCCATGTTGTCCAACAGCTAGGCCGTGATCGGCCGTGAAGAAGATCCACGTGTCCTGCGCCATGCTGGTGGCATCCAAGGCATCCAAGACGCGGCCGATTTGAGCATCCAGGTGTGTGATAATGGCATAGTACTCGCGTCGATGAACCCGAATCGCCTGCTCAGTGCGCGGCATAGGTGCTAGGTGCTCGTCCCGCAGTTTGTGAGGACAACCAATATCGTCTTTAAAAGGATATTCCGGCAAAAAATTCAGCGGAACTTTGATGTTCTCTATTGGATATCGATCGACATATTCCTTTGGAGATTGCCTTGGGTCGTGCGGAGCATTGAAAGCCACGTACATAAAGAACGGCTCAGCAGATTTCGAAGCTTGCTGTAGGAAACCACATGCTTGGTCAGCTAGAACTTCACTCCAGTGACGCCCTCCATCCCAAAAGCCACCAAATTCAGGATCAAATGGACTCCACGGATCAGCCATGCCAGCAAGTGGACGGTTGTAGCCTTCCTTTGTATCTTTGGGCATCCCGCCCCGAATCGTACCCGTCTGCTGGAAAGTACGTTCGGCATCCGTCTTGATGTGCCATTTACCCGCCATATAAGTTTGATAGCCTGCACGTGCCATGTATTGAGCCCACATACGCCCAGCTTGACGCTCCGAATCCATCTGGTTGTCAACGCTTTGAAAACTCCAAAGGAATCTCCCGGTATTTAGCATCCCACGACTGGGCATACATACTGCACCGTGCCACGAACCCATGTTGTATGCATGAGTGAAAGTCAAACCCCGCGCTGCAAGTCGATCGAGATTAGGCGTGGCCACTTCAGCATTGCCCATGCAACCAAGGGCTTCGAAACACAGATCGTCTGCTAACAGGAACAAGATGTTCGGTTTATCGGCAGCCCGTAAGGGAGAGCTCATGACAAGCTGGAGCCAGCAAAACACAATCATCAATGTGAACCGATAGAACACTTTTAACTCCCAAATAAACTTTACAACTGGCCACATCTTATCGAAATTTGGGCTTGTTAGCCCGAACACAGTTAAGAAGCGTAATCCAAACCAGATGGCGCTGCATCCAGACAAACCAAAAACACCCGGGTTGGGATCGTCTTGGTGAACGTACCTTCGTTTCGACTTTGTAGAACAAGTTTGACTGTAAAGCAAATCGCTCAAACGTCCGAAGTTACACGATTGCTGCAGTTTGCATCTCTTGGTACAGGCAATTTTAGTACACAGGCCCAAAATACGAGAACGAGTACAATAAACGCTGATGCGTAAAAGAAGGGCATGTACGACCCCAAGTCTCGTTTCGTATAAGCTAAGAGGACGGGGCCGAGTGCGGATGCAAACACCGTCAGCATCTGTGCGACTCCTTGAATCTGCCCCAAGTGCAAACGCCCAAAGACTTTCCCAAACGCTGTAAAAAAGACGACCGTCATCATGCCGCCTCCCAACGAAAAACCGAGAGCATAAACAAGAAGTTGTGGGAAAGTGCAAACCTGCGGCAACCACAACAGCGCAGCAGCAAGCAATGACATAGAGATTCCCATCACTTGACGCAACGAAGTACGCTGGACCAACCAACCCCCAAGAAAATTCCCTGCCAAACTGAGACCTGTACTGATCTTCAACAACGTGTAATAGGTCTCTTTTGAAAACCCGCGTTCTAATAAGATGGCTTCGTTGAACAAAGATGTTCCAGAGCTGACCAAACCGTAAACCGAAGTTGCCAGGGCGAAGGCCCAAAAAGCTGGTTCGGCCAGAGCTGCGCGCAACGAATAGCCGGCGACCTCGGACTCAACTTTGTTCGCTTGGCCGTTGCCATCCAATTGCAATCCACATTCCTCCGGTGAATTTCGCACCGCCAGCCACCCCAGTGGAACCAAGCCCAGCAGTAATCCATACCCCATGCCCGCCCAAACGACTCGCCAGGAGACCTCTCGGTAAATCCCAATGATACTAAACGCCGCGATCCAACCACCTGCCATCAGCACAGTATAAACGGCTGTCGCCAAACCCAAGCGCCGTGAAAACCACTTGCCAGTCATCGATAAACTGACAACCGATAGCGCGCTTTGACCAAGACCACGCGTTAACAAAATAGCAAGGAAAAACAACCAATAATTGTTCACCCAGGTCATGGCGAGGACGATTGTACCCAACAGGGCCGTCACAAAAGTCAATGCCAACCGAATGCCAAAACGATCCAGCAGCTTTCCACAGGGCAAACAAAATGTCGCGCCCAGAATGGTCGCCCAAAAATTCAGCTCGCCAAACTGTACGCGGTCAATATTCAACTCAGGGTCCGCGAGCAGCCGTTCGGTAACCGTTCCTAATCCATGAGTGCGACCTGGCATTGTTGCAACCATCGCTAACGCGGCAACGACGACAATGACCCATCCATAATAGAACGCTGCCCCAGTTTCACGATTGCTCACAGTAACCGGAGCGAACGATTCGACCATAGTGAATTTATGTGTCAGTGAAAATAGAGTCGATCGCGAACATCGGCCGCAGCTTTTGCGCGAATCCAATCGTGGAATTCTCGATAGTGATCGGCGTATTGATTACCACCATCGGACTGAGCATTGTAACTAACAAAATATCCACGACGCGGTTGGCTGTCCTTATTCGGCGCGGCACCGTGTGGCAGAAAACAACCAAAAATCGCTATGTCCCCTGGTTCTAACAGCAATGGGATAGGTTTGACATCCAGTTCCTGACTGGACAAAACATGAAACGTGCCATCCTTGTCCGAAAGGTAACCGCCCCGATGCAGTCCGGGGTAAACTTCCGTAGCTCCTGACTCTTTAGTAAATGAATCGATAGCAACCAACACGGTCAAAAAGCTCTCAGGAAAACCGGGCCAAGAAATCCAATCTTGATGCAGGGCAACACCTTCCGCACCTGCGGGTTTGAAGATCAATTTGTCTTTGAACAGTTCTGCAGGCTCGCCATATAAATCGCCGATCAACTCGAGCATGTAGGTGTCTCGCACGACACTCTGGGCTACTGACGAAAGATCAGCAAACGGATCAAATGCTTCGAATATCGGAATACTAGTTTGAAAATGTGGTTTGAATCGGACCCGCATATTGAGACGATTTAACAGTTCTGGTCTCTGGCGCACGACGCGATCTGCTTCTTCGCCCAGCTCGTAAATCAATTCGCGTGAAAACACGTCACGCAAAACGAGAAAACCTTCCTTCTGGTACTGATCGATTTGTGCAGGCGATAATCTGCGCGGCTGGTAAGTTCGGTCCAAGCATGTATCAATAGTCATCGGCTACGACCTCGCCACCGCTGCGAGTGGCCAATGCCCGCCAGATAACCATGTTGATCGAATCGCTGACGAATCGCACGCTGCCATCACAATAGAATGCATTAACACCACCTACATGCCAACTGCGAGCAGTGCTCAAACCGTGTCCCGAACTTCGTGTGATCGGATCGGTGCCCACGAAATTGGACACACAATCAGGATTAGTTTTATCGTTCGGGGCATAATAGTGGTTGTAACTGGTACAGCGAGGTTCGCCAGCCACCCAAGTATACATGCGACGCTGGTTGAAGTTGCTTCGCAGTGAGTTACGACAATTCGCATCATTCGTTTCCGCATTCGGATTTACGTACATCGTTTGCGGCTTAAGATCCGCTCGGTTACTCAACGTCGTGGCTTCACCACCTTCTCCCAATATGCGTTCCGAAGCCCCTATCGTGTTGCTGGTTCCATCTTTGATATCGGTCAAACGGATTTTCGATGAAGCAAAGAACACACCATCCGCATCCCACGGAGAACCAAGCCATCCGGTGCGGCCGCGTGTGGTACCTGTTCCTAAACAAAATGCATAATTGTTTGGAGCCAACTCTCCCACTATTGCATAAGCATTACTACATACCGATTGCCCCTTGTCGCTCGGGCACAAAAATGTCGGAACTCGAGTTTTAACCGCCACCGGTGCTTGGATACCAAAAGGAGATGTCAGTTGATACATCGTCAGCGATAAATCGATCGAATTGTAAACGTTGGTTTGCTCAAGGTAGGGAGTAAGCAACGCCAACGTACCCCATAAATCAAAGTAACCAGGAGCCATACCAATCTGCTGCGCTCGATAGGCGGGCGGCAAGTATTTCATCGCTGATTCGTGATTGTGCGCCGCCAAGCCTAACTGACGTAGATTATTTTGGCATTGCATTCGGCGAGCGGCTTCACGCGCTGACTGCACAGCCGGTAACAACAAACCAACTAGCACTCCGATTATGGCAATGACAACCAGCAATTCGACCAACGTGAATCCGTGCTGTTTTCTGGAGCCATGCCGTCTGCCAACGAGACCAAGCAACTGTCGCATCACTAACTTTCAAGAATCCAAATAACATGAACACACTATGACATTCGCAAGATCGTTCAATCGTCCTACAAAGCAATTGTGGTGTCAAGCTATTTACCAATCGCGTCGACGAATTCTCGCATCTCAATAGCCACACCTGACTACTCAATATCTAGGTGCATCGGATTTGCGCATTAGTCATTTGTCTTGCAAGATCATAGAATGAACTTGCCTCGTGCACCTGGTTATTGAGAAGTTACAGCCACACTTGGACGCAGCGTTAACAACATGTCCGACAAAACATACACACTGGACAACCAAGGCTCGTGCAGCAAAAGACGGTAAACCCATTGGATTTCAATTCCTCCGAACCGGGCATCGTGGCGACGAGTACTTGGCTACGGCTTGAAAAAGCGTTCACGATGACGAGAATAGACATTTCGCCCAGCATATTACGGCGAATTTATTCTTTGTCGAATGGTTTGGAATGCGTGAAGATACAAAGAGGAAACAGGCATCTGCTGATGCCTTATGCGCCGAATACCTAAAGGCCATGGCGGACCCGCTACGCATTCGCATCGTCAAAGCGTTACAGTCCAGCCCGCTGAGCGTCTCTGATTTGGTCGAACTGTTAGAAGCCGATATGTCAACCGTCTCGCATCACTTGCGGGTGCTGTACCACGCCAATCTGGTCACCAATCGGCGCGAGGGCAAGTTCATTTACTATTATTTAAATGAAGATTTTGTCCGGGAGAAATCGAAATCTAAATCGCTCGACTTTGGTTGTTGCGAGCTGGATTTGGATCGCAAATAAATCACCAAGCTATGGCTACTTAGTTGGAAGGTGTCACTTTCGATTATCGCGGAAAGAGCTAAATTTATTACAGCAACATCGCTTAGCCGCGTGCGCATCGGGCCGCGCGTGCAGCTTGCCAGTCATCGAGCTGAATCACCTTGGTTCGCAGGTGATGCGCATCAGCGCGGAACGATTTACACGAGGCTATATCGCAACCTAAGCTCAGGTTTAGCACTACATTCGGCGAACAAAGTGGCGCTGTCCACTTAGAAATAGTCCAGGACATCTTCCCTGAATCGATCGCAAGGGAATGTGTTGAGCAGGGATTTCAAGCTTTTTATAGCTATCGAATGTTTGAGCATTCCGCAACCACACTCGTCGACTAGAAATCGGGAGCTTATTTCGCGACTAATCTTTAGAAGTAAATTCAGCGATTTTTGGAGGCTGATAACCCGGTTTCCACTGGCCACTGAATTCAACAGAGCCCACGAACTCATTCGGGCCCAAAACATAATCACGTTGGCTAACAAGCTTTTCTTCACGATCCAAGTACAATTTCGCGTGATATTTCCCTGCTGGCAGAAGACGCTTTTCAAGTGCATCGACGATAGCGTCAGGTTGATTACGACGGGCAATTCCCAGAATCATGTTCTGCCACAATCGTTGTGGGCCATTGACGTAACCATCACCCGTCGCCACTCGGACGGCTGACCAACTTTGGCCTTCCCAGCGATAGATATCGACTCTCAATAATTTATCTCGCCATTCTTGCGGCAACCCTGTAATTCTCAATTGCTGGCCCGTGGCGTACCGAATTTCGACATCGTCAATTGGCAGATCGGTTGCGCGAACATACTTGTTCGCAACCAGGCTGGCGAAATCCGTCAAAAACCTACGAAACCTCTTGTCGGGATCGCTCCCCATGGAAAATTTGCGATGCCCACCATGGTCGACAACCGCCAGCGGTTTGAGTAACAGTAAACTCTTTTCGGGTTCCTCCAAGTCGATAATGCCTTGCTCCAAACACTTGGCCAATGTTCCCGACGGATCTTCCGGACTGATCCAAGATATGCTTTCACCATGCTTTTCAATCAGTCGTTGGTTCTTGTCGGGCGAATGGCAATTCTGACATCGTTCCATGTCCACCCAAATATTTTCGACAAACGAACGCAGCACTCGATCTTTCCGAGCATGCCTGACAACTTCGATCGGTGACGGTGAACCAATTGGCTTCGTGGTTGCCACGGGGATTGAGCCGCGAGGTTCCTTTACCGCCAACTCGATCCAAGTTCGAAACGCTTTGTACTCTTCCTGACGTACCTTGGCCAACAATTCATCTTCTTTTTCCGGTTTGCGATTGATAAAAGTCAGCAGCTTTGATTTTTCTGGCTCACGCAAATCAATTAACCCAGCCTTTTGCAGTGCCGAAAACGTCTGTTCACTGTCCTCCAAGATGTATTGACGCAAATCGACACCAGCAAAATGGCATTCAGTGCAGCTCGAAGCACGATTCGATTTGGCAATTGGCAAGATACGACGCGTGAATACGTCAGCCGAATTCTCCGCTACTACCACGCGATTCGATGTCGCGCACAAAGTTGCTAGGGCGACAATCACCAACTTGCACACGTAAGGCGACATATTTTTCTCCCGATATCGAACCAAAAACTGACCTCGACTAACTACGCGAACAAGTCTTGCCGCCCACCTTGAATTCCTGATAACACTGATGCGACCCAGGAATCAATTGCGAGCTGGCGAAATTCGAGGCGACATTATCATACATTTCGACACGCACCGGGAGAACCAACCGCACGACATTACATTACCCTCATTTGCTGGTAAGCAAACTCGCCGATCTACGACAATCGTACGCTGTCATTCAGAGCGAAACGAGGCAAGCTCATGTGCTAATCGAGCCAACGTATTTAGGGCTCGAATTGATTCTCGAATCTTGGGTAAACCATTAAGTTCAGTGATTATTGACCAAGGGCGACCGAAAAAAAGAGGTTGCGAATTACAACGGTCAATCACTACGCGAATATGGTTAAAGGGGATAGCCGCATCTGCAGCCCACTGCG
This sequence comes from uncultured Pirellulaceae bacterium, assembly GCA_964625155.1. Taxonomy (GTDB): domain Bacteria; phylum Planctomycetota; class Planctomycetia; order Pirellulales; family Pirellulaceae; genus Aureliella. The sequence goes on from CAZVBC010000006.1 coordinate 41,627, forward strand.
CCAGTGGCCCAGCCTCCATCTCAACGGCGATTCCACCACTAATGTCTGCTAGTTCCCGTTTCTGCGAGTCAATGACTACTGTGGTGGAGCATGCCATCGTCCCATAATAAATCTTAAATCGATCTCGCTTGGTGTGCATGGCCGATTGCATCGTTGCAGAAAGGGGAGTATCGATTAACCCTGCCTGTTGGCTTTCAGCTTGCACCCAAGTAGAGTTCGCACACACTACATCGCCAATATCTAATTCCGGTACGAGTGCACCACACACTCCCAGCAAGGTCAGCTCGTTGATGCAGTGTTTTTCTAAGCTCTGGCTCATCCTCAACGATTTGCTTGGCCCCATGCCACATCGCTTGAGATGCTGTGGGCTGATTAATGTTCGTTGAACAATTTTGCGATTGCTGCGCAACCCAGTCAGTACGGCAAGATATTCCCAGACGGTCGGGACAATCACCAGATGATTCCCTGACGTAGAATTGTCGAAATCCGTTCGCCGAAAATGTGCCATAGTTGAGTTCTGTAAAAACTGTTGGCTCGCTTGTTGTTTTGATTAAGCTGGGTCAAAACAACAGTCTAATGCATGTGAAAAAGACGCAAAGAGTACCTCCTGATAGGTTGAGCTGATGAACGATCCTAATCCCATTCGCTTTGGCATTTTGGGCGCCGCCAAGATCGCTCCGCTGGCACTCATTCGACCTTCATTACGTGTGCCGGGTACCTCGATGTACGCAGTTGCTGCAAGAAGTATCGAACGGGCTAAGAAATTTGCCAGCCACTTTGCCATACCAGTCGTCCACAGAAGCTATGCGGAAATGCTGGCCGATCCCAATATCGACGCCATCTACAATCCGCTCCCTAACAGTTTGCATTGCGAATGGACAGTACGAGCACTGCTCGCTGGTAAACACGTTTTGTGTGAAAAACCCTTAGGGTGCAATGCGAGTGAAGCGGCAATTATGGCCCAAGCAGCTCGCGACGCGAACCGAGTATTGGTAGAGGCTTTTCACTACCGCTATCACCCGTTGGCACATCGCATCAAGCAAATCGTTGACAGCGGTGAATTAGGAACCATTCGCCATATCGAAGCGCACTTGAATACCAATGTTCTCAATTTCAGAGATATTCGTTATTCATTTCCTCTAGGTGGAGGCGCGCTGATGGACACTGGAAGTTATACCGTCAATCTGTTGCGTTACCTGTCAGGTGCGGAACCGCATGTAGTTACCGCCCAGGCTCGCTGCTGCGCTGCGAACGTGGATCGTTGGATGGAAGCCGATTTCCGCTTCGATGATGGAAGAACTGGACGAATAACTTGCTCAATTCTGTCCACCATAATCTTTCGATGGCTGGCGATTGTTCAAGGCGACCGCGCGACGATGCGCGTCGTAAACCCGATTCGGCCCTATCGCAAACACAGCATCACCATTCGCGGTAATGGCATCCAACGTTGCGAAACTGTCCCGCGCGGAGAAACGACGTTCACCTACCAGCTCCGAGCGTTTGTGGAGGTCGTCCAAGGAAAAAGACCAAACTTGACCAATCCCGAGGACGCGATTGCTAATCACCGCATCATGGATGCAATTTATCAACAAGCGGGTTTGAGTATCCGAGGACTAAAACAGCCTCAATGAACGAACTCGGTATTCTCTGCGATCCTGCGATAAGGAGTTTGCAATCAGATACATTCTGAGTCGAACTCTGCACCGACTTCGCTCAAATGACCTCGTACTGGCTGGACAATGCTAGTCGGGCCGCACTGGAGCCAGCAGCGGCCTTTCAGATGGTATACATTGTTTCGGCGTCCATTGTTGCGATGCCAAATAGTAGGGACTCAAATCGACCCTGCGGTTATGGTAAATATCGTCAGGCAGAATATTTGCAGGGCGAACGTTGGGGCATACCATGCCCATCTGCTTTAGTGCCTGTACCACCAACTCACTGCAGAACCACCTCTCTTGATTAGGAGTTGTGGTCAGCTTTGCGTCAAACGGTAGAATAAACATACTCGCGCGAATTTGCGCGAATTCTTTACCGCACTGCGATTCGGCGAACGCGGTCAAGGCTTGTGATTGATGTTCGCTCAGTGGCTCGCATGTCTGCCGAATCCAGATCAATCCGTCTTTGGAATCCGCCAAGTATTCACAAATACGGCTGATTACAGGACGCATCGTAACCCTTTTGCCCTCCAGCATGCCGGATTCCAATAGTCGCAGTTCGCCACAGGCGTTGCGTACAACCATGCCAATATGCAATGGGTGTCCGGCGCCGCTGATCGTATAGGCAAACGTATACGAGCAACTGCGCGAGGTCATCATCACCAAATCACCTTCACGCGGCGTGTACGGATGAGAATGCCCACATTCTGGGTCCGTCCACAACCATCCTTGCGCACCATCTCCAGTAGTTTCACATGCCGCCCGGTATGAGTGAGTATTGCAAGCTTCGCAACCTGCAAAACGGCAATCTTGGGATTTGGTGCGGTACGACTCCAATCCTTTACACCCGCCTGCGGACAAGATCAGCAGTACAGTCACAAGCAATTTTGACCAAGGCTTTTTCTTCGCTATAAAAGCCATGCATCCATTCATGGTCGTCACCTTGACTCAACTATCGATTACGTGTGGCCAACCTCACTTTTCCATTGCAACCAGCTATCGGACAAAACATCGCAATGATTCCAAACGAATCACGCTTGTCGCGCCAGGTTACTATTCGCGCTGCGTATTTGGTGGTGGCAACAAGTTACTCTTTGCCAATCCGTAAAAGTACGTTGCTAGCAATTCGCGGTTGGGTGGCTGACAATGGATACCACTGCCATCCAGCAACGCTTGCGTTTGGGCACAATCATACGCAATCTTCAAATCCGACATCGTTTGCGCAAGATCGTTTGCAGCTTGGCCCGACTCGGTACTTGGTATCAACCACGACATCCAATCTTCTGGGAACTCGCCGAATGTTGCGATGAATTCTTGCTTCCATCGATCAAATGGCATCAGTTCCAGTTCATAACCTGCCGCTTGCAGCGCCGCGACCACACTCGGCCAAGATATTAGATGCTGGTTTACTAAATGAAAAGTCTTGCCAATGCTCGCAGGCTTCTGAGAAATGGCGACCATCGCTTGCGCCACATAATCCACTGGTGTCAAATCCAGTTCGACGTCAAGATTCGGAGCCGCACCAGCTTGCAATATAAAATTCAGGCCTGCCAGGAACAGGTCATCAGCGTTCCATATCCCTGTCCGACTGTCACCCGTGATGCGACCTGGCCTGTAGACTGCCACTGGAATTCCACGTTTGCCGGCTAATTGCATGAGTCGTTCGGCAACCCACTTGGTTTGCCCATAGCCTGAGTTCATCTTATCGGGATACTCGTATTGATCAGTCTCGTGAATGGTACCACGATGAGCTTGGTCTCCCACCAACACTGCTAAAGTCGAGGAAAAGTGGACTGGCTTGATACGCGTCATGGAGGCCAGCTTCAGAACTTCGCGCGTCCCACCGACATTGGCTGCTTGCAGAGCCGAGTAAGGGTAGACAAAATTGACCGCCGCTCCATTGTGATAAATCCAATCGACTTCCTTTGCCAACCAGTCAAAGGTAGCCTCGCTCATCCCCAATAGTGGCTTAGCTAGGTCACCCAGTACGGGAACGACGTTGCGCAGAAGGATTTGGTCGTCTAATTGGTATTTCTTCAACCCACTGCGCAGTCGCTCGATCGCTTCATGTTGGCTGTCCGCGCGCACTAGGCAATAAATTTTGGTATCGTGCCAGGCTGCAAATTCTCTCAGCAAGTATGCACCCAGAAATCCAGTTGCACCTGTCAAGAAGATCGCTTTAGGAGTTTGCGTCAAATCAACTCGCGGTTTTGTTCCGGCTCGAATCGTTTCATCCAGATGCACCTCGGCGTGAAAATCGACTTGGTTCGTCCCACTCACATCCTGGCGACCGGTGAACCAATGCCTCAGCGCAGAAATAGGAGAATCTCCTTCGTTCTGAGCTTGAGGATGCTCCGGTGCTTGGATTTGTTCGTCAACTGACAAGGCACGTTGACGTTCGATTATTTCGACCGTCTGCGCAATAGTCTGAGCGTCAAAGAACGCGCGATAAGACAATCGAATCTTAAATTCACGTTCGACACGAAACAGAATCTGTGCTGCCAACAGAGAATGGCCTCCCAATTCGAAGAAATTCTCCGTAACGCCAACTCGCTCCAAGCCTAAGGCTGAAGACCAGATTTGTGCCATCATTTGTTCGGCGGAATTTCTTGGGGCGACATACGGACCTCGGACGACTGCCGAGATATCGGGAATCTGAGGCAAGCGTTGGTAGTCAACTTTGCCGTTGGGTGTCAGCGGGATTTCATCAACCGGTACAAAAGCCACCGGAATCATCGAAGGGGGTAATCGTTCTCGCAAGAAGTCTCGCCACGCATGGACCAGCGAACTGGCTGGCTTCAATTTGGCAAACGCACCAATCTTAGGCTCGCTTGTGCCGGTACGCTGACACACTACGGCGCAGTGGATCACATCTGGATGACTTGCCAAAACAGCTTCGATCTCACCCAATTCGATACGTTGCCCTCGGATCTTGACCTGGCGGTCTAGTCGCCCTATGAATTCTAGATTGCCGTCCGAACGCCAACGAACTTCGTCACCTGTCTTATACATCCGCAACCCACGAATAAACGGATTGGAAATGAATTTCTCATCCGTCAATTGCGGATCATTGAGATAACCGCGTGCAACTCCTACTCCGCTGACATATAACTCTCCCGCCAACCCAATGGGCACCGGTTGCAAATTCTTGTCGAGCACATATACCTTGTAGTTTGGTAGTGGCTTGCCAATCGGAATCCATTCGCCGCCGGCTGGGTCGCGGTCTTGAAGATTAAAGTACGTTGCACACACAGTTGCTTCGGTGGGACCATAGCCATTGGTAACTGTCGCAAATTTTTGCAATTGATCTATGTGGGATTGAGCGAGCGATTCACCTCCACTGAGGACCAACCGAAGGCTGTGTAAGCGATCGGCGCGACGATTTAATTCTGTCAATCCCGACGGAGTCGCCCCCATAATAGAAACCGAGTGTTGCTCGATCAGATCGCTGAGTTGGTCGAAATCACCAATTTGCGATTCGCTGGGTACAACTAACATACCGCCCGAACACAACACTGGAAAAATCTCATTAACCGACACATCAAACGCAATCGAAGCTTGCTGTAGTACGCGATCGTTGGACGTTAATTGATACGTTTTGATGAACGAAGCAACTACATTGACGACACTGCGATGCTCGACCATGACTCCCTTGGGTATACCGCTGGAACCAGAAGTAAAAATAACGTACGCCAGATTGGTAGGTTGAGTGCGCTGTGCTGGTGGCACTTTCTCTGCCCCTTCGGCATTCTGTGCGACTTGCTCAATGTCGAGCGTTATCCACGCGTTAGTCGGCAACTCAGATAAAGGCCCATCGGCCCCTGGCTGCGTCTCTTGGTTTAGGCTTGCGGCCGTCTCTTGAGATTCACTTCGATTTAAGTCATCTGGCCAAGTCGCATGGCTCTTGATCAAAACAGTTGGCGAACCACTGACAAGCAAACTCTTAATTCTCCGCTGTGGCCAGTTGGCATCCAGGGGCAAGTATGCGGCCCCAGACTTCAAGATGCCAAGGATCGTACCTACAAGCTCAGGCCCTTTCTCCAAGAGTACTGCCACAACCGATTCGCAGGCGACGCC
>CAZVBC010000007.1:0-46993 GCA_964625155.1 uncultured Pirellulaceae bacterium
GCTGGATGTCGGTTGTATTCAATGTCATCCCATACGAGGTCATGTTTTGCCCGGAGTCGCGGGAATCGATCTTTCTAAAATTGGCGAGCGACTTCAGCCAACTTGGTTCAAACAGTTCCTGCTCGACCCCGTGGCCACCAAACCTCGCACGCGCATGCCGACCTTCTTTGCCAAGGGGAGTGAAAATCGCGAAATTCTTAGCGGAAATGTTGATCGACAAATCGCTGCCATATGGCATTATCTGCAAGATGACACGAGCGAACTACCGAACAAGATTGAACAGATGCGAACGCGTTCGTCCGAACTGGTCCCTCAAGAACGCCCCATAATTCTCCGGACATTTATGGCCCATGCCGGCACTCATGCGATTGCGGTAGGATTACCGAGCCAGGTCCATTTTGCGTTTGATGCAGAACAAGTCCGTTTAGCATGCTTATGGAAAGGCAGGTTTATCGATGCACAAGGAACATGGTTTGATCGCTTTAGCCCACCCGCCAGCCCGCTTGGCAATTCGTTGATCCGCTTCGCACCTGGCCCCGAGTTTGTACAGTCATCAAAGCCTCCAAGCACATGGCCCACAACGTCTGATATCGAATTCCGAGGTTTCAGCCTCGATGTTAATGGTGTACCGACATTTCGCTACAGCGTTGGTGAGGTCGAGATACGCGATCGCATCGAAGCTGGCGGTGAAGGCGAACTGCAGCGCGTTGTTCGACTTACTGCGAACGGCCAAGCAGGATCCGCTGTACCCTTGTGGTTCCGAGCGATTGCAGGAAAGTCGCTGGTCAAGTCGGCACACAGTCGAACAAATGAGGCTGGATTGTGTGTTACGGTTCTTGGCAATGCAATTAATGATGCAGTCTATCGCGATCGACCGGATGAACAGGCATGGCTGATCCCATGGCAGGCGACTCAAACCGAGTCGACGTTACACATCAAGTACAGTTGGAAGTGAGCATGTGCGGATCTGGCGATTGCGACAGTTCGATGGCTCCGACGGCTGGCCGCAAACGATTGAGCATGCCGGACCGTCTCGATGCATTCCGCATTTTTGGAAAGCTCCTTGGATTCTGGATCGCAGGCTGCTGGCTGTCGATACACTTGCCCAATCAGCGTCTGAATGCGGATGAGAATGAATACTACCGCATCGTATCCATCGCTACTCCCAAAGCTCAAACTGAATCGCGCGCAGCAAATTGGCGACCTGCTCCTGACGGATTGGCGCTCGAAGTTAGCGGGCTAGCGGTACTGGATCAGCAACGTGTGGCGGTTGCGATTCGCAAAGGAGAAGTATGGATTTTGGGCGGAGTGTACGACGAGCCGCCGAATCGAATTTCGTATAGTCAATTTGCTAGTGGGCTTCACGAACCGCTGGGGTTGTTGTGGCACAAAGATGCGTTTTATGTTGCCCAGCGTTCGGAATTGACCAGCTTGCGCGATGAGGATGGAGACGGTCGCGCCGATGAATATGCAACGGTCGCCAAGGGTTGGGGAGTAACAGGCCACTATCACGAATATGCCTACGGTCCTAAGCTGGATCGATTAGGAAACATGTGGCTGACGTTGAATATCGGCATGGGATTGAAAGACGAGCATTATTCTAGAACGGTTGCGCATCCCACACTCGGTTATAAACAGGGGCTATGGCGCGGTTGGGGAATAACGGTCGATCAAAAAACTGGACATGTGGAGCCGATGTGTGCCGGTATGCGATCTCCCAGTGGTATCGGTGCAAACTGCGCTGGGGACATGTTCTATACTGACCAGCAAGGTAATTGGGTAGCCACAAACTCTCTGCACCATATGCGCCGGGGAGCTTTTGCGCATCATCCTGAATCACTTGCATCGAGTAACCAGCCAGGATCGCCGATTGATGTCGTGGATTCAATCCCCGATGGTCTCCCGTATCCCGAAGCCATCCGACGATTCCCGCAAATGGTTCCACCTGCGGTTTGGTTTCCCTACAAAAAAGCTGGACAGTCTGCGACCGATATTGTGTGCGATGCCAGTGGCGGTAAATTTGGACCTTTCTCCGGCCAATTGTTTGTTGGTGAATTTACTCTAGCCGGCATGCACCGCGTATTTCTGGAGAAAGTTGAAGGCCAATATCAGGGGGCATGCTTTCCATTTCGGCAAGGCTTTGCGTCCGCTGTTTTGCGTTTAGCTCAAGGAGTGGACGGAAGTCTATTTGTGGGGTTGACCAATCGCGGGTGGAGTAGTTTGGGGCCAGCGTCATACGGCTTGCAGCGTCTAATTTGGACAGGCAAGCTTCCCTTTGAGATTCGCGAAATGCGAGCCCAACCCAACGGATTCGAACTGGAATTTACTAAGCCGGTCGAGCTGCATTCGGCCGCAAACATGCATTCGTACCGGTTCAGTAGCCACACTTATCTCTATCAGGCTGCTTACGGCAGTGACGAGATTATGCAACGTAACCTTCAAGTAACATCCGCAATTGTCTCGGCCGATCGATTGAAAGTGCAATTAGTTGTCGATGGCCTACGCGAGTTGTTCGTACATGAATTAGTTGCCAATGGCGTGCGCAGCGCTGAAGGTGAACCACTTGTCCATCCGAACGCCTATTACACGCTCAATCGTATCCCGGACTGACATTGCGCGCTCAATACCATATTGTTGCGAAGCGACGCTTCGCTTTCACACATTTTGCGCAGCGATCACAGTGACCACATTTATCGGCTAAGCCGAAGTTGCCCATTCGACAAGAGATTTCTTGGGTATGGGGAGCTTCATTATTGGTGCAAACTCTTCGAAACTTGCATCGACCTCAGTGAGTATGCTGCCCAGTTCGTTCCTGATCGAAGCGTTTATCAGTTTGCTACCGTCGATAAACACGTCGCGTTCTTCCCAATCTTCATCTTTGCAAGACGGCAGCAACGAGGCCAGGGCGACGCAACCAGCATCGATCATCGGCGGATTACCGCTGAGCAGTTCTTCCAATTGTGGATGGCGTTCGATAAGGACAGCGAACTCGGTCGGCAATTTCCAATTGCGCACCAAAGCCGCTGCAGCTTGAGCATGATCCCAGCCAAATATCTCTTGTTCGAGTTGACTCAGCCGCACTCTTTCTGACGTACGTCGTTCAACCAACGACTCATAGTGCTCTGGCAGCTCTTTCAGCAGCAATGGAATAGCCATGTCTTGAAGTAGCGCTGCCGCAAATAGATCTTCAGCATTGGCCAGCTTCAGTTTGCGTCCCAATAGGCGAGCGAAGATAGCTCGGCGCAAGGAGTCTTGCCACAGATTCTTCAAATCGAAAGGGCCAAACTTCGGATTCGGTATCAAACTAAACACGGCGCTCCACAGCGCGAAGTTCTTGATCGTGCGTACGCCCACGAGAGCAATCGCTTGCTTGACGCTTGCAATCTCTTTTGAAAATCCGAAATAACTTGAGTTAACAAACCGCAAGACTTGCCCCATCAATCCGACATCGGCTTCAATGGGACGCGCGAACTCGATCGGGCCATTCTTGGGATCTTGGGACAGCTTGATTAATGTAACAGCAGTCTGAGGAAGTGCAGGGAGTTGGGCCGAGGACAGCACTTTTTCTAAGTCAACAGGTGCCGGCGCGATGCTCATGCTGGCTCTTTCTTTCAAAATGAAGAGAATTTTTTGGACCTATTCTCTGGTTCTTCTGATGCAATTCAGATAGCCCGCACAATTTGCATGTGTCAGTTCGTACCTGGTTGTATCAGACGGGTTCAACACCACTAAAAGCTACGTCGCAGGATTGCAGGCTGAGTGCTTGTTGTTACTGCAACTACAGGTTAATTCAGACATGTTCTCGAAATTACCCGCACAATCGGTAAAGCCGGAACTGTCGCCCGTACTCGGTGATCGATTGCCATTCACTGGCGCATTGTTCCAGCTAAGAAGTTAGGATTCGCGCATCGGGATTGCGAGTTTCCTGCCGAACCGCAGCGAATTTGGCATCGCAAGACCGTCGCCCTCCCGATCCCTCAAAATCAAGCTGAAGCAACAGACAAAGCCAGCATGGCCGGGTACAGTCGAACACCATCCATAAGTGCAAAAAAATCGGAGTGCTGTTACTTTTAGAACAAACTCGCTGGATCGGCTCGCCAGAGTTTTCGAATCGCTAGAATTCCACTTACAAGGCACATACACAATGTCAGCAGCCATACTAAGACGATTCGGAACAAAGTCATGCGCATCACTAATCCGCTGGCGTCAGCCAGGACATAATAGGCTCCCCACGATAGCAGAAAGCCTGGCAAAAAACCTAAACAAGCTAAGTACAGCGATTGACACAGAATCAGACTCCAAAAGTATCCGGTCCCATACCCCATCGCCTTGAGCGTGGCCAGTTCTGGAAGGTGATCGCTGATGTCATTGAACTGAATTTGATAACAAATAATTGCACCGACGATCAATCCCATCACAGTTCCGATGCCAAATATCACACCGATAGGCGTGTTTCTAGACCAGAACTGTAGATCTCGATTGATGATCTCGGAAAGTGTATAGACGTCAATCTGATTGTCCGCCAATTGTCCAATGAAGTATCGCAGTTCGGACAGGTTAGCTCCCGGCTGCATTTTCACTAGGCCAAGATCAACGATATCAAGGGGACTTTGGGAAAGATCTTGCCCGCGCCATGGAAAATACTTAGGGAACAAACGTTCACTCATCAACAAAGTGCCATCATGCCCAAAGTCAGTTCCCAGTTCAAATACATCACAAACTCGCAAACTGTGATCGTTCAATTCAATATTCTGCTGCGATAATTTGGCTTGATCCGTAAGTGCAAATCCGTACAGTGATTTACTGCGCTGGTCGACAAGAGCATATTGTTGGCGATCAGCTTGCTCAAGCGACTGGGCGAGGTGATTGCTGCGCAGGAATAAAGGCTTAGGCTGAGCGCACAGGACGCGAATCGACCGGCCCGCGTGGCCCTCGACTCGTACCTTGGCCACAGCCCGTTCGATGGCTACAAAACAAACATCTTGAACTGCTCTATGTGCATTGACGCGGTCAAGAATCTTCCTGGAAAACCTTCTTTCGTTAGCCAGGTTGAAGCGTGCTTTGCTGACAATAACTAGATCCGCGTCAAACAATTTTAGCAGTTCCACATTACTGTCGAGTAGCGCGTTGCGGAAGCCAATCTGCATGAACATCAACAGTACCGCAAAAGCGACGCCACAAGATGCCATCGCAAACTTGCCGCGACTACTGGTCAGGTTATACCAAGCCAATGGTGTGCGCATCAAAAAAGACTCGCCGGTTCTGCTTTCCAAAGCTTGCTCATCGCCAGCAGACCGCTGACACAACACATCAACAACCCCAAACTTGCGACCAGCATTATTCGTTCAACATTCATGGCGATCGGAATTCCCGACGCCCACGAAGTCAAACGATATAGGAGTTCGGCCGCTATCCAAGCAGTGACAAAGCCGAGAACGGCAAGCACAATTGCTTGTGTCATAACGATACCAGCCAAATAGAGACGCGAGTAACCCATCGCCAACAAAGTTGCATATTCGGGCAACCTGTCCATCACGTCGGTTGCCAAAACCATATACACGATCGCCGCACCGACCATCAACGAAAGTCCAACTCCAAGCTGGAATATCAAACCAATGGGTGTTTGTTGGAGCCAACGTTTGCGTTCCCAGCGCAATACCTCCTCGCGCGAAAGCGTCTGTACTTTACTGCCCGATGTGGCAATCACTTTAGAAGAATCATATGTCGGGAGTAATTCTGAGTCACGTTGTAACCTCTGGCGAATCTCATTCAACACCATTCCCGCTGGTCGCGTTCCATCAAACTGAACCAGTCCCAGCGTTACAAAGCGTTCGCAATCGCTGGGGACTAGTCGCTGAAAGCAACGTTCACCCACCAATACTGCACCGTTGGCGGCCAAACCAGTTCCCAATTCAAAGATGCCTCCAATTGTTACTTTTTGACCGCCAATTTCTGTTTCTCGACCGCAATCATTCATCGTAAATCGTCGGCCATCAATCGGTCCGTAATCGCTTCGCGTACTTGAGTCGATCAAGACACTGTGCGAATCCGACAGTACCGTGCGTTGTCGCTTGACGTCATCCAAGTCAAAAACTCCTTCATTGGGTCGAATCCCCATCACAGCGATCGGCAGGTATTGACCGAATATCTGATCGGACCGTACCTTTCTGTCGTTGAGATGCTCGTTTTTTCCAGACGTTTGCTCTAAACTGCCCCAGGTTTGCAAGGTGATCCATAAGGGGACGACAGTCTTTACTCCTGCGGTCCCTTTCGCGGCGTGCAGCCAACGCATTTCGATCTCATCCGCCTCGTATAAATGAAGATAGTCGGTTGAGCGGATTAGAGCGTCGAAGTGCAGGTGAGAGAAGACGTTGACGGCGGTATGCGAAACGGCTCCCATGAATCCTAATTGCATGAACACCAACACCAAAGCAAACGCCACTCCAGCGACAGAAACCAGTGTCTTGGCGCTCTGATAAGTTAAGTTGTGGAAGGCCAGTTGGGTTTTCATCTGCAGAAGGGATTTTCCGTTGTTTGCTGGACAATCTGCTTCGTACCGAAAGAAACATATTGGCTGGCCAGCGATACATCACACCACAAAGTCATCGTGAGGCGTTGCGCGCAATTTGGCTCACACCCCTATTATGCACATCGTGGCGACGCTTCATCACGGTGCGGTATTTGCCGGTGCATTAGCATCTATGCGTACTTCAACTTGCAAGTTCAACCAATGTGCAGCCAAGGCGCTGTCTTCAGGTTTGAGTGCAATTATGACCGATATGGCTCGGCGATCGACACGAGCCAATGGGTCTGAAGATTTCAATTGCGGTCGCCCGACGATCAAGCCAATGCGTTCGACATTTCCTTTTAACTCTCGAGGAAACACTGGACTGCGGACCACTGCGTCCTGTCCAACTTTTACACGAGTTGCGTCAGCATCGTAAACCTCGGCTTCACAATGCATGCTGGATAAGTCTGCAATTTGCAACAACGGAAACTGGCTCGTTAGTTCGCCAGCCGCAGTATCGACGGTCAAAATCGTGCCAGCGATCGGTGAGCGGATGGCGGACAATTCGTCTTGCCTTAGAGCCGCCTCTAACTCGTGCTTGAGTATTTCTACTGCCGATGCCTTTTCAATGGAAGCTTGGGCATTTTGAGCCACAGTCAATTGTTGGTTGGCCGAATCAACAGCCCAACCAGCTTGTTTACTTGCCTGTGAGTGGCTTTCCTGCTGCTTGCGAAATTCCAATTCTGCATCACCCACGGCCATGCGTTGGCGATCGATTTCCAATCGACTGATAAACTGACGTGTCGCTTGATCGTCAGCCAGACTCTCCATTCGTTGCAACATGGAACGAGCAGCATCAAGCTGCCGCTGGGCAAGGTTTAGTAATTCGTCTTGGCCACTGAGCGATGCAAGCTGCGCTTGAGCTTGTTGAACTTGCAACTGCGCAGAGCCAACTTTCAATTGAGCTTGTTCCAGTGCCATTTGCTGTTGGCGTTCAGCGTCAGCCAATTTCAGTTTGAGAGTGTCAATTTGCGACTTGCGCAATACTCGAGAGCGCAGGGCGAGCAATTCTTGCCCAAGTTTTACCGTTTGGTTCGGCGCAACCATTAATTCCTCGACCGTGTCACCCGGGAGCGCGGATATTTTCAGAATTCCACTTCTGGGGACAATCTGCCCTTGCGCAGCCACAGCACTTGTGGAAGTTGAACCCGCATCATGCAGGCCAGTTTGTTGAAGCGAAGAAGTCGGCTTGCCGACATTCTCGTTACAACCGGCAATTGTGATCATCGCACTTGCGAGCACAACGATCCGTGTGATTTTCCGATCAACCGGTAGCCGGGCCAGCCAGCATCGTTGTGCAGTATCGAAAAACGTCGAGACTGACGAACATTGGGTCCCCAAAAGCATGTTGAACCAACACGCAATCGGCGAATTTAGGAGTGCCCCAAGGGTTGGGGAAGGGATGATTAGTCGTTCCCATCGTACCCAAGTCATCAGGACTAGCTTATGTTGAGTCGAATTTCCGCTCAAAATGGCAATCTCGTTGCTGGAGTGCAGTATCTTCAGGCATTCATCGACCGATTCATTCATAATGGCACATGCAACCGTGAGCAACCGACAAACTTAACCAATTGCTGGCAAATTGGCTTCGGTACAATCGTAACGACCAGTCTAACAGTCTCCCACCTACTTATTGACTTATGCAGGCTAATCAAACTCAATCAAGCCCAGTTCGCTTTGATCCATCTTGGAGACAACGTTTGTCACAGGGGCAAATGCCAGCCATATTGGCCAGCGATCTCCAGCATTATTATGGCGAAGGAGAGCTGCGCAAGCAGGTCCTGTACGACAATAACCTGGAAATCTACCCAGGCGAAATCATCATTATGACTGGGCCCAGCGGTTCGGGCAAAACTACTTTGCTGACTTTAATCGGCACATTGCGGACTGTTCAGCAGGGCAAACTGTCGGTACTGGGGACTCCTCTCCACGGTGCTTCGGCCAGTGCACTGCGCATTCTACGCAGAAAAATTGGTTTCATTTTTCAAGCTCACAACCTGTTCGATTCGCTAACCGCAACTCAAAACGTGCGAATGGCGTTGGAGTTGGCCGAACCCGGCGGCTCGCGCACAGCCCACAATCAGCGCAGTCGCGAAATGTTGGAAGCGGTCGGTTTAGGACATCGAACTTGTCATAAGCCAAAGCAATTATCTGGCGGACAGAAACAACGCGTGGCCATTGCCCGTGGTTTGGTGCATAAGCCTCGACTGGTTCTTGCCGACGAACCGACAGCGGCATTGGACGAACAAAGTGGTCGAACAGTTGTCGATTTGCTAAAAAAAATGGCTCGCGACGAACAGGTGACCATTATCATCGTCACCCATGACAACCGCATTTTGGATGTTGCTGACCGAATTGTGAACTTGGTCGATGGGCGAATTCGCAGTGATGTGTTGGTTCAGGAAGCAGCTATCGTCAGCCAGATGCTGGCACGCTGTCCCGTTTTCCGCCATCTCACTCCCCGTTCCCTAGCCGAGATGTCGGACTATTTGGTTACCGAAAATTTCCCATCTGGTTCACGTATTATTCGCGAAGGCGAAGCAGGTGAAAAATTCTATCTCATTCGGCAAGGCGAAGTTGCTATCCGACGAGGCACAGAGGACAAGACGCTTGCGAATTTAGTTGAAGGAAATTTCTTCGGCGAAATGGCGTTGATTACCGGCCAACCTCGCAATGCAAGTGTCGATGCCCTGACTGATGTAGTTTTGTATTCACTCAGCCAAGATCGATTTCAACAGGCGATGAGTCAACAAGCATCATTTGAAATGGAGATTCGCACCAGCTTGTTCGATCGTCAATGATCTTCAAACTTGGCCTACTCATTAGACGTAATCTGTGCATTACATGTCACAGATTTTCGTGGCGTGGGTGAATTACTCTTGATCTCAGCAAATAGTCAAGCGACTGCAGCGTAGACGCTCGCGCGATTTCTCTTGCACTCGGGCACACACTGCACGGTACGCGCCTGGGTTATTCGGAGGTAGAATGCGAAAACCGATTTTTGAATTGTAAGTTGATCATTCGATGTCGTGCAATTCTTGTTGTACTGTCATCGAAGAAAATGAATTACCGATTTTCAATAGGGGCTTGATAGTGAACCATGTGGCGATGCGATGCGCAATTTTTTCAGGAGTTCTTTTAGGACTGCTCCTATCGAATATCAATGCGCACGGTCAGATCCAAGCGCAAGGTCAGTTTGTTGTTTGTCAGCAGTCGAGAACGATGCCAGCCGCAGAAGCCATTCAAGCGGCAGTTACGGACGAACAGTTTGTATACGCTATCAATAATTCGGTCGTGGCTCGTTACGATCGTGTCAGTGGAGAACGGCTGGCGACCAGCTCTGGAGAAGCACAGCACTTGAACAGCGGATTCTATTGGAACGGCAAAATCTACTGTGCGCATTCCAATTATCCTATGAAACCGGAACTCAGCCAAGTAAAAGTGCTTGACCTGAAATCGATGCAACTAGATGTTGCCAAGGATTTTGGCGACCGTGGCGGAAGTTTGACCTGGATGGTTCATCACACCGATCATTGGTACGGTAACTTTGCCTATTACGACGAACAGAATGCAAAGACCTATTTAGCGAAATTCGACGAAAACTGGCATGAGCTCGATCGCTGGACGTATCCTGCTGCGGTGATCAAAGAATTGGGCCGACATTCAATGTCTGGAGGATTGTGGTGGAATGGGACGTTGTTGACTACTGACCATGACCATGGAGTACTCTATCAATTCCGGTTGCCTCAGTCGGGCAACGTGTTGGAATTGGTCGGTAAATATGCAGCTCCCTTTACAGGGCAAGGAATTGCATACGATTTAAAGACTGGCGGGTTGGTTGGAATCAATCGACGTCAGCGACAGATCATCTTTGCTAACCTTGATGTAACGGCTCCCGCCCCAAGGTTGCCACGCGAAGACTTGTTGACGTTTCGCGATGATGCAAACAAGCCTCAGACTGTTCGCTCGGTTGATGAATGGAAAAATCGTCGCCAGGAAATTGTGCGTGGGATGCAGGTGGTCATGGGCGTTCTGCCAGGTGACGAAAAACGCTGTGCTCTCGAAGTAGAAGTTCAAGAAGAAGTTGATTGCGGAACCTATCTCCGGAGATTGATTTCATATTCGTCGGAACCGGGATGTAGAACGCCTGCTTACTTGTGTATTCCCAAATCTGCCCTCCAGCCGTCCGCCAAACCTCATCCTGCGGTTCTGTGTTTGCATGGCACCGACAATACCGTCGGACACGGCGTTGTGGTTGGACTTGGCGGCCGTGCCAACCGTCAGTATGCCAGTGAGCTGGCCGAACGAGGATATATAACGTTGTCACCGAATTACCCAATCCTGGCAAAGTACCAACCCGACGTGAATGGACTTGGTTGGACCAGCGGAACTCTGAAAGCGGTTTGGGATAACATGCGTGGACTGGACTATCTCGACACTCTTCCCTTTGTTGTGCGCGGTCAATACGGAGCGATCGGGCATTCATTAGGTGGTCATAATGCTGTATACACCGCAGTATTTGACGAACGTATCCGTGCGGTCGTTTCCAGTTGCGGTCTGGATTCCTATCTCGATTACTATGACGGTGCCGAAAAGAGCTGGTTTCCTGAAAAAGGTTGGTGTCAAACACGATACATGCTGCGGATGGCAAACTATCGAGGGCGTCTGCAAGATATTCCATTCGACTTTCATGAGATGATCGGTGCGCTTGCACCTCGCCACGTATTGATTGTTGCACCGCTGAACGACAGTAACTTTCGTTGGGATAGCGTAGATCGGGTAACCAAAGCGGCTCGTCAAGTTTATTCGCTTTTTGATTCTGCTCAGCGATTGCAAGTGGAACATCCTAATTGCGACCATGATTTCCCAGTGGAAATGCGAGCCAAGGCCTATGCGCTGTTCGACCAAGTCCTGGTACAAACGAAACCTGAGTCTAAGTAGTGCGCATGATTGAGGGATTTGACGCCAGCATTTTGTCCGAGGTCATGCAACATGACCGACACAGGTTACAGCGTGAATGGCTGCGTTTGCAGAACGACCTTACGCGCCAGAGAGAAAACGCCAATCTGCTCGACAGGTTCGGCAGTTGGCATGCACGCGTTGAGCGCTCGCATCAAACTGCGATTGTGCGCGCCGCAAGCGTGCCTAAGTTGGAGTACGATGCTGAACTCCCAATTACAGCCCATCGTTCGCAATTGGTCGATTTAATAAAACAGCGTCAGACGATCATCGTCTGCGGTGAAACTGGGTCAGGCAAAAGCACTCAATTGCCCAAATTCTGTTTAGAAGCGGGGTTAGCGAACAGGGGGATCATCGGGCATACTCAGCCACGCAGATTGGCTGCACGAGCCGTCGCGGCACGTGTCGCCGAAGAGCTGGGGACACGAGTCGGCGCACTGGTCGGTTATAAAATCCGTTTTTCCGATCAAACCGGCGAGAATACGCTGGTCAAGTTGATGACCGACGGCGTGTTGTTGGCTGAAACGCAGTCGGATCGTTTTTTCGATGGTTACACTGCGATTATTGTCGATGAAGCTCATGAGCGTTCGCTGAACATCGACTTTCTTTTGGGCTATCTCACGAGATTGCGAGCCAAACGCCCTGATCTGCGACTGATCATTACTTCAGCAACGATCGATCCCGAAAGATTTTCGCAACACTTTGCCGATGAACTCGGGCCAGCACCGATCGTCGAAGTATCAGGCCGCAGTTATCCCGTGGAAATTCGCTACCGACCAATTATTGCTGACGAGGTGACTCAGCGCGAACAATCTCCTGCTACAAACGAACCAATGCAATCGGGCAATGTACCCGACGACGAGCAAGCGATCTTGGAGTGTTTGGTTCGAGCAGTCGATGAACTTGTGTCCGCAGGACCGGGTGACATACTGACATTCTTGCCCACCGAACGGGACATTCGATTGGCCGCGAAGCATCTGCGCGGGCATTTTACGAGTCGTAATCTGGTTGATCGCATTGAACTTCTGCCTTTGTACGCTCGCTTGAGTCAAACCGAACAGAATCGAATTTTTCAGACGCACACCAAACGCCGCATTGTGCTGGCGACCAATGTCGCTGAATCTTCGTTAACGGTACCTGGTATTCACTATGTCATCGATACTGGCTTGGTGCGTCTGAGTCGTTATTCGCCTCGCGCCAAAATTCAGCGTCTGCCAATCGAACCAATCTCCCAAGCATCGGCAAACCAGCGTTCAGGACGTTGTGGTCGCTTGGGACCGGGTGTATGCATACGCTTGTTTTCGGAGAGTGATTATCTAGCTCGTTCACCATTCACCACACCAGAGATTCGGCGCAGCGATCTAGCAGCAGTGCTGTTGCAGAGTCTCATGTTGCATCTCGGACCTTTAGATGAATTCCCGTTACTCGATCCACCCAAAAACGATACGATCCGTGATGGCCAGCGGACGCTACGCGAACTGGGAGCAATCGACGCTCTAGGACATCTGACCGACCTTGGACGCAAGCTAGGGCGATTGCCTTGTGATCCACGAGTTGGACGCATGTTGCTCGAAGCCCACGAACGAAATTGTTTAGCAGATGTGCTGATTATTGCTGCGGCTTTGGAAACCCAAGACGTACGTTTGCGTCCGCCGGGCCAGCAATCTGCGGCAGACGAAGTCCACGCTCGTTTCAAAGACATGCACAGCGATTTTCTTTCCTATCTAAGACTATGGGACTTCTACGAAGATCTGCGAACTCAATTGGGGCGCTCACGTTTGTCGAAGGCACTTGCACAAAATTTTCTGTCGCCTCAGGGGTTCCGCGAATGGTCAGAGATCGTGCGTCAGCTCAAAGATCTTCTGGCAGCAGCAGATGTCAAGCCGGGCAAACGCACCGTAAAATTAGGGCCAGTGGCTCAGCCGTCCAAGAACCGCTCAGCTATCGAGGATCAACCGCAGTCTCGAAATCGTCGCGCTGCGAATTCTGCGCATGCCTCGACCAAATCGGCTGATTCTCAGATATCCGTCCGACCTGAGGGTTACGAACGCATTCACCAAGCTCTGCTTTCTGGATTGCTCAGCGGCGTTGCTATGGCTGGTGAGAAACATGCTTACACTGGAGCTGGAGGAATCACTTTTTCGTTATGGCCTGGATCTGGGCTGTTCCATCGCCAGCCGAAATGGATTGTCGCTGCGGAGATGCTTGAAACCAATCGGCGTTATGGTCGTACCGTGGCTCAAATCGACGTGGAGTGGTTGGAAAAATTGGCTGGTCCCCTGCTCAAGCACTCCTACAGTGATCCACATTGGAGCCGCAAAGCACAAAGCGCGATGGTCTATAAACGTAGTACTCTATACGGCCTTCCAGTCGTTCAACAACAACGAGTTGCCTTGGCACCTATCGATCCACAAATGGCTCGCAACATGATGATCGAGCACGGATTCGTGCAAGGTGATTGGCATTGCCAGGAGAAATTCTATTTGCACAATCGCGAGCTCGTGGCAAACATGCACCAGATGGCCCAACGGACGCGACGCCGCCAGTGGTTGGTTGATCCCTTTCGCGTGGATCAGTTTTATCGTCAGCGATTGCCTGCCGATGTCGTTGATATTACCTCACTCCGAACATGGGTCAAAAAGAACTTAGGGCGTGACATCGAACGATCATTGTGGATGACCGAGAGTGACTTGATTGAAGACGATTCGGTACCCGAGTTAAGCGAGCAGTTTCCGGAGAAATTGGTCGTTGGTCCTAGTCAATTGCCCCTTGAATATCGTTTTGAACCAGGGCATGTCGCTGATGGCATCACCTTGACCATCCCGCGAGTGGCGTTACGGCAAGTCAGTGACGAAGCACTGGGCTGGTTAGTGCCTGGCCTGCTGGAAGAGAAACTGTTGTATATGATTCGAGCGCTCCCCAAGCACTTGCGACGTGGCTTGGTTCCTGCACCGGATGTGGCTCGCAAGCTGGCCAGCGAATTGCAGAGCGTTTCGCGCGAAATTCCGTTTGCTGTTGCGGCTTGCCGTAGCCTGTCGCAAGTTGCCAATGAAGCCATTTCGCCCAAAGATATCGATTGGACAAAGCTGCCCGACTACTTAAAATTCGTTGTGCGAGTAATCGACGAATCCGGGGCGACTCTGGCGACCGATCGCGACCTTCCAAAACTGCAGCAAACCCACGGTTTGCAGTCGCCCCAAGTTGAGGTTTCGCACTCGAAGGTCGGTGAATTAGCGCGGTGGAGCGGCCGCAAGACGACTACATTCGATGTTGAATCGATCCCACAGACAATTTCCATCGCTCGCAGTGGTGTGCTAGTGGCTGCATTCCCTGCGCTGGTAGATATTGGCAATGCGGTCGAATGGCAAATTATGGAATCGGCCGAGGAAAGGGATCGCCTATCTCGGTTAGGGTGGGTCAGGTTGTTTGCGATTAAACATGAACGCGACTTGCGCAGTCATGTGGCGCATATGCCTTCGCTTGATAAAGTGACAGTCGCATTGCAGAGGCTTTTCCCTGCGGATCGATTGCGCCGATCGCTGGCCGATCTTATTGCCAGAGTTGCCTTCGTAGACGGCAAACCGCTGGTACAGGATCGTCTTGAGTGGGATGCGAGGAATCTACGTGCGGCGCCATCGATTTCCGTCGCGGTTCAAGAAATCGCTGCGTGGCTTCCTAAGTTTGCGCAAAACTATCACGAATTGCGACTGATTTTGGAAAGCGCTCCACAACTTTGGGACGAAGTCAAACAGGATATCGAGCGGCAACTTAAAAGTTTGTTTCCAGCGAATTTTATGGCCGATGTCCCTTGGCCTTGGTTGCGTGAGTACCCTCGGTATCTTCAGGCAGCCAAATTCCGCTGGGAAAAATTGCGCAGCGGTGGACTGCCCAAAGATCGCAAGACACGCGAACCAATTTTGCGAGTCATGCAGTTACTGACAAAAACCGTTAACGAATTGCCACAGCCTACTCTAGCGCAGTCGGAAACTTTAAACGATGTGCTCTGGCTGATAGACGAGTTACGAGTATCCGTATTTGCACAACACCTAGGGACGCGGCACAGTGTCTCAGAAAAGAAACTGCTAGATCTTCTGAACAGCTTAACTTGCTAATACTGAACAGCATTCCAATAGTCGTGAATTGGTAACTGCTGGGCCCTCAGCCAAGGGTAAGGACTTGGTTGAAGTATCACCCTATGTCAATTCCAAAATGCAAATTTGGAATAGTCGCGAAACAAGTTTCCGGGTTGGAGTCGACATATCAATCGTGTATCGGATAGAAACCAAGAATCCGCCCAGACTTGTACTAGGGTGTAACAAATTCAGTATTGACGTAACTATCGCTTGTGCAGGTATTCTCTGCACAGGCAGGTTATTGGACATCGAAAATGGAAGGCATCAGTCCCAACTGAAAAATCCTGAGGTATTGGACAAACACATTCACAAGAGCATACCAGCGATTAGTGATGAGTGTCAAATATTGGAATTGCTTTCAAGCTGCTTAACGAACAAGAAATCTGATTGCGCATGACAAAGCAGGCAAAGAGAAAAAAGACGATCCGCTTTTACTCCTACCGTTAAATCTAGAAACACTTCCAACATGCTGTACGACTTAGAATTAAATGCTAATGCTGGTAATGCGCGGGTAGGAACTTTGAGCGCAAGACGAGTGGAAATTTTCGTCGAACAAGAATCCTCGCTTTACAGGATGGCCGACATGACTAACAATGTCGTCCCGCAACGTTGAGGTTTTCAGGGAGCGGATTTCGATTGTGCTCGACACATAGAATTGAGGTAAGTCATGGACCAACTAAGACCGACGATGACGATGGAGATACTTCCCTCAAATATCCATTGCGAGAATCGGTTGGTGCCTTCGCCTTACTTCTACTAAATCGGTGCATGGATGTTGCGATTATCGGTTAGCGAGTTATCGACGTTTCGCTGGACGTTCGAAGAAGACGTACTGCACTACAAATCGGCTGGCTTCCATGCCGTAGGCGTTTGGCGAACCAAATTAGCCGAGTATGGCGAAGAGAAGGGTGGCGAATTACTGCGCGAACACGGCATGTCCGTATCGTCGTTGCAGTGGATTGGAGGTTTCACCGGAAGCGACGGACGCAGTTATCGAGACAGCCTGCATGATGGCTTGGATGCAATACAATTGGCCGCAGACCTTAAGGCCCGAACAGTGGTCGTGTTGGCGGGAGGTCGCAGTGGACATACTAAGAATCATGCGCAACGATTGCTGCTCGGCGCACTTGATGAACTTTCGGAAGCCGCAGAGGCGGTCGGTGTTCAACTGGCGCTGGAACCAATGCACGCTGGCTGCGCTTTCGATTGGAGCTTTGTAACTGACATTCCTCAATGCCTGGATATTATTGGACGTATCGGTCGCAAGAACTTGGGATTAGTATTTGATTGTTACCATTTGGCCCAAGACGCTTCGGTAATGTCCTGGATCGATTCTATTGTGCCTTTTGTTCGCTTAGTGCAGCTCGGCGATGCAAAACATGCTCCGATGGGTGAACAGAATCGGTGCTTGCTGGGACATGGCCGAGTGCCACTGGAGGCGATACTTTCAGCGTTTCAGCGCGGAGGGTACGACGGTTTCTACGAATTGGAAATGCTGGGCGAGGAAGTTGAACACCTCGAGTACGAACATGTCCTGGGAGAATCTCGCAATACCGCTTTGCAATGGATTTCTTAGTGTGCATTGTGTCTGGATTGTGCATGTTTGGGAGTTCGGCTGAAATACGTGAAAGCTTGCACGCTCGATAACTCACCACCAACATCAGCAAATCTGGGGTGGCTGTGCGACAGACTGCCAGATACATCATCTTCTAGTCCATTTGTACTGACACCGTCGGTGGTTATCAAACAAGTGCTGCCATTCTCCTCCCTGTAGACTTGTGTCGCGAATAAGTCCAAAATATCCTCTCGACCGGCTAGAGATATGAAGAATCTTGTATCATAGCGCGAGTTTCCCGAGTGAGTCTAGCACTTTCGTTTTAGTTGGTAGTGAGCAACATGAGAAACCATTTCTTCGGATGGGCGGCGTTGTTGGTGTGTACCTTGATTTCGGCTCAGTATCTAGAGGCCGAAGAAGTACTTCAGTGGAAGTCGGGTGCTGCAAAAATCAACATTACCCCTGACCGCTACATATGGATGTCTGGTTACGGAGGTCGTGACAAGCCTGCTGATAGTAAATTGACCGACTTATGGGCCAAGGCCCAGGTGATTGAAGACGTGAAAGGAGCTCGTGCAGCGGTCGTGACTTTGGATCTAGTTGGCATCGACCGCGGTCTGTCGGTTCAGATTTGTGATGAACTGAAGAAGAACTTTCAACTGGATCGGGCTCGTATTGCGCTGTGCACATCACATACACACACCGGTCCTGCAGTGGGTAGAAATCTGGGAGCCATGTTGGTATGGCGACTGAATGAACGACAGCTTAAAGAGATCGACGAATATGGAGATGCTCTGGTTCGCAAAGTCACTGAGGTTGTGGGGCAAGCAATTAAGAACTTGGAGCCCGTCGCATTGAAATGGGGCAATGGCAACGCCACCTTTGCAGTAAATCGTCGGACCAACAAGGAAGCTGACGTTCCGCAGTTGCGGACCAACGGCGAATTAAAAGGGCCGTCGGATCATGACGTCCCCGTATTGGCTGCGTACGATGCGAAGGGAAATTTGAAGTCGGTGCTTTTTGGATATGCTTGCCACTCTACAGTTTTGGGGACATATCAGTGGTCGGGCGACTACCCCGCATTTGCCATGATGGACCTGGAGGAACTGCATCCGGGAAGTATCGCCTTGTTTTGGGCCGGATGTGGCGCCGACCAAAATCCTCTGCCAAGACGCACTGCGGAGCATGCCAGACACTACGGCCGCCGCTTGGCCGATGCAGTTGAAGCGGTATTGTTGACTTCCAATATGCGAGGCATCCAGGGAAACCTGACAGTTAACTATCGCGAAATTGACCTGGCCTTTGATCGTTTGCCAACACGTGAACAACTGGTTACCGAGAGCCAATCCAAAGACAATTTTCTGGCTTCGCGCGCAAAAATCTTGCTCAAACAAATCGACTCAGGTAAACCGCTTAGCCAAACTTACCCGTATCCGATTTCCGCTTGGACGATTGGGGACGATGTGCAGTTCATCGCATTGGGAGGAGAAGTTGTCGTTGATTTTGCGATTCGGCTTAAGGCCGAACTTCGCGGGCTCAAGACCTGGGTGGCTGGTTATTCACATGATGTGATGGCCTATATCCCCTCCCGTCGCGTATTGACTGAGGGAGGCTACGAAGGTGGTGGTGCCATGGTTTACTACGGCCAACCTACTGTTTGGGCGCCTGAAGTCGAGGAAGCAATCATCAAGGAAGTACACGCCCAGCTAAAATAGCACTACGTTCGTGCCCAAAACAAAACAACCGGTCAGAAATCTCCTTCGGTGTGGATTTGGCGTATCCGATCAATTATAAATACCAAGATTAACGGACTTGGCTAGTCAGCTTGTAATTTGGAGTGAATGTTTATGCGACCGAAGGTTTGCAACAGCTTGGATCACCCTCGAATCCGCCGACGCGAACTGCTTCAGGTGGGTGGACTGAGCTTGCTGGGCACAGGATTGGCCGACTTATTGCGACTTGAGGCACACGCTTCCGATAGTCAGGTAACAGGCCAAGGAAAAGCCAAGTCCGTGGTTTTTATATTTCAGTCGGGAGGTCCATCACAGCACGAGACTTTTGACCCTAAGCCCAGCGCTCCAGCGGAAATCCGGGGAGAGTATGGTGTCACTTCAACCAAACTGGCCGGAGTCCATTTTTGTGAGCATTTACCTAAGTTGGCTCAGCGCAACGACAAGTTTTCGATTGTGCGGACAATGCATCACATCGCGGATCGTCAATTCCGCAACGAGCATCATAGTTGCCACTATTTTGTCAACACGGGCAGTACCGAACTGCCGGTCGGTGACACAAATGCATCCATCGCCTTGCCCAGACGCGGCCGCATGGCTTGGCCTTCACTTGGTTCGCTAGTTGCATACTCCGCCCCCAATGATCCTGGGATTGGCTTGCCCTCAGCGATCGAGATTCCACGCACCAGCCACATGAAATACGCTGGGAGAGAGGCTGGGTTGCTGGGGCCAGCCTATGAAAAATTCGGTATCGATTTGGCTCCCAGTTGCGGCGCAGAAGGAGGATCTTGTCCAAATTGCTTCCGTCACGCGGATCCCAATATGGACGCGGAACGATTACCTGGCGGACCGCGCGCGTGGTGGGACAACTCAAGTTGCCGCAAGCCGAACTTTCATTTGCCGGATTTGGGCATCGAGCAAGGTGTGTCGGTGACCCAGCTCAACAATCGCTCATCACTACTGCAGCAGTTGGACGGATATCGGCGCTCGCTGGAAACGCGTCCTCGGTACCCGATCGAAGTTGCCTGGGATGCTCATCGCGAGCAGGCATTAAAGTTCATTTTGGCGGCTAAGCCGGGCCAGCAGAGTCCATTTGATTTATCTCAAGAGTCTCCCGCCACACACAAGTTGTACGGCGAACAAGAGTGGGGGCAAGCGTTCTTGACCGCCCGTAGACTGGTCGAAGCGGGGGTGCGGATGGTGCAAGTCAATTTACGAGGTTGGGATACGCATCAGAATGCTTTCCGAGATCTCAAAGGTAGATTACTCCCGGCGCTCGACCATTGCTTGAGTGGATTTTTGGACGACCTCAGCGACCGTGGCCTATTGGACCAAACGCTGATCATTATGTGTGGCGAAATGGGACGCACGCCAAAGATTTCACCGATAACCGTGGGAGGTCGCAATGTAACTGGTGAGATTTTTACACCCGGTCGACATCACTGGGGTGATGTGTTTCCATGTTTTGTTGCAGGCGGTGGCAGCCAGGCGGGGCGTGTGGTAGGAACAACCGATTCACACGCTGGTTTACCACTTTCCGAAGCCTTCACGCCTGCAGATTTAGCTGCCACGATGTTTCATTTGCTCGGCGTCGGACCCGATCGCGAATTCCATGACGCAGACGGACGACCCTATCGCATTTACCGGGGCCAGCCAATACAAGATCTAATCTAATTTACCTTGTCGCGGTTGCATGTAAGCTATGCTCGAGATGCTTCGCAGCGTTAACACAGGCCCAACGAGCACTTAATCGCGATTGCTGTCGATTAAGATTATTGGTTCATTTGCTCGCGTTCGGCGTCGCACACGTTTAATCCACGCACTCACCAACCCCGTGCGATGTTTGGAGTGTAAAATCTAACCAGCGCTGCAACAAACTTACGCTACTAAATAGAGTAACTTTCAGATGCCCAGGTATAAATGAGCTGCCAGTCTTTTACGCACGTGCTTTTATGCATACAGTGATCGCAAGATTACACATCGGTCGAACACAATATACAGTTCTCACAACGGCACAGGCGCTGGAGACCACCGTGCAAATCAAGCCGTTCAGTTGACAGCTTGCCGGAAAATTCAGCGCGAGTAAAAGGATTTGAAGTGAATAGCAGTGCTCCCAACGTGTTGGCCATCGCGGCTCACCCAGATGACATTGAGTTTGTGATGTCTGGCACGATGTTGCGGCTGGCGCAAGCTGGCTGGAATCTCCACTATTTCAACATCGCAAATGGCTGTTGTGGATCGATGACCTTAGATCGCGACACTTGCGCGGCGACAAGGTTGCGCGAAGCGCAGCGGGCCGCTGAATTGATGTCGGCAAAGTTTTATTATCCGATCTGTAATGACCTCGAGATATTTTACACCAAGGAATTGCTGGCTCGAGTTGCGGCAGTAGTACGCCAAGCGCGTCCGAGAATCATCCTGACGCATGCATTGTACGATTATATGGAGGACCATCAGAATGCCGCGAGATTGGCACAAACAGCAGCATTTGTAAAATCGATGCCGAACTTTATTGCTGAACCCATTTCGGCGACCTGTGGTGAAGAAGTCACGCTTTATCATGCTCAACCCCATGGTAATCGTACTCCCTTGGGCGAGATCGTGCGTCCTACGCACTACGTCGACGTATCCGACTTAATAGAATCTAAGCGGCAATTGTTGTTAGCACACGCAAGCCAAGCTCAATGGCTGGACGAAACTCAAAAACTGAACTCATACATTGTGGCCATGGAGGAACTCAACCGTGAAGTTGGCCAGTTCAGTGGACAGTTCGCATATGCGGAAGGCTGGCGTAAACATCTGCACTTAGGATTCTGTTCCGCCAAAGCCGATCCACTACTTGAAGCTATTGGCAGTCGCATGCGGGTCGAGTAGCGCATGTCTAGATTTGACGGTTTATCGTTCCCATCAAGGAAAGTCGCAGATGACTATGAAGAAAAACTCCTCGCATGGCATGCCCTGGAATTTTTGGAGTAAATTTTTCTGGTGCTCGGCAATCGCATGTTGTTTGTCGAGTGTTTCGTGGGGTGAGTCAAAGGCCGAATTCGCCGTTATTAGCAAAACTGGTGTGATGGTCCCGATGCGAGATGGGACGCGACTAGCGACCGATTTGTACCTGCCTGGTCGCGACGGTCAAATTGCTGTTGGCCGACATCCTGTAATCATGACGCGCACTCCGTACAACAAAGATGGAAGCGGGTCGATGGGCAAGTATTATGCGGCCCGGGGCTATGTTTTTGTTGCACAAGACACACGTGGTCGTTACGCCTCTGAGGGTGTGTGGCACTGGATGACTGATGATGGCCCGGATGGAGTCGACGCGGCACAGTGGGTGGCCAACCAAGCTTGGTCGAACGGACGCATTGGTATGTTGGGGACCAGTTATGTTGGAGGAACTCAACACGCTTTAGCGATGGCCGGTTCTCCATTTCTGACGACGATCATTCCAGTCGATGCCGTGTGCAATATGGGTTACGCCAGCATGCGTAACGGCGGAGCATTCGAGATGCGATTTTGGAATTGGATCATGCTAAATTCAGGTCGTGGCAGCCGTGCTGCGCGCGATCCAAAAACCGCCGCCATACTTCAGGAAATGGCTGAACACCGACATCATTACCTGCCCCTTCTGCCGCTACGCAAGGGAACCACGCCGCTGAAATTAGCACCTGAATTCGAAGAGTGGTTGGTCGAAGCGATGCAGCACGGTGCGAATGATGCCTTTTGGGCTCAGAATAATATCATTGACTATCCACAAAAGTACCAAGATATTCCCGTATATTTCGTAGGTGGATGGTACGATTCCTGGGCCAGCAATACCACGGCCAGCTTCAAGACCTTAAAGTCCCAATCGCGAAAAAGCCCACTGTATCTGATCATGGGACCGTGGATTCATGGCGGTCAAGGAGATTTTGAACATGGGCAAGTATCGTTCGGCAAACAAGCTGCGATATCCGATCCGCTTGCCTGGCGATTGGATTGGTTCGATCGCTGGTTAAAAGACGACCACAAAGTGATTGGTGAGCGTGAACCATTTGAGACTCCGGTGCGCATATTTGTTATGGGAACTGGGGATGGAAGCTTAACCGAGTCTGGAAAGCTGAATCACGGAGGGTACTGGCGTAACGAGCAAGAGTGGCCTTTGGAACGCACCCAATACGTCTCATGGCATTTGCATCCGTCTGGGCGTCTAGATCCCGCGACCGCATCATCTCAGGGTGGTTCGACCAGTTTTGGATTCGACCCAATGAATCCGGTGCCGACGATCGGTGGCAATATTTCTTCGGGCAATGACATCATGCTGCAAGGCGCCTGGGACCAGCGGGGTGGTAAGCACGTGTGGAACTGGCCGCAGCCGATTCCACTATCAGCTCGTAATGACGTTCTAGTCTTTCAGTCCGAGCCGCTTGCTGCTGACTTGGAAGTGACGGGAGAATTGAAAGTCGAGCTATGGATATCGTCCAGCGCTGTCGATACCGACTTTACGGCTAAACTACTGGACGTTTATCCACCGAACGAGAGTTTTCCAGGGGGATTTGATCTAAATATAGGTGACGGAATTTTCCGCACCCGATTTCGCGATTCACTCGCGTCCGAAAAGATGATGACGCCGGGAGATATTTACAAAATCGAAATTAAACTCTACCCCACATCCAACATCTTCAAGAAGGGGCATCGCATCCGCGTTGATATATCTAGCAGCAATTTCCCACGGTTCGACGTCAATCCAAATTCTGGAGAACCCTTAGCACAACATCGGCAGACCGTGACCGCCACCAATACAGTCTTCCACAATCAACAATATCCCTCGCGAATTATCCTGCCCGTGATTCCCCAATAGTTCTGTTTATGAGACAGGTCGACGAGTTATAGTCCGTTAACTACACGTCGAACATGCATCGCATAGAAACCAAGAATCCTTCAGGCTTGAACTGAGATGCGACAATTGTTATTGACGAAAATAGCAATTGCGCACATCGCTGAGCAAGAATTCGTTATTTTTGTTTCTTTATGTTTGAGCTTCTGCGCGAACGCTTGGCACTCGAACGCGCGGACGCTGTGACGGGTTCGGTACTCCGGGTCGTTGTATCCGACAAAACAATTTGCAGCCCAAAAGCACGTATGATCCCTACATCTTGCGCCGCTCGGTCATGGACGGTCAGCGACCAATCACCTTCAATGCTCGCTCCTCGCAAACGAGATAGGGCTGGATGTGTAGACGATCGATAGGTTTGTAACAGGTTGCGAGTGCTGCCGCCAACCTGCGATTGCAATATTACCGATTGCCCATCTGATCCGGGTGATTTCAACGTCAGCACAAGATCGCCAACATACGTATGTTGGATGTCGACCCGGACTGAGATTTCCGCGATGCGACCTCTTTCTGCAATGGGCAACTTTACTTGAGTTTGTCCCAAGTCAGGTATCGGCATATTAAAGCTACGGACCAAGTCGATCTGCTCGCGTGGTTGTGGTTTGGCTAGCTCGACGGCTCGCAGGGCATTAATTCGCCCAAATCCATATTTCGCGCTATGTCCCTGCGAATCATAGGCACCATCAGCAGCGTCGATGACATCACAGGCAGATTTCAGCAACTGTTTTACTTCCGACCAAGTAAGATCGGGATTCACCGCCAGAATCAATGCGCAAACGCCTGCCACACCGGGGCACGCACTCGATGTGCCTCCAAATGAATTTGTAAAGTCTCCGGCACTGTCGCCATCCGCGAGTGACCCAAAATTATAACCCTTTGTCCCGGTGCGATCGGTCGTCCAAATACCGGATGTCAGCGGTGCTGGATGAGCGACACGCCTGAACTCGAAGTCATTGCTTGGAAAACAACACCAGACTGCATCGCCAAAATCGCTGTAAATGCTGCGGCTTCCTCGATCATTGCAAGCCGCGACGGCGATGACGTCGCTGTTCGTCGCATAACCATCAAATCGTATATCTTCGTTTCCATTTCCTGCGGCGAACAGGACCACACATCCTAAACCTCCTCGCCCACGCGTAACGGCATAGCGTACCGCATCGCGAGTGCTATCCGGCAGCGGCCAATTTGTTCGATGCCGTGGATCGTTTGGGTCAAACCAATCACCGTCTGGTGGCCCCCAACTGCACGAAATTACGTCGGCTCCATTGTCAGCCGCCCACTGGAAAGCGCGAGCTTCTGCCATCGAACCCAGGTTTGCCGCCAAGCGAATGGGCATCAAGCGTGCATCTGGCGCGACGCCAACTGCGGCCCCCAAACCTGCCGCACAAGCGACCCCAGCACATGCAGTTCCATGATCGTCTGGGAACCGAGGGTCGGCATCGCGAGGCCGAGGGTTGTTGGTTCGACTGAGTGCATCCAGCGGCGCCACAACCTTTCCCGGCAAAGAAAATTCACGATGATCGATATCTACACCATCGTCAATAATTGCAATCGTTCTACCCGCACCCCGTGTAATGGCATGTGCCGCGTCAACGTGGGCATGCTGGTTGATAACCATGCCATTAATCACGGTTGAAGCTAGGTGCCATTGCTGTGGAAAAAATGCTTTGCGACTTTTGGGTCGCACCAGTTCCGGATGGCACACTTCGACGTCATTGCGTTCGAGCAAACGCAGAGCGAGATCAAAAACTCTCTGCCCGGTACCTTCGGTGGCTTGTACGAAATATGCGTTGATCGCAAATGCAATTTTTTCCTTGATCACCAATCCAGCGTCCCGAATGATCTGTTGACATTCGTCATCATCCAGTCGCTCAGAGAATCGAATATAGATATTCTCTGTGTACAGCACAGGGGATTGACTATCTGGATCGACCAATACTCCACCCGCGAAACGCACGTCGGGAAATGCACGCAAGGCAGTCTTGCGAGCTTCCATCGCTGATTTCTTTTCATTTGTTGGTACGCGGTATATTTCGATCCCGGCTTCTGGAAACAAGTACATCAGCTCGCAATGTATCAATTCAGCTTGTATTGGTTCGGAGACATTTGAACGTGAACCAATGGGACGTTGCGAGCGAGTGCGCACGGCAATCAAGTCTTTGCTGTCGGCCAATTTGTACTCGGTACCTTTTTTGCCACCAAATTTCACAGCAGGCATCGTGTTCTCCTATCGATTTTTATTATTGGTTGTTTAAGCGAGTTGGGATACTAAGACAATCCTTCGAGCCGACTCACCTTTATTTGACTTTATTGCTTTACGTTTCGGTCTACGCGCCTGGTCCGTACTGTACTGTCCGGATCGTCTGGATCGTGCCGCCAAGGAGGATGTTGGAAATGAATGACAAAGTCGCCATTATAGGAAGCGACGGCTTCGGTGAATTCGATGCTTCCGATCCGACGCCAGCCGTCCGGAAATTGGCGTCTTTGCGCGAGCAACCCTTGGGTCTTAACTTGATCAGTTACTTCGATATCGAATACTAACTTGCGAGGCCCAGTTGTTTCATCATGGTTAGGCGAGTAGAAGTGGCTTAAAATTTCGTCGCGGAAGTCGAGTTGATGGCCTTCAACCCGAAGTTGCTCGCTTTGAACTTTCAACTGCATACAGCGAGGTGTGCGCGTACGCATCGAAGGCGGTTTGTCCAGTTCGGCGATTTGGTAGAGCTGGCGAATCGTGGGCTCACGATCTAACAATTTGAATGCCAATCCGGTTACCAACAGAATTGGCAATCCCCAACCTCGTCGCCAGGGAGTTGTGTCCGGTACATTCCGTAGCAGGGCATCGTTGATGAAATCTGTCCGCATACCTCCCAAATCTTCTTGAGTAATAAAATTAGCCGTGATCAGTGGCTCACAATGTTCGGGGTCCGTTGTAGGAAAGATCTTGCCGACCAATGACAGCGATCGATAGAATCCTCGTCGACATTCAGTGCAGCAAGTTGAATAACGACCTACAATCAACCCTTGGGAACCTTGTTGAAAATAGCCTGTGTAGTCACTGGGTTGATCGATTGTCCATTTGCCGAGCAAACAAATTCCGTTTGGATGCAGTAATCGCCGCCAACCTAGTCGATCAGTTCCCCAACGCATATCCGCACGCGCCTCGAGAGTCCGTTCTGCGGCACTCAAAAACCGCCAATGTCTCCAACGACGCAACACCCCTGCGAGCAGGCGTCCAAGAGTCACTTCATACACAGGCAAAGCCAGCTGTCCCGGCCCTCGCCACTCCAAGTAGTAAGCGTTTCGCAGCAGCGCTTCGCGGATTTCGCTGTAGCGCGAACCAGTATACTGCCGGTCTTCATTCGTTAGTTGCTGTTCACCAAACCTGGACGATTCGAATCTCATAGATAGCGCCGACGTAGTTTGTAACGATGATAGATTTTTGCGACGAGCCAGTTTTCCAAAACAAACAAAGCAATTAGAAAAACGCTTACCGCAATCAATAACCACCGATTGCGAGTCGACAATCGTGGTGGCATCGCGGGCGCATCGTTCTTGGTAGGTTCCAACAAAAATGGAAACTTTTCTCCGAACACTCCTCCGCTGACGTCGTTGCGAGTCTCGCGAGGCCAGCTTCCATTGTTATGCTGAAATGAAAGTTCATACAGCAGCGTATCCCCGTGCTGGGCTAACAAAGCCGCCACGTCATCCGTCAGCAAACGCCCATTCGGAAATCCAACCGGATACTTGGTTGTATATATCAGAACATCAGGAACAAAATCCCAGCGCCGATAGGCGAATATCGATCCCAGGTTGAACCGATTAAATACATCTCGCATAAGACTGGGATTGTCGTGCTCGCGCGTAATCAATTCAGCATGGTCACGAGGGTGACGCGTATTTAGCAGTTCGAAGCGAGGGTTTTGCGTTCTAAGTGAACGTCCTACATGATCCACCTGACGCGTACCTTTATGTGACGTGCCCCAGACCAACAGGTCGGCTTCGCGTTTTGGTAATAATTCCATGGGAATGCGTACGGCCATAGCAACAATATTCGTGCCAAAAAAAGCTGGGAAAATAAACGGATCGTCACGCACTCCCGAGTACGTTTGGACTCGCTGTTTCCACATAGGTAAATCAACTCCAGTTTGTGAATTGAGAAAACGTGGATAATTGGCTTTCAATCCTGCTTCATTATTAAGTCGGAATTCGATGGTCACGTCTTCTTGAATCTCTCGCGGCTGAGGCACGTAGCCTCCGTATCTCAAAAACGCTTCGTTGGGCGTCGGACGTTCCGGACGGTGTAAACCGTTAACCGCCTCCGTGCCATCATGCTCGTGTTGTTGCATGTATCCAGGCGTAATTGCTTGCCCAAGTTTGGCCTGAGCACGCTGCAAATCTTCCGGTGTATCCTGTTGAGCAAACTCGATGACGCTATTCCAGTCGATTTGGAGGCGATAGGTATAAGGTTCCAGATTAAGTTTTCCTGAGCCGGTTAAGGCTCGTCGTACACACATGATGACGACCAGTGCATCGAAATCATTTAATTCCGCAGGCGTCAATCGCGTGCGAGCCAATTCGGCTGGATTGAAATGTAATGGCACTGAACTATTACCGGCATAGGGATGTGCGGGTCGATCGTCCTGCATAACCGGGAAGACAAACAAGTCTGTGATTCCTCCTTCGAGTCGTTCTTTGTTAAACGAATCGATTGGATCCGCGTGGTCCGATGCCAATGAATTGATCTGCATTGCCACAATCGCTCCCCATGTGAAGCTGGCAATCAAGGTAATGCAGCGAGCAAACCGGCTCTGGAGCTGGAGGTTGATTCTCGACATGAGTTGACCCTTGTTTTGATTTAATCTTCGAGTGAGATCTTCCAGAACCAATCCGTGTTTGTCAGCGGTGAAGCCACATGCTCGCCAAGTTGCCGATAGCTTTCCCATTGTGCTTCATCAAAAAACTGATCGACCGTACTCTCATGCGGAAAATCGGGATGTTCTTTGGCATAGTGCCTGACATCGATCGATTCGTCGCCGGAAAGGCTCGCTTTGATGTACAGCAAAACACCTCGGCGACACCTTGGACCTGCGTAGTGAATCCAAAACAGTGCTGCATGTTTTGGTATTGTCGTGGCGCTTGAACGGTCTGCGCTCGACTGTGGTCGGAGTTCGTCGATGGTACCAACGAACTGTCGCTCGCCATTTTTTAAATGCTTATTCAGTTCTTCGTTAGTAAAGGAAACGATAGTGGCATCGAAATCGATACGCACTTTGCGCACTAGATCGGCCAAGCTTTCGAACCCAAATGTAGGATCGGCACTGCCATCACAGATGATGATGCGCGGTAAACGTCGGCGCACCAATTCGTAACCTCCGGTGTTCTCAAAAAAGCCACCATCCGATAAATGCCAAAACCGCTCCCAGGGGCCTGGATAGCGTGCTATCCATTCAAACAGAACCAAGCATTGCGTCGCAAAAACACGCATGAAGAGGTACAGCAACTTGCGTACGAAAGAGAGCTGCGGAAAACCCGTCCTGGAGACGCCAGGTATACCGCTGTCCCACCAATATCCTGTGCGTAGATTCACCAATCCCATTAACAGAGCTGTCCCCATGCGTGTTGTGCGTCCTCTTCCCGGGTCCACTGCTGCACCAGAGATGCCAATCCATTGCCGGAGGGAAAGTGCTTCAACTCGATTTGCTGCTGTGCCCTGCTGATTGACTAAGGGGTGGTCGTCACCTTGTTTGAAGCCAAGCGGGACGATGCGTCGACGGACTCCCGTTTCGGATTCGCTCGAGACCCAGCGGCAGTGCCATCGTTCGCCGATGCTGAACCCCAAACCGGAGACCGCCATGATTTCACCTTGACGATCACGTTTGCGCAAGCGCGAGCCTGAGTCGAGAGTTTGATTGATGGTTACATTGATAATGTGCAAAGGCCCACTCGCCTCGTGAGGCCGATAGTCCTTGATTGTGGCTACATCGTCGCCAGGAATTACTTCCGCGATGTTGGCTCCATCAGGACGGTTTCGCAATGGATTTGAGGCACCCAAATAAGCTCGCGCCAAGCGAGCGGAATAAGTTTGCGCTAACGACGATCGATTCACAAAAGTGATCGAGGTTGGAAGCGCAAAAAACGCGGTGACAGCCAGAGCAAACAGGGTCGCTGCTACACCCCGTCCAATTTGTAAGCCTCCGTCGAACACTGCGTGTGAAGCAAATGAATAAAAGACTAACGGTAATGTAAACAAGACAATAGCTAGTGCTCCAGCAAACATATCGCGTTTGAGGATGCGAGAAATTGACACAGTCGGCTTGGTCCTATCGACAGCTAGGATGCCGGCGATCCAACGCGCCAAGGGCAGGGCTGCGACGATCGCTGCTCCCAACATCGAGAAGGCCCGCGCATAACCCTCGTTGTCACCCAACTGGGCCTGTTGTAAACCGTGACCAAGCGTATCGATGAGCGCAAACCCCAACGCGACGCCACTGAGCGCTAAACCCAGTCCGAGATCGTATGTCAGGTAGTTTCTGGTTCGCTGCCGCTGAGTCTCGATACCACCGGTTCCCATCTCAGCTTCGCGGAGGCTGCCTCGCATCCACGCCATTTCAACTTGAATCAGCGACGACAGCAATCCGAAACCGATCAATATCGGCTCGACCATCCTATGGCCCACTCCCATCCCAATCAAAGTGGCCACGAAAATGAACATAACAGCCAAAGGTGTCTTTTTGAACGACTCGTGTTCATCCTGCGAAACGATCCAATACCCGGCGATCCGCGGCAGCACCAAAAACAACAATAGAAGCTCAAACAAGATAAACCATGGACTAAACCACGGTCCAAGGGCTACGGCGATCAAATGTCCTATCGGAAAGTGCGTACGATCAATAGCCAAGCCAACCGCGCTAAAACCATGTTCGAATATCACATAACGGACGTAATTGGCCACCCCGAAAACGGAAAACAACAACAGCCCAACTACCAAATGGATACTCAACAGATTTCGCACGAAGACCGCAAAATTCGAGCGGCCATCGCCGCTCCCCTGAGGTGCGATGTAGTTTCCGTGCTTGCGCAACCAATCCAGTAAATGCGATGTGTTGGAGGTGAACGCTGCTTCGACTCGCTGCGCGGCCTGCACACCTTCCCCAGTTGAATTCATCCCCGACTGTGAACGCAGTCGATCGTAGAATCTACCCAAACAAGCACCGATATAACCACCGCCTGAAACTGTAGACATAAAATCTATCTTGCGCAGTAATTTGTCACGCGCCAGGCATTGAATGATGCCGAGACTAAAGGTTGCGCTGCGAATACCTCCGCCGGATAATCCTATTCCAGCCACCGATTCATCCCACTCGCCATCGCTCACTACGGGAACAAGCTTCTCATTTGGACTGACCAGCAACTCACGTCGCTGGTGTATCGCCTTCGATTCCAAGTCCAACATCTCTTGAGGGTAAGTTGGCGCATCCGGCGATTGATTCGAACCCGACCCCAGAATGGTGTCAGCGGCTTTTTCGCTGGCCATGTAGATGTTCGTCACGATGAAGTAGCCAGGAATGCGAGGAAAAATAGAGGCATCAACAACCCGCAGGCCATCGACCTTTCGAACTCGAAATTGGCTATCGAGAACCGCCCCAGCATCGCCACTGCGTCCCATGCGGCAAGTGCCACAAGCATGATGTCCCCAAGCCTCACTACGAATCCATCGTTTGAGCGCATCATTGTCGCTTTCAGGCAAGGCGGGGTGAATTTCTTGCACCAATCTCTTGCCTGCCCATCTATAGATGCCGCGAATGAATCGTACGCCGGTGACGATTGACTCCAAATCTGGATCAAGCTCGCTTTGGTTGTCCGCAAATCGGGTATTGAAGTAATGAAAATTGATGTGAGGACGATCGCGTGGATCGGTGCTGCGCAGCGTAACTTCGCCGTCACGGTTTTGCGTGTGAGATTTCAGTACGATCCAAGAGAATCGATCGTAGTTCTTGACGACCGAATAATTTACTGCATATCCTCGAAACTCTAGGGGAACACCAAACATGAACAAGTCAGGCTTGGGCAACTCAGGCCGCGACCGTTTAAAGATGCCTAAGATAGCCCCGTTACTGGTATACAGACCGGTACCTTCCTCGCGCCATTGGCGCAGATGAGGGTCGGGCCCTGCATCGCCAGTGGGCAACTTCAGTGTTGCATGCTTCCACAATTCGAATTTCTTTTTCATTTGCCCGACGACGGACACTTCATAACGATCCTGCAGATTTTGGCCGACACCTGGCAAGTCAACTCGAACCGGAATATCAAACTTTGCCAGTTGCTGTGCAGGTCCGATACCCGACAACATCAACAATTGAGGCGTGTTGAATGCACCACCAGCTAAGATGACTTCGCCACCATCGCGCACACGGACTTCGCCACGCTCACCTTCTTCGGTACTCGGATTTTCATGGGCGCGGTATAGCTTTTCCCCACGCAAAAACTGGACCCCCAGCGCTCGCGGTCGTTCGTCATCGCTGAGGATTAATTTCGTGACCAGACAGTTGGTCCAAATCGTCAATTTGTCGCGATGAGTGGCGAGAGTTTCGTGCAGCAGTTCTCGAGGACTACTACGCCGTCCGAGCATTGCATAAGGTGTCTGACGATTTTGATGCACCGTCGTGCTACGACCGTACACGGCCACCGGAATCATCACTACACCTTCAGGGCTCTCGCTGGATGTTCGGTAGTGATTCGGATCTAATGCCGTTCGAACTTCACCCTTAAAGAATCGGGTTAACCAAGTCCAAGCGCGTCCCAAGCCAGCTTGACGAGATTGCCAGAGGGCAGCTTTGAGCATTTTGATTAGTTGCTTGTCGTGGAGGCCGAGCGATATATCGGCGGTACTCGTGTGCAACCAACCACGAAATCCATGTTTGCCTCCTGTGCTATCGGGAGTATAACCCAACAACCACCAAAAACTGGAAACAATAAATCGGAGGTACATTCCCAGAGTTGAGGTGGGTTCGCGTGGTGGAGGAGTTTGGTAATCGTTGTGCTCGAAGCGTTGAAAGTACCCACGCATGGCTTGCCCTCGCCACGAGGGATCGTCCAATTCATCCGCCAGGTCATCCCAATCGCTATCCGGTCCAGCAATTGTGATCATTGCGTTATGAATCGTACAACCGCCTACTCCGGTCGCCCGCGGATAAAAAATTCCTTGTTCTTGTGGATCTTGCGATACGTGCATTTTGGAATCCGCAGGAATTCCATCAGGCAATTGGCCCTTCTCGGATGTCCGAAAATGGTTGACGAAAAATCGCCAGGAAATATCTGGATGTTCCGTCGATAAACCATGAAATGCGGGAACGCGTGTAACCTCGTTAGCTGGCGAGTTCGCGTCTCCCAAACCATGATCGGGTCCAGCCTCAATGACTAAGACTCGCTTCCCGGCCTGCACCAATCTTGCCGCTAAAGGTGCTCCTCCCGCTCCGGAACCCACGATGATAAAATCGTATATGTTGTCAGTTGCATTGGTAGACATATGCGGTTCCCAATTTCTAGTTTGTCGCGACGTACACCGCAGGTAGTGCAGCACTAATTCCCTGCTCTCTTCAAGTGTTTCGGCATCTGCAAAATCGCCATAGCACTACCCATTGCCTATGGCCGTTTTGCCTAAGATCGATGTCACCGGACGCAATCAGAATTCAACTTTCTTACACCCATGCAAACAGTTACAGCGTCTTTAATAGTTCGATGACTGCCTCTTTGTCTTCATCGGTCATCGTCTTGAACCATTCGAAATAATGACCATGGTCCATAACGAAGTCTGGGCATTTGCTGACATTCATTAAAGCTGGCGCAATCTTGTCGCGCATGACTTTTCGAGCCCCATCGTCATCGAGCTTTCGCGATTGAATCTCGGCCAGCCCACCGATCACCGTCTTGACTGTTTTGGCAAGTTTCTTGGGTTCTTCCTCGGAATTGATATTAGCAATCAAGTTGACAGGAGTCCCTTTGGGAATCGGTCCTAATCTGAGATCACCAAGTTCGCCGGCACTGAAATAAATCACGAATCCCAGTACCAAGCTCACCGTCGTAGACAAGTATCCTAAGTACCTTGTCCACTTCCGCGAAATCGGCAACAACAACACAACCCCGATGGCTGCAAGTATTACAACGATTAAACCAAAGGGACGAATCTCTTGTAACACCGCGTACCGGGCCAAAACTGGAAAAGTCAGATTGCACCAATAGATAAACCACAGACCCGCCGCAATCACCAACGTCGCGACTCCTGCATAGCCGCGCCATGAGCTGTTACTGAGCGCCAGGATGATCAACGCACCCAGCATCAGCAATGAACTGGGTAACCACAAAGGCTGAACGGTCATCAGCCATGGAAATGCATCGCTAAGGCGACCGATCAGCGGGATCTGTCTCGCAAAAAATGGCAAACGTTTAGCTTCGATCGTCAAGTACGAATCTTCGGTCGTTCTCCAAATCAAACCTTGATCTCGTTCAAGTCGTTCGGCGGTCGCACCGTTGTAACTGGAACTCAGCAGTCGTCGCTCTGGATACAGCATTTTGTGTATGGCGTCGTCGAATGCATCTAAGCGTCCATTAACCGACGGATCGTTGTTGTATAAGCCAAGACTATTGTTGTGTAATAGTGGCGCAGTGGCCCACACCGAAATCAACGATGGTACGCGGTAGAATCCTGGACCGCCACCTCCAGCAGGCGCGTCCTGAGTTCGATGCCGTGGCAAAAACCTTTCCAGCTTGCCATTGCTTCCTGAGTACGGATTAAAGTATTCGATGGGACCGACTGAAGGCATCGACTTAAAGCTCTCCGAAGCAAAATCGTCCCACATGTGCCCAGCCATCGCATTGGTGGCCATTGCCCGACCAGCGTTGGTTTTTACGACTGTGACCGGAATTCGATAGTCCGTAGACAAATAATTCCACTGCCAAAAAGCGGGCTTTTCCACCATTTCCTCCGCCCAAGCCACGTAGTCTGAATCGCGCAGCCACTGGCCCGGATCGTGCTCCCAAAACTCGCCATTTTGCGCCCAGCGATCACGCGATGTAATTCGCTCAGCGATCAACCCTCCGTGTTTCTGCTCGAACTCTTTGCGAGCCTGTGCAGTTGATTCGTCCGTCTTGCCGCCAAATAGCGTATCGAGGCTGCTTTCTGGCTGGATACTGGAGTGACAAACGATGCAGTTTCTTGCGAAAACTCGACGCCCCCGTTGCAGTTGGCTGACGTCCACGTGCCGTCCACGTTGCAATTTCATTTGCCGCTCAAACTCACCTTCGTCTCCTCGCGATTGTTCTTCTAGGATCGTACGATCGATTGCTACTAACCGATCTAGCCCACCCTCAGTTGACAGGAGAGGCATGGGTGGAGTTGCCTTGAGAAAGTAATCTCGCATAGCTCCAACCCGTAGGCCAGTCGCATTCCAATAAACGGAATTCGTTTGGCAATGTTGAATCCTAAAGGGTTGCTGGGGCGTTAACCCAAGGACCGGCTGGTGCAATTGATTCCATCGTTCCCAATAGCTGCCGATATTAAGATAGACTCTCGCAAGCGCTCCCCAGGCTCCGATCGAATCGGAACCATCGATCAAAATGCGCGGCGTATAACGATTTGGATCATTCGACGCGAACACCTTTTCCAACACTCCTTGTTGACTAAAAACTTCACGCCATTCTCTGAAAGATTTCAACGAAGATTGATACTGCACATCGTCCGGCTTCAAGCCATCAGGATGTCCTATGTCAAGATTGACTGCTGGCTCGTTCCATAACGATGGCAGACTCGCACTTGCCGACGACAACCTTTCCGGTGGATTGCGAAATGAGACCAATCCGCGCTGCGGGAGATTGAAGACGGAGATAAAGGTGTTGGGATTATTGATGTTATCGGAAGCGATCAGCGAAGTATCGATCGTCCCTCTTGGTTGGCTCTCAAGCAGGTGATATGCAAACAAGTTTGGAGTTAGCAGATTGCCCACAGTCGCTCGCATACTCAAGTACTGTGCGCCGATGTTGCCCGAGATGTTCTCCCATGACGGTTCGTTGACATCGATCGGCGGCTTGAGAGGATGGAACGACGCATGACAGAATCCGCAGCTCATGCCAACTCGAAATGGACGCACTAATTCAGGATCGGAGAAATAATCCTTGTTGTTGTAGTACTTCGCACCATTCCATTTGAGCCTGGCTTCGTTATCAAAGTACGGATTGGGAAATAACCGCAATCCGATAATTCCGCTCGACAATCCATAAATGTCAGGCGGAGGAATACGCTGGTCATAGTATTCCGAGTCCAATTGTCCCGAGTCTTCAGTGGCGACATTATTACCCGGCGCAGAGTAGCCATTCGATTGGTATTCAGAAGTGGCTGGGCCATTAAGGTAACTCGCAGAAGAGTTGTAGCCATAGTCAGGCGTCTTGGTATTCTCTGGTGCATCACCGCGATAAAGATCCACCTCCATTCCGTGAATTCTCTTTTTCAGGCCTCGCTGCGATTTGTGCTGACCTTTGGCAATTTCTTCGAATGTTTGTCGGAGATATCTGGAACGCCATTGGCGAAGCCGCGAGTCTTGGGGCAAATCCAACCATAAGTCCAAATCGTCCGGTTGGACAGCGGCTTCCATGCCCGGTTCGTTGATAGCCCCTGAATCTCGAAATCGAGTTTGACGCCCGCGCGAATCAACCAGCTTCAGTAGGTCGATAAATCCCAAATTGTCTGTTGCCAACCAGTCCCAAAATCCTTCGTTACCAGCACACCAAATCATCCATGTGTTTCTCCCCAGAACTTGATTCGGCTCCAAATCTGGTGGCCGCACGACGGTTTCCGGACGCTTGAACTGTACAGCATTCGTCGGGTTGGACTTATCTAGCAACGCATCTGGGATATCTATATTTGCCGATCCGTCTTCCTTTAACTTAAGCTGGCTGACTGCATCCATGCCAGGAAAATAGTCCTCAATCCTCCTCGGATAAAACCACTCGCGGGCGGCTTGTTCAGTAGATTTATTCTCGTAAATAGCGCGTTTACGAGCTTCATCTGTCGCAATTGGTTTCGTTGGTTCAGAACAACTCGCGAAAACCAACAAGAGGATCAGTCCGCTCCGACACTGCGAGTTCCGCCAAGTGACGCTCGGGCTTGAGGGAAGCTTCGTCGACGCCAAAAATGAATAGGACATGCCACCCCTCCCAAAATACTCCACGCTTTCACAACAAGCACCAACGCGACAGTTTGCTCCACCCGAATGAACCTATGGTGCCACTTTCGAGCAATACCCAGCGGGAAATAATCTACCGCTCTGGAGGGAAATTACAAGAAAAATCCCCCAAAAAATACTGAGTGGTCAATTTCGCTCGCAAAACTTCGATTTTGACGTCGCTGCGGTATCTCAGCGAATTCTCGATGGCACCTGTCTGCTCAGTGACCATTAGCCGCAATAATTAAGAGATTCTGTTTTTGAGCGACCCAGCCTGCTAGACCATGATGTACCAGACCTTGATACGCTGATCGAAAGTTCCATCGAAGCCTCGTGAGTGGTCAACAAGAAATGTTGCTCTAGCAGCCGCTGAAAACTCCAGGCACAACAAAGCCGCAGACGAGCTCGAATGGAAGAGAGGAAAATTTATTTGCAGCCACGTTAACGATAATGACTGATTCTTAGATCCGCTTGAGGGCGATTTCAATGCACAGAGCCTACGATTGAACGACTCTTTTGCAGCATCAATTATCCGTTTCACTTCTTCGAAGCGTACGTTCGTCCGATGTGCTGGACAATCACACGTTTTAATTCGAGAGAATCAAAGGCACCCTCGCAGCGATAGACAACTTTTCCCCCCGGTGCAATGAGTAGTGTATAGGGTAAGGGACCAGTCCACTTCGAGTCGAGTATTTC
Organism: uncultured Pirellulaceae bacterium; assembly: GCA_964625155.1. Classification (GTDB taxonomy): domain Bacteria; phylum Planctomycetota; class Planctomycetia; order Pirellulales; family Pirellulaceae; genus Aureliella. Next base: position 37,726 of record CAZVBC010000007.1, read on the forward strand.
GGCCAGTTCATCTTTGCTCTCGATTGTCGAAAGATGATTTCTGGTCGACATGTGTGTCTCTTGCAGCACCTGTCGCACACGTTGTTTCATGTCCACTTCGTCCAACGACAGCGTAATAATCTCAAAATGGCGTTTTCGGTACATGCGGTGAATTTCAACCAACTGTGGCAACTCTTGCAGGCACGGACCGCACCACGTCGCCCAGACGTTGACGAGGCGAAATTTTTCGGTGCGATTTTTGGCAATTTCACTTAGCTGATTTGCGTTTACTTCAGTCAGCTCCACCAATTCTTGATTCCACTTTTTAACCGACTCATCAGCCGTCCCCTTCTTGTCAGACCATTTTACTGAACAACCAAAGACGCGAGTTTCAGGGACCTTGACTTCTCGATCGGCCAGCACAGCGTCAATCGCATTGCGAGCATCATGAGTGTTAGGATGTTTGATATCGCTATCGTCGATGCGACCTTGGTATCGCAAGCGACGAGCTGCATCAAAAACAAAAACGTGCGGCGTGACTTTGGCTCCGTATGCTCGCGACACAGCTTGAGTCTGGCCGTCGAACAAATAAGGAAACTGAAAATTTGCTGCTTTGGCGCGCAACTTCATGTCCTCCAATGAATCACCAAGGTCGGTGTATCCCAGTTCGTCCAATCGGACTGCCAGCGGATCATTGGGGGAAATTGCTACCAAGGCCACACCACGACCTACATAGTCACTATGCAATCGTATGATTCGTTCCTCGTACGCTTGTGCAGTCGGGCAGTGATTACACGTAAACACTATCACCAAAACTTTTGCACTGGCGTACTCGGCAAGGCGATGATTTGAACCGTCAACACCTGGAAGGTCAAAATCCGGTGCGCTGGCTCCGATTGTCAAAGTGGTGGGATTTTGTGCTAACAATTCTAACTGGGTAATCATCAGACCCAACAACCCGCAAACACCCAGCGTGGCCAACCGTTCTAATCGGCAGTTGCGACGATTCATCTGACGGTTCCTCAAGCACAAGAATTTCTAGACGCCACGTGTTAACACGTATTGCACTGTGCGACCGATTCGATTGGCTAGATCTTCGCTGTACCCTCGCGCCAGCCGCTGAATCTACTTGCCAACCTGCGTATCAAGTTTGGTTAGGTCGACCGATGGGGCATAAGGTACTTTCCAGACGGGCGGTTGATGCCTTCGCTGAAATTCTAACCATCCTAAGCCAGCGTCATATAAAATATCGTGCCCTCCTTGAAAAATCGTAACTTGAGTCGTTCCACTGACACGGCGAAAGAGAGCTTTTTTGCTTTCAAACAACGGGTCATCAATCGACTGCTTCAGCGTTTCAGGCATTGCCGGTTGTTTGACGATTTCTGCAATCGTTGCTGCTGAGATTTGGGCACTTGGTTCACTCACTACGGCGTTGAAGGCATGCAATGTGTGGCTGACTGGCACGCTCCCATTATGTCCATCCGTAATTCCAGTATTGATTGAAAGGTTCACATTTTTCGCCTTCGACAACCATGTGCTCGCCGAACGAATTCGATATTGTTCATCCACTTCGGCAGACGTACCCGGCGCTCCGCCACATACCTTCTCTAACATCTGCGTGTACTTCAGCCCACGCTGATGAGTTTCGGCATGCCAGAGCTTGAGGTCGAAAATGGGACACCAAGCTGATACACCTGCCCAGACCTCCGGTGCTCGACCGGCCATTAACAATGAAGCATAACCACCTCCTGAACCGCCCATGAGGTAGATTCGATTTTCGTCGATCCGGCTGACTCGTTTGGCGTGGTCAACGGCACTGAGAATATCCTGCACCACCAGTTCCGATCCACAAGCTTGAGGAGTTTGATTGATGCCACGAAAATTGGGATGGATCATAACCCATCGTTTTTCAATACACCACAATCCGTAGGCGGGATTGTGTTGGGTATAATCACCACTCCAAGAATGCAATGCAACCAATAGGGGCTTGGGAACATCGCCACCGGGATCGTAGAACAACGCAGGTTGCTGAGTGTTATCAGCCGCACTCAAATACTGAATAACTTGCACCTCGGGTGGCCAGCTTTTTATTGGCGACGGAGACACGCTGGATGAGCCAGTTGAGGCTGTCTCCTGCTCGTTGGTTGTTACGGCTTTTTCAGTCGTCGCGGCCTGTTGCCCCCATGTCTCGTTCGCCATGGTCAACACCAAAAGCACTTTGGAGGCCAGTAAAAATGATCGCGGCAAAGACGTCGTACCCTGCACCGTAAAATACTGACCATACACATTACACATAATGCTTAGCTCCCGCTGCTTAAGCCCTAGAATTCACGGATGCGAATGCGCCGATATTCCATTTGTCCACGATCACCTTCCAGACCGATTGGACCGGATTCGGGCACAGCCAGTTCACTTTCCAGCACCTCACCGTTGCAAGTGGCATGTGCTTTGGTACCTTCGACACGAACTACCAATTCATTCCACTCCTGAGGCTTGTAGTTCTTCAAGTCCTTGTACGGACCAGCCAGTGGATAATCGCGGCATTGCAATTGTGGCTTGCGAATAAATACGCCACTATCGGCATTTGGAGTCGCTCGAAACTCAAGTCGCAACTCAAAGTTTTTAGAAAACTCGCGCGTCGTCCAGAGCTGCTGTATTCTGCGGCCTTCTGTGGGAGTCGTCACGATTAGGCGTCCATTAAGCGCCACATAGCGACCATCCGGTGATGCAGTTTGTCCGTCGAATTGAATCGCTTTGTCAACGACCGGTACCACCGGAGCATCCGGATTGATCTTTGCGTTAGCTTTGCGGGCCGGTTGACTCGTAGGACGAAATCCCCAACCCGTGAGATCGCGACCATTAAACAAGCTTACGAAACCAGGTTCGGTGGAGAACTTATCTGGTTCGCTTTCCAAAAACCCCAACGTTGCCAAAACTGGACGCAAACCGGCCGCCCACCGCGCGTATCCTAGATCGTTTAAATGCAGTAGATCCGGAAAGTACTCGGCGCGTGCATCGTTCGTGGCATTGGCAAACAAAGTCCAAGTATCGACTACCGTAACTCGCGGATGGCCTTTGGCAGTTTGCATCAACAGGCGATTAGTTGCCTGAATCCTTTCAGCCGGTCGCTGCTTTGTTTCTGAACTGGGGAAGATCAAACATAAGACAATGGGCATTTTTTCATCGCTCCGATGCAGCGTGTCGATAATCAGCTTGACGTTTCCAGCAATCGTTTCCGGGGCGGCCTGTTCAGCCAAGTCGTTCGTCCCCATCAACATCACGACTCCCCTGGGATGTAGGGCCAAGACATCTTCCTTGAGCCGAATAAGCATGCCCCGCGTTGTATCGCCGCTGATGCCTCGATTGGCAACCTTGACACCCGGGAAATGTTCGTCGAGATTTTTCCAACCTTGTGTGATTGAGTCACCTAACAATACCAACGACTGTTGATCCTGCGTAACACTCTTTGCCCAAGCCTGTCTGCGCGAATTCCATAGATTGCGAAAGGCATCGTACTGCCGAAGCGGTCCAGCACCTGGTAATCCATCAACGGAAGTTGGCAAATCAAGACTCGAGCTCGAACTCGCCTGGTCTTGCCCCACACATGCCGTCATCAAACCTGCAAATACAACAAAGCCAGCCAAATGATGAAGAGACTTTGATTTCATTGCTTTTTACGTCCGCTCAAATAGTCACAATAGCAATCGAGAAATAATGGCGCCGCGAGGATTCCACTGAACTGCTCGCAATGGAAAGGCAGGCAGATTCTACACTAAACTAACGCAGCGAACGAGTAATCGGGTTATGTTCAAGCGGAACTTGACCAGCCACATGAGAACATCGATATCGTAAAACGGTGGCTAACAAGAGTCTATGGTCGCAGTCCACAGCCTAAATTATTTAAGCTGCGGTGACTTGTTGGTTTTCAACTTGTTTTGGTTGAGCTTGCTTTTGGCTAGCCCGGCTCCAGAGCTGCCAGATCTCGTAGACCAAGGATACGCGATTAGTTTCTCGATAAAGCGAATTTGCTGGTAGGTTAGCCATCAACCGACGGTGGGCCGATCCGAGATTGTGATACGGAATAGTGGGAAACAAATGATGCAACGCATGAAATCGTGTCCCAACAGGCCCCCAGAGTTCGGTGATCCAAGGTCTGTGAGGATAATTGACACTGTCTAACAGTTGTGCTTCGAAGGACATTTCTTCTTGGCGCTGACTGACCCAGCGATGGGCGCCCAAAGTGCGCACGTTGTTGATAACCAGTAGTGCGACTCCCATGAAGTACGCTTGGCTCCAGAATCCTGCCAGCTCAGAATTGTTTGTTACCGGATGTGTGCAAAAGAGGGAAACCGCCCATGCGAAGCAGAGGCATTCCTGGATACGCATCATGCGATGAGCGCGCGTACCGAAGTCGCCACGCAAGTAAAAGATGTCTATCACCATGCTGCTGGCGTGCCGAGTTACCCAACTCCTCAATTCAGGCCAAACCCACGCAAGCGGCGTCAAGACTAGAAAGCGGAGCAATGCAACCACAGGTACGACCAATCCGGATAATATGAAGCCGACAATATGTACGGGATGCCGGTGGCTTAAATCCAGGTATTCGCCGTCTTCCGCAGTTCCATAACTTTTGCGCCGATGGTGATCAATATGAGGATAGTAAAGGAACGAAGGCATCAGAAAGGGTATGCCGCATAAAGCGTTCCAAGCAAATCGAAACCCATTAAAGTTGCTTCCTAAATGCACAAGTTCGTGGATGAACATCGCCGCTCGCATATACAAAACGGCATTGATCGCAAATACACCCACACGCACAGCCCAGAATTCAACTGTGGTCGTATCAAGCCAGCGGTGCAAATTCAAGCCAGCAATAAAAAGAACATGGCCGACCAAAATACTTGCGAGAAAATCACTCCAATAAATCCAGGGATTCGGTCGCGAAAGATCTTTCACCAGCGACCGCGCTTCCGTCAGTGATAGTCTGCTTGATAACCGGTTGTATTTCATCTTCAGCACTCCTCAAGTCAATCTCGTCAGTCCATTCATTTTTTCGGCAAACGTCGAGACAAATTGTTCTGTCCGGCTACCCGACCATCCCAAGTTACCCAGTATTCAAAAGTGAATGTTAAGGCGATTGGCGATTGAAAATTACCGTGCTGCAGGAATTCTTGTGCATTCTTCCTATTTATCCAAACGGCCTGACATATTCTTTCCTGCCGTACACCTTAGAAGTCAAATCAATGCCATTTGGGGTAACTTCTGATTTGTTTCAACAGTTTCTGGAAATTTGAAGAATTTTTTTGGAGATTGGTGAGTTCAAAATTCGGTCGGGCTTCGCTAAAGGGTGACAGCTTGCCGGAACGAAACAACCTACTTTTGGGGAAATAAATCGCTAGAAAGGTTGTCGTTCTTGGGGAACTATTGTTTCATATAGGCTGTCGAAAAGTCGGTTGCGGTTCGGGTGTGCGTCCGTCCGCTCTCTCAGTGGTGGGGGAACCTCGGGCACACAAGGAGAACTTAATGTCGTCGGTTTTGGCTAGCGTTTTTTGTTTGGAACATGCGGCGATTGGAGTAAGCGATTCAGGAATAGGATGTAGCACAGACACAGAATATGACACAGACGATGGTTACGAGCAGGCGGAAGTAGAGTCGCGTGACAAGCGCGAGCCTCGAATCCTGAATCGAATTGCTGAAGTGCGAAAGCAGCAGGGAGTTTCTTTGCGCACCGTTTCGCGACGAACTGGACTGGACGTCAAAACTTTACGTGAACAGGAAAAACCAGGCTACAACTTGAGCCTTCGGCAGTTGCTAGCTTGGCAGCAAGCTTTGGACGTTCCGATCGCAGACTTAGTGGAAAGTGATAGCGACCCACTCTCTCGGCCTGTAAAAGAACGAGCGCAGTTGGTGCGTATCATGAAAACTGCAGCGTCGATTCGTGAGCTCAAGTCGGCGACTCGCATCAGGCGGCTGTCGCAAATGCTGTGCGAGCAACTTGAGCAATTGATGCCAGAGTTGCGGGACATTGGTGCTTGGCCACAGTATGGTTCGCGTCGCGGAAATGACATCCTCAGCAAGATACTCGAACAACCAGTATGCACTGAACTGATCGAGCGAAGCGAATGATAGGTCAGCCAGCCAACATCCGTTCGTTGAGTATACGTGCAATTAAAACTTCCGGCGGCGACATGTTTGCGCCGGAAGCAAAGGACCGCGCACCGGTGCTCGGGTCTAATTGCGCGATACCGAACCGTAAAGCTGGTCGTCTACAATTCGCCAGCGCGTTACATACACACTTTGCCGTGCTGACTAGCGATTTCTCTTTAGGTGATCAATGCGGTAACATCATTTTCATGATGTTACATCTGCAGCACTGCACATTGCGATAACCGAGGTCCTATTGGTCACCGAACTTTGGCGATTTGCCAAGGGTTCATCGAGCAACTATCGCAGTTTCTGGTACACACTGTCCGGCACTCACCGAAGATTTTTTCCGGCTGCCAGTGATAAAAAAGAGAGGCGGAGCCAATCGACAATCGATCGACTTCGCCTCTCGACGGGGGGTGAGAAAGTGTGTGTACTTTCCGAGCGAACGTCGCTCATTATTCAACCTAGTTTTCACAGCGGTCTTCGGATGATGGCCAAGTGAAATTAAGGCAAATAAAGCTACTGTCCACTCTGGATCAGTAAGGATGTTGCCGCCTATGCTGGTTGTTACGTGGTCGGCACGAGCGTTGTTTGGTATTCTGGATGTGTTCGAGCTTTTGGCGACCAGTCGGCCATACTTTTCTGAGCGCATCCGCACTGATCATCACGTCGCCTGCCAAGCCGCCAGGACACAAACAGCCAGAGAGAGCCATGCATCGTATCAGCCACGATTTGTCGGGAATTGCGCAGCGTTTGACACGTATTTCCGATGATCTGCTCCAAGAGGTCGAGGCGACGCAACAGGTCTGGAAAGATTCCCAGGCGCAGGCATTTGTAAAGGAACATATGCAGGAAATGCAACCGACAATTCTCCAGTTAGTCGCGGGGATCGCACATACTGTCGAATTATTTGAAGACATTGCCAAAAAGTTAAGCGAACGGAGTTAACTGATAGTTGTCTTTTTCGCCATTGCGTTAAACCGAATCGAAATTGTGCCGTCAACCTGAACCGCAACGGATACTCATGACCGAATCGACGCCGAGATTTCTTGGACGCCAACGTCTGCAAAAACTGGTCCTTGGCTTACGTGAACGGATGAGTTCGAGCTCCAAGAGGATCGCGCATGAAGTCGAACAATTGCGCGACCAACTCCGCACTCTCGAGCTGGATCATCATCAAAAGTTAATGGAGCTCAAAAGTGCTGGCCAGCGGTCTTTGAATGAGCTCATTACGCAATGGGATACGGCTCGCCATATGCGGTGGACTGAATGTGAGACTCGCGCATTCACTTCAATCCATGGGTATGCGGCTCGCGAAGCAGCAATTCGCGCTGGTTCTCGACAGCAAGCGGAAGAGATAAATACTGCCGCCAAACAAAAAGTCGCAGCGATTGAAAACCACTTTATGCAGGCCAAAAATGTACCGATCGCTTTATTGCGCGAATTCAAGAACGCATTTGAACAGAAAAACATCGAGATCAACAACGTACAACAGTCCTGTGCAAACCTGTTGGCTCAACGTGGCGTCAGTGCTGCGATTGCCGATGCTCCGGTTACAGCAGTTGATTTGCCAAATACGGCAAAGGAATGTCTTCAAGCGTCGCAGCGAAACATTGCGGAAGCTGCTGGACATCTCGACCGAGTAATTAATAATCCCCTTTCGAACGCCCTTCGCTCCATTTGGTTATGGTTCGCCAGCATTTTCATCGCTGTGGCAACCGCAGCAGGATTGGGGGCGTTTCAGGTTGTTGCTTGGCCGATCGCTTTGGCGGTAGGAATGATCTTGGCAATCGTATTGATTGGTGGTGCACAACTGGTTGCCTTTCCTTGGTTACGCAAAATTGCATTAGCTGAGTATCCGCGAGTTCAACTGGAACTCAACAATGCCAGACAAGCTACGGAATTAGGAAGCCGCTTGGCGCTTCGAGAAAGCGAGGAGGAACTGAAGCGGTTGGCAGATAAACGCGATGCAAAAATCGACAAAGTCGCGAAAAGGCGAGAACACGATATCCTAGAACTGAATGCAAAACTAAAACAGCAATTGGAACAGCTCACACAATCGCTGGCGAATGAGAAACGCATTGCCAGCGAACAACTTACTCAGTCGATTGCAACGACTGACCAACAATTCAAATCGCGTCAACAAGAGTTCTTGGCTGAACACGAACGAACTATCTCTACATCTGAATCGGCTTTCACTTCAACACAGAGTCAGATTTTGGCTCATATCGAGCGCATCGACCGCAGTGGTGCACGCAGGCTGCTACATGCGACGAGCACAGCTCTTCGGTTCATGGAGCGAGGTAACACATGGTGCCAGCGACAATTCCCAACTTGGTCTGATACGGCATGGCAGCAGCGCCAGTGGCCCGATCGACTAGAGCAGCCGATTTTCCCTTTTGGATCATTGGTGGTGGATGATATTCTGCATGAAGATGTACGTGCTGCAACCAGTGGCCAACGGGTGGCAGCAGTTACGTTTGAACCGATTCGAGACAATTATCTGACGGTCGCGGGAGATCCGGCCAGCGATGTTGCTCAACAAACTATACGCAACCTGATTCTTCGGGCACTTACCAGTATTCCGGCGGGAAAGACACACGTCTGTGTTATTGATCCACCCTCATTGGGTCGAGATTTTGGCTGGTTGATGCATTTAGCCGATTTCGATCCGCAATTGGTAACGCACCGAGTGTGGACGCAACCGGGGCACATCGCTAAACAAGTCGAGCAACTGGCTCGTGCGGCTGAAGATTTTATACAGCAATCGTTGCGTAATCAGTATCGGAGTATCGTCGAATATAATCGTGAAGCTGGATCTTTAGCCGAGCCTTATCGGCTGTTGGTATGGTCGTCATTCCCAGCCGGCTTGGACGAACAATCATGGAAATCGCTGCAAAGCTTGCTCGACTCCGGATCGCGATGTGGCATCATTCCAATCCTTTTGATCGATCCGGCGTTACCATGGCCTTCGTCCGAACATCGCGAGTACATTCAGCGCCGGGGACTTCATTTGACTGTCGCGCAAAGTGAACCGGTGCTGAGTATCCAGGAGCAAGGATTTCAGGATCTCAAAGTTCTCCCGCCGATGTTGCCGCACGAGGATCAACAACAGTGGTTAGTAGAAGAATCTGGGAGGCAAGCT
>CAZVBC010000008.1:0-44730 GCA_964625155.1 uncultured Pirellulaceae bacterium
TCATAAATATGATCCAATTCCGACAGCTGACTATTATTCCTTGTATGGCGTGTTTGACAGTTGCACCGAGCGACTTGTACCGCTTTCGGATCACACATCGTACGATGTGGAGTTTCTCCGAGAACTGAAGACTAGGCAGGAGAAACTATCCAAGCGTACGGCGGAAAGCTGCGCCGAGACTTCCGACCGAGTCCGGCACCGTGTTGAGGACTACTTGAAAGCGCAATCGGAGCTTGAGAAATACCCTGGCGATGATTTCAGCCAACTGTTCTCCAAACAAGATCTGTTACCATCTTTTGTCCGACAGTGGGAGAGTTTTCTGCAGCTCCGGGCCCATCGTGATGATCCAGTGTTTGCTCCCTGGGCACTCTACGCCGCATTGGACCCTGCGTCGTTCAAGCAATCGGCGGCAAAAGTTGCACTTGAGATATCGGCTCGTCGGGAGTCTCTGAATCCAATTGTAACCACTGAATTTTCGCAGCCATGCCAATCATTCAACGAGGTCATCCAGCGATATGGGCTGATTTTTCGGAGTGTTTATCAGAGGTGGCAAGCTGCACTAACATCTGCTGCCCAGCGATCCGAGATAGCGCCGGGTCAATTACCGGATGCTGCATCCGAGCAGCTTCGCCAAGTGCTGTACGGTCTTGATTCGCCCTGTGAAATCAAGGATCAGTCGATTGTGTTTTCTGAGTCGTTCTTTGACTTAGCGACTTGTACGGAACTGTGGAAACTACAAGGTGAAGTGGATCGTTGGATCAATAGCGCCAAGGTCGCAGCGCCGCACGCGCTCATGCTGGTCGATTTGCCAACACCGGCTGAACCGCGTATTTTCAGGCGGGGCAATCCTCTCCAAAAATCTGATAGCGTACCGCGTCAGTTTCTTGGGTTCATGTCAAAGTCGAGGCAGCCTTTTTCCAAAGGGAGTGGCCGCTGGGAGTTGGCAAGAGAAATCATCCATCCTCAAAATCCATTGACCGCACGAGTCATTGTAAATCGCGTGTGGACCTGGCATTTTGGCAATGGCCTTGTGACAACGCCAAGTGATTTCGGATTACGAGCTGAGGTACCATCCCATCCTGAGTTGCTCGATTGGCTTGCCGCTCGCTTCGTCGCTGAAGGTTGGAGTGTGAAATCACTTCAGCGTTGGTTATTGCTGTCCGCCACGTTTCGACAAAGCTCTACGAGCGCAAAACCAGCGGACATCGCGCACACGTCGCGTCCCATGGAAGTCGATCCGCAAAACCGCCTGCTTTGGAAGATGAATACACACCGGTTGTCGTTCGAAGAATTTCGGGATTCTCTGTTGAGTGTTGCCGGCCAGTTGACGGTCGCCGATAACGCAAAGCCTGTCAATTTGCTCGCTAAACCTTTTCCAAAAATACGATCCGTTTACGGTTTGATCGATCGCCAATTCTTGCCAGCCACATTGAGGATTTTCGATTTCGCAAATCCAGACTTGCATATTCCGCATCGGACCGAAACGACCGTGCCTCAACAGGCTCTCTTTGCGCTAAATCATCCATTGGTTCTAGAACAAATTGGCAGTTTGTCTCAATCACTGAAAACCGAAGACGATTCCAGCCAAACAATTAATGCTCTGTTTCGCCAAGTGTTTCAGCGCCCGCCTACGAGCGCCGAATTGAGAGAAGCATTACAGTTTTTGGCGAACGCTGAACCGGTTGCTTCGGTGGCTGAATCGCTGACCGCTGGTGATTGGAAGTATGGTTATGGCCAAATTGATGTTCAGCGAGGCCGCACGACACAGTTCATAGAATTGCCCCACTTCACAGAACAAGGTTGGCAAGGAGGCGAAAAGTACCCCGATGGAAAACTTGGTTGGGTACGTTTAAGCGCCAGCGGCGGTCGCCCAGGAAATGACCACGAACATGCTGCAATCCGACGCTGGACTACACCACGCGACTGCACGGTTCGCATTACCAGCACTATTGAGCACAAGCCTGCAGGAGGGGATGGCATTCGAGCATTTGTTGTCAGCTCTCGCGCAGGGATGATCCACTCGACCAACGTACATAAACAAGTTCGCTCGATCGACTTTGCAGACTTAAAGGTCACTGCCGGAGAAACGATCGACTTTGTCGTGGATATTGGCAAAGTACTCAATAGCGATCAATTCACCTGGGAGATCGCGATTCGGGACGAGCAAGCAGAAACGCTTCAGTGGAATTCGGTTACTGACTTTACACAACCGAAGACATTCGTGCTCGATCCTTTGGCGCAATTGGCTCAAGTACTACTCTGCTCGAATGAGTTTTTCTTTGTCGATTGAGTTTCTCAGTACCGCAAACTCAGCGCCTTGGTATTGAGGAATTCACCGGCTCATCTATCGCGGGGAGTACATCGGCTGGTCGACCAATTTCAATTGCTTTCGTGACAGGGCTCGCTGCTGTCGATCAGTCACTTGCACCGGGGTCTTCAATCAAATGGACGTAACTGTCATACCTGCGTGGGTCAATTTTTCCATCCGCTACCGCATCGAGCACCGCGCAGTTTACTTCGTGAATGTGGGTACAATCTGGAAAGCGACAGTGATTGACAAAAGGGCGTAGATCTCGAAAAAAACCAGCGATCTCATTTGGCTCTACATCCCACAACTCCAACTGGCGAATACCCGGAGTGTCCACGATATAACCACCGGATGCCAGAGGCAACAATTCTGCGGTCGTGGTTGTGTGGCGACCTTTGTTATTGTCGCTGCTGACCGACTGGACTCGCAATCCAAGACCTTCTTGGACTGCGTTCAAGAGGGAACTCTTGCCGACTCCACTCTGGCCGGTCACAACACTTTGTTTATTGGCGACGATGTTCTTAAGCCAATCGATTTGTGCTCCCAGTTGAGCACTGGTACACAGAACACGATATCCCAGTTGTGCATACACTCCAATCAATGGTTGAAGCTCTGGCAGCTCAACCAAGTCAATCTTATTGATACAAATGACAGCTTCCAAGCCTGCACGCTCGGCGGTGACCAAGAAACGATCGATCAGATGTGGCTTGAGCGACGGCTCGGCAGCACTGGCGACAATGATAATTTGGTCGATATTGGAAACCAGGACGTGTTGGCGTCCTTTGCTAGTTCGGCTGAGCACGCCATTGCGAGGCTCGATACGGAGGATGATTCCTTGGTCGTCCCCTTCGGGCCGGAATCTCACCCAGTCCCCCGCAGCAACCACGTGACGTTGGTCAGTCGATAACGACTTGAGTAGCCTGCGAATGGCACATCGGTATTCGCGATTGCCAGTTGTTCGCACCACACATTCCAATCCATGCACTCGCAAGACCCGGCCCGCAAGAATGCTTGGATCATTCAAGTCAAATTGAACCGAAAGTCCACTGTCCGCTTCGTCGGCGTTGTAACCAACAATTGTGCGGCGCCGAGTCAGTTCACCTTTGCCGCTGATGCGTTCACCGCGAGTAAGCTGTTGATCATCCAAGCTCTCCTGCTGGAATTGGCGGGTCAAATCGGTCGGGCGATTACGGCTTTGATGATTCTTGCGAAATTCGGTGCGGATCTTGCCTCGGCCAGGTTTCTTAGCCATATGTCGTTTCTCCGCACGTACATTGCGTGTTCTGTTTCAGCCCCACAGTACGCTACGTTGTCGCTGCATCATTGGTTGCCATTTCAACTTGCGGGTCCGCCGGTCCGTGCACCGATTGGCCGATAAGTTCCTCAATCTCTTTTTCGGAAATTTCTTCGCGAGCCAAAAGCGAATCCTTAACCTGCTCCAGCGCTTGGCGGCGCTCTTCCAATAATCGTGTCGCACGCTCTCCAGCTTTATGTAGAATTTCGACCACTTCGGCGTCGATCATTTCCAACGTATGCTCACTAAATGGTCGTTGTTGGTGAATTTCGCGGCCAAGAAATGGATCATCGTCCGATGACTTATAACTGACAGGCCCCAGTTTATCGCTCATTCCCCAATGAGTTACCATGCGGCGAGCCATCCAAGTGGCACGTTCTAAATCGTTTTCTGCGCCGACACAGATTTCGTCGTACACAATTTTCTCCGCCGCTCGACCGGCGAGCAGGACAACCAATTGGTCGAGGATCTCCGTTTCACTCATGCTCACGCGATCTTCGGCTGGAATAATCTGAGTGCTTCCCAATGATCGACCGCGCGGAATGATGGTAACTTTGTGCACGCGATGTGCCCCTTTGAGGTACCATGCGGCCAGTGTGTGACCAGCCTCGTGATAGGCAGTTTTCTCTTTTTCGTCCGGCTTGAGCACTTCCTCTCGCTTGGCGCCCATCAGTACTTTGTCGCGTGCGTAGTCAAAATCTTCCATCGAAACTCGATTTTTATCGTTTCTGGCAGCCCACAATGCAGCTTCATTCACCACATTGCGTATGTCGGCTCCCGTCAAGCCAATCGTTACGGCAGCGAGTCGTTTCAGATCGACATCGTTGTCCAGCGGGACATCTCGCACGTGAACCTTGAATATCTCCAGCCGCCCTTTGTACGTTGGTCGACCAACCGTAATATGTCGATCGAAGCGGCCAGGACGCAACAAGGCCGGGTCGAGCACATCGGGGCGGTTGGTGGCCGCAACAACAATTACGGAATCATTTCCCGTAAACCCGTCCATTTCACTGAGTATCTGATTGAGTGTCTGCTCACGCTCATCATGACCTCCCCCTAAACCGGCGCCACGCTGGCGACCGACTGCATCAATTTCATCCACGAAGATGATGGCTGGTGCGTTCTCTTTGGCGGTCTGAAATAAATCGCGAACTCGGCTAGCCCCAACGCCGACAAACATTTGAATAAACTCGCTGCCGTTTACGGAATAAAATGGGACTCCTGCCTCACCAGCTACTGCACGGGCCAGAAGTGTTTTTCCAGTTCCGGGCGGTCCGTTCAGCAATACACCTTTGGGGATGCGGCCACCCAATCGCTGAAATTTCTCAGGGTTCTTCAGAAAGTCAACGATTTCTTGCAGGTCTGCTTTCACTCCTTCCAAGCCAGCAACATCAGCAAACGTCGTTTGTTGGTCGCTGGGTTCATAACGTTTGGCTGTCGAACGACTGAAGCTGGAAAGGAACCCGCCCCCCATTAATTGGTCACGAGTGCGGCGAAACATGAACCAAGCAAAGAGTATGACCAGCACGGTTGCCCCGAGCATCAGCAACATAAAGAAGTTCTGCACTGGAGCGGTGCTGTTACTGCGGACTTGCAGTGGTCGGCTGGCATCTTTAGTATCGAGTACTGCCTTGTTAATACGATCATTCAACAGCCGCATATTGGCTTCATCTTCGAGAAGCTGTACGACGAAGCGGCGTTTTAATTTAGCGGGCTGACCATCCTCCTCGGTACTGGCTTTGGGTTGTCCCTTTTCATCATATTCGATGGGCTGGTCCGGAGGAGTTTTGAAGGTGCCTGTGGCCAGCGAACCGCTGATTTCGATAGACTGAATGTTGTTTCTATCTAATTCTTGAATAAATACGCTGTAGTCGATTGGCGATATATCGGCGTCGGGCCACAGTAACTGCATCATCAAGATGCCTATCAGCGCTACCAGAACTACGAACCAAAATTGATTACGGCGCTGTGGCGCTGGCTTCTCATCGGACTGCCTCCCCTGGGGCCGTTGCGGCTTATCCATTACCCTTCCTCATTATCTCCACGTCTTTGATTCAACAACAATCTGGTCATTCTACCCCACTTTCCTGGTTTCTGGCGACCCCCTACCAGTTTCGACTTCAAAGCCGAGCATGTTAAGGAGTGAGGTTACATAGGATTGTCGCGACACCTTGTCCGCCACCGACACAAACTGTTGCCAAGCCGCGACGAGCGTGACCTTGAGCGATGCGATTGGCGACGTGGACAATCAATCGAGCTCCAGTGGCACCGATTGGGTGACCTAATGAGATCCCGCTTCCATGCGAGTTGAACCGAGGATCGTCAGGAGAGATGTGCAAACATTTGGCGCAGGCCAGCACCTGAGCCGCGAAGGCCTCGTTGATCTCAAGCATATCAAAATCGTCGATGGACAAACCTTGAATTTGGCAAATCTTCTCCGTTGCAGGAACAGGGCCAATGCCCATAATTTTCGGGTCGCAACCAACTTGCACATAGGACTGTAGACAAGCCATCGGCTGCCAACCTCGTTCCTTGGCGGTTCGTAATCTACAAAGCACCAGCATGGCTGCCCCATCATTGATACTGGAGGCATTGCCAGCAGTTACTGATCCTTCCGGCTTGAACGCCGGCTTGAGAGTTCCCAACTTTTCCACATTTGAGTCCCGACGAGGTTGCTCATCGCACGACAGCTCTGCCAGCGGAACAATTTCAGCAGCAAAAACCCCGGCATCTTGAGCGGCAACTGCTTTCCGATGGCTAGCGCATGCAAACTCATCTTGACTGGCTCGGCTGATTGAATACTGCTCTGCCAAACGTTCGGCAGTCAGGCCCATCGACTCTTGGTTTTGTGGATCCGCCAATACGTCTAGCAACATGTCACGTATTTCCACGTGCCCAAGTTTTGTCCCGTTACGTACGCGATCTACCACATGGGGCGTTTGACTCATCGACTCGGTGCCACCAGCAAGCACCACTTCGGCTTGCCCCAGCCGAATGGCGTCTGCAGCCAACATTACGGCTTTCATGCCAGAAGCGCAAGCCATGTTAACCGTATACGCAGGTGACGAGAGAGGAATGCCGACCTCGCGCGAGATTTGTCGTGCGACATTATTGTCTGGTATTAAACAGTGGCCAACAATCGTCAAGTCGATCGCTGCAGGTGGGATGCTGTCCAGAACAGACCGTGCTGCAGCAGCACCGAGTTGCAGCGCAGACAACTTGCTGATCGCTCCCAGAAATCTGCCCTGCGGCGTTCGTTTGGCAGCCACGATACAGATGCTATCATCCGACAACGGCGTGTTCATCAAATCGGTTTCCTAAACATTTGGTTGGGATAATGAGTGTTGTTGAAATTGGCTCGCGCGCATGTGTTGACGTCATGCACCAGAAGCAAAAGCCGCATGGGTCATCAAGCGTACTTCATGGATTACTGGCTGGAACTCCATCATTGCAAGGACGTCGCGTTGGAGGTCGATTCCGGGTGCAATCTCGATTAACTCCAAGCCCAACGGTGTCAAACGGAATACCGCTCGCTCAGTTATATACAGTACTTCTTGCTGAATTTCCCTTGCGCGACTGGCACTATAAGAAATCTGTTCGACCTTGGCGACGAATTTGCGCACACTACCTTCCCGAATAATGCGCAGCTTGCCATTCTCTACAGCCACCTGCAGGTTTCCAGCCGTGAATGCGCCGCAAAAAACCAAGCGCCGCGCTGTTTGCGTAATGTTAACGAAGCCGCCGACGCCAGCCAGCCGAGTTCCGAATTTTGAGACATTTACGTTACCGCATGCATCTACTTGAGCACACCCAAGGGCCGCGAAATCTAATCCTCGCCCATCGTAAAAGTCGAATTGAGCTGGTTGATCGATGATCGCTTGTGGGTGTATCGATGCACCAAAAGCCAGTCCTCCGGCAGGCATGCCACCAATCACCCCTGATTCCACCGTCAAGGTAACCTCATCAATCAGTCGGCGTTCTGCTGCGATTTGAGCGATGCCTTCTGGAATGCCGACACCAAGATTAACAATATAACCTGGCCGCAATTCATCACAGGCTCGCGCCGCGATGATACGTCGTTCGTCAGATGCCAAAGGTGGCAATGCTGCCGAAGATTGTGCGCCACCACGCTGCGCCGTACAGAAAGCGACATTAAAGTCATCCGCGAAGGTTTGCGGATGATCTTCAGGTTGAGCCACTACGATGCGGTCCACCAGTGCCCCAGGCACACAAACGCTTTGAGGAGGTGCGGGCCGATCGGCGAGTTCACGAACTTGAGCGATGACGATACCGCCGCAATTATGTGCTGCTTGGGCTGCTGGCAAGACTTCCGTTAACAGTGCCTCTTGATCGCATAACAGATTACCCAACGGATCGGCGGCCCACGCGCGAATCAGCGCCACATGAATTGGAAAGGACTTGTACCACAACCACGTTCTGCCTCCTAATTCGATCCGTTCAATCAAAGTATCCCGCGATATGCCATTTAAGCGACCGCCATCGTGGCAAGGGTCGATAAAGGTTCCCAGGCCAATGTGAGTGATGCATCCCGGGCGTTGTGCAGCAATATCTCGATACAGTTGGCAGATCACACCCTGTGGAAGGTTGTAAGCTTCGATCTTGTTGTCAATCACCAACTTGCCGATCGTTGGGCAGGTCGCAAAGTGCCCACCAATCACTCGATGCAACAAGCCTTCGAACGCCAAATGCTCTAAACCTCGGTCTTGCCAATTTCCTTGCCCAGCCGCATGAACCAGCGTCAAACCACGTGGTCGACCGTGTCGCTGAAAGTATTCACCTAGCCCCCTGGATAATGCCTCAGCATGCATGCTTCCAGCAAAACCCGTAAAGGCAATCGTGCGATCGTTCTCGATCAACGATATCGCTTCGTCGATTGAGCAAAGTTTATTATCGCGAGGGGACTTCATTTGTCAGCCACTTTTCGATGCTCGTAAAAGCCACCTCCGGACTTGCGTCCAAGTTTTCCAGCTTCTACCAACTGCTGCAACATTGCCGGCGGCGCGAGAACTGGATTGGGCTCAGCCTCTTGCATGGCCTGATACATATTGAGTACGACATCGAGACCAGCTAAATCTGCAGTCTCGAGTGGGCCCATTTTCCAAGCACACCCCAGTCGCATGGCTTTGTCGATGTCGGCCGCATCTGCCAGTCCATCTTCCACAAGACGAATCGCCTCAGCAATTGCGGCTCCTAAGATGCGATTTACAACGAACCCTGTTTTGTCACGGCGCACGACGATAGGTTCTTTGCCAATTTGTATTGCCAAATTCGTCGCCCTGGCTAGCGTATCGTCGCTCGTCAATTCGCCTCGCACGATTTCGACTAACGACAACATGGGAACTGGGTTAAAAAAATGCATCCCGCAAAACTGGTCTGCTCGCCCAGTTGCCGCAGCGAGCCGAGTGATCGGAATTGCCGACGTATTCGACGCAAACCAAACGTTCTTCGGGCAGATTGCATCCAGCTCTTTGAACAGCTCTCGTTTCACTGGTTCAAGTTCCGTCACTGCTTCGATCACGACCTCGGCAGTGGCTGCTGCGGCTAATGAAGTTACCGTATGGATTCTCGATAGCACTTTATCGGCTGGCTCACTGATAACTCCTTTACTGTGCAATTTACTCAGCGACCATCCCATTCGCGCGACTGCCCCTTGGGTTGCCGTGTCGTTCAGATCAAACAGTGTCACATCGACTCCTGCCGAAGCCGCCGACTGGGCAATGCCGCTACCCATTTGCCCCGCTCCAGCGACAAAAAGTTTTTGAATGAGCGGGTTAGAAGTAACTAAGTTTGATTCCATGACCTCAATATCTCGGCTAGTAGGGCACGTTAACCATAACAACCAATAACCAACGATCTTCAACTGTACAGGCGGCTGCCCCGTTTTGTGGCGGCGCACCGTTGCAGAATTCAGATTACGTTCGGTATTTTGCACAGCATTGTAACACGGCTTGGATTGCAGCTAGCGGGAATCGAGCGAGGATGATAAAAAGTGAGCCGTTGAATGTTTCTTTCGATCGACTGTATTCTCTGTTCTTGCCGCTGCATCGATTTCGCCGACATGAAGTTGTCGTGTTCCTACACGAATTCAAGATCGCGGCTTGGCATAGTTGCGGTTGACTACGTTGTCGTCGATCGATCGGCATAACCGAGATTACTTCCGCAAATACCAACCATGCAACCAGCCTCGATATTGAAGAAAAAACTTGCTTCGCCGACTCCAGTATTGGGCATACTGGTCACGAATCACTTATGGGGCGAGCTAATTGAATTGGCCATGTTGGCGGGGTTGGATTATGTAATTATCGATCGCGAGCACTTTGCACACGATGTCGAAAACGTCGCCAATGCATGCCGCATCGGACGATTAGCAAATTTTCCGGTTTTGGTACGACCGGCCCAGACAGATGCCGCATCGATTCGCGAAGCCATGGATTTAGGCCCATGTGGTTTGCTGCTGCCGATGGTCGAATCGGCCGAACAATTGGACGCAGTTCAGCAGGGAGCTTTTCTTCCTCCGCGAGGCGGGCGTCGCCCAGGTGGTCATGGGAATCGTTGGTTGAAACAATTCAACTACGAAGATTTTAAACGTGAGGTCGAAGACGATCTAATCGTCATGCCTCAAATTGAAAGTCCACAAGGATTGTCAAATGCAAAGGCAATTGCTGCCCATCCGTTGACCACTGCGCTCGCAATCGGGCCATACGACCTGTCCTGCCGACTGGGATGTGCATGGAGGCCCGATGATCCAGCGCTGCGCGGCGCGATCGACCAACTACGCGCTGTGGCGGAGTCTGAGGGCAAGCCCTTTTGGATGATTGGCGACGGAAACAAACTGGCAGCACAAGGGCACCGCTTTTTGTGTATCGCCGAACCCATCGGTTTGTTACAAACCAGCTTGAACCAACTTGTCAAAGCTGTGCACAGCAATGCTGAAGGCTCGAATAACCAGTTACCATCTAATCCAAGTTGATTCTGCTAAACGACCTGCCAAATCGCAACATTGGCTCGTCTGTATGCGAATTTCAGCTTTCAACGCCAGTTCAGTTTGTGCGCAGGTTCAATCAATAGCCGTTTGATGTCTGTCATTCTTTAGGAACGAGAGTGGCGATCAATTCTCTTCGCGCAGCCATTTTGCGGCTTGTAAGGCAAAATACGTTAGGATCATGTCCGCACCCGCTCGTTTAAATGCCAGCAGGCTCTCCATGACCGAGGATCGCAGATCTAACCAGCCGTTCGCGGCCGCAGCAGACAACATGGCATATTCGCCACTGACTTGGTAGACCGCAGTTGGCACTGCGAACTCCTGTTTTACCCGCGCGACGATATCGAGATAGGGCATGCCTGGCTTTACCATAACCATATCCGCCCCCTCGCGCAGATCGAGGGCGACTTCGTGCAGCGCTTCGTCACTTGACGAAGGTTGCATTTGGTAAGTTTTCTTGTCGCCAGTCCCCAAACTTCCTTTCGATCCAACTGCGTCGCGAAATGGACCATAAAAAGATGAAGCGTACTTAGCGGCGTAGGACATGATCGAAACATGTTGAAAACCAGCTCCATCCAAGGCAACTCGAATGGCACCGACGCGTCCATCCATCATGTCAGAAGGTGCGATAATGTCAGCACCAGCCTGAGCCTGCACAATCGCCTGCCGACATAAAACTTCAACCGTGGGATCGTTTACGATTTGGCCATCAATTAATAGCCCATCGTGCCCATGCGACGTATAAGGGTCCAACGCAACATCACAGATGATGCCGATGCGTTCTCCAAACTGTTTACGAATTTCGCGCACAGCGCTGCAAATCAGATTCTCGGGATTGGTGGCTTCTCGACCATCTTCAGTCTTAAGATTGGAAGGAGTAACAGGGAAGATCGCAATTGCTGGTATTCTTAATTCAACAGCTTGTCCTACTTCGCCCAGCAAGCGATCCAAGCTGTGCCGAGACACACCAGGCAAACTTGCGACTGGCGTCGATTGGTTATCGCCTGGAATAACGAAAACTGGCCAAATTAGATCAGAGACGTGCAAGCGATGTTCGCACACCAATTCTCTTATCCAAGGAAGCCGCCGATTACGTCGCAGGCGAGTCGCAGGATAAGATCCTCGCGTACAGTCGAATGTCATGGCCAAAATCCCGGTCAGTTTTTATGCAGTGGGTCCGCAGTGGTTCATGCGTCAGAATGAACCGCAGGCCAATCAGCCTGTACCGGCAAACTCAATATGCAATCTCGCTAGAAGCCGTTGGGGCCATCGAGAAGCTGCTGTGTCGTTGCCGGAGCGAGTTACGTTTTATCAGCCTCGTCGGAAGCTGAACAGTACCATTGCTCGTCGACCGATGTGCTGCCCAAGTTGATTCTGCTATTGGACTAGTTGGAACTGGGAGCCGGATCCAGTTCGACCAGCACTTGGCTGCGCGATCCGTCGCGGAAATACACAACGGCCACTCGTTTGCCTACGGGCGTCAAGCCAACAGTCTTTACAAGATGGCCATCATTTTCGATTCTAATGCCATCAAACTCCAGAACCACGTCCCCAACCCGTATCCCAGCTCGATGTGCTGGCGAATTATCCAGAATAGACTTAACGAGAGCGCCACGATTACTGGGCAACGACAACTGGCGAGCGAGTTTCACATCAAACGCATTTTCAAGCTGAACACCCAAATAGGCACGTTGCAGTTTGCCATTCGAAATCAATTGATAGGCCACTTGCATGGCCATGTTGATGGGAATTGAAAACCCAATACCTTCGTTGCCACCGGAGTTGCTGGCGATTGCAGTATTGATGCCGACAACTTCTCCGCGCAGGTTGAGCAGCGGTCCGCCACTGTTACCCGGGTTAATCGCCGCATCTGTCTGGAAAAAGTCCTGAATATCAATTTCGCGCGAACCGAGCTCGAGATTGCTGCGCCCTTTCGCACTGATAATGCCGTAGGTAACTGAATGGCTCAATCCAAAGGGGCTGCCCACAGCAAGCACGAAGTCACCGATGTCTAACTGCTCTGAATTTCCAAGTCGAGCTGGGATGAGGCCACTGGATCGAATCTGCATGACCGCAACATCAGTAGACGGATCGGTCCAGACGTTGAGCGGCTTCAACTGCCGACCATCGTGCAATTCGATATGAATCGAGGACATCTCGGCTGGATAAATGACGTGGCGATTGGTAAGTACGTACAATTCCTGCCCAAGCTCGACGATCACGCCCGCACCAGCCTCTTCGATGCGGCTGCTGGCAAATCCTTGTCCAGGTTCAGAACGCTTTGAGGCTTCGATATGCACTACGTTCGGCGAGACCAATCGCACAATGCGACGAATTAATCCCAATTGCCTTTCCAGTTGTGTAACTTCCTGGTGCAGCAGTTGATACTCGGCATCTCGGCTCCCTTGGCTGATCGCAGGCTCCCGCAAACCGGCCAGCGCGCTGGCTTGCGCTTCCGATTTGAGCAAGATTTGAGCGTTTGCCGTCTGTGGCGATAAAATGGCTACATTCACAACCCAGAGGAAAGCCGGAACAGCCAGGAGCAAAAATCTTGCGTTTCGATGGGACATTGAGTACCTCGGCGGCGATTGGGAAACAGTTCAGCTTGGTTCGGTGGCTGTCCTGGCACACCGATTTTGGCACTTGAACGTAACCGGGAATCGGCTTTCCCGCCGAGTGATATCAATTGGAATGCAGTTCACCGCAATGAAAGCATTGAATCGACAAACGCATGTGCAATAAAATCACGCTGTTCCGTTCGATTCAGTTATGCACGCCATGTGTGCTGCCCACTTGTAATCGTCCTAATCCACATCCGCCGTAGAATCATAAGCACCATGTGAGTGTCGTGCCCATCCGCGCTGGCCTGCTTTCTCCATTTCTACTTGGCAGCCGATGCACATGGTGGCATAGGGCAAGGCTTGTAATCTGGCTAGCGGAATCTGCTTGTCACATTCGACACAATTGCCGTATCCACCCTCGTTGAGTCGCTGTAGTGCGTCCTCGATTTGAATCAGTTCTCGGCTCTCGACCTCCGCCATTTGGCTAGTAACCTCTTCGTGCGCCGAGTCCAATGCCACGTCTGCCAAATCGCCGGAGGCCATCGATAGTTCGGTTAATGCGGATAAATCCCCCTCCAGCGCACGACGTAACGCGTCGCGACGATGGACCAAAACCTGTCGAAGTTTAAGTAAGGCTTCTTTGCGGCTCATACCTGTGCCCTTTGCCGACTAATCGATGCAGCAGCGCGTACGAAGTTGAAACTATCCCGATGCAACTAATTGTCACAGCAGAACTATAGTACGCAGTCCTCGCAATTCGAGTTCCAGAAACAGAAATTCTTGGGCGAAATATGTTTTTTGTGGAGTTACCAGCCCAGTAATTCCGTCGGCAAATCATTGATACCAAGCTATTTAGGGAAAGTTTCCACCTTGGATATCTCATTTGTATTTGTTGCGACCAGATGCACAGGCTATGACCGACACTTTGATAAAAATGCACCAGGGCGAGCGGCAGAAAAAAACATTCCGCGCAGCTTGCGCTTGATGGCACTTACTTTGTGTTGGTTTTGGTTGCGGAGTCGGCGCGAGCCGCATCAACAAATTCCGGTCAAACATCGGACGGTGACCACCGCACATCCTCTGCCGAGAACAGCCAAGTTTCAATTTTCACAGTGAGACGTCCAACATTCGCTCGATCATGGCCAGCAATACGTTCGGATCGTATGGTTTGCCGATGAAAAAATGCCCACCCGCAGCGCGTGTCCGCCGTACTAGAAACGGGTCAGTCAAGCTACTTAATACAATAATGGGCAAATCAGCGGTCAGAGAGTTGTCGACTGTCGCTTCACAAAAATCTAGACCATTGCCGTCAGGTAAATCAACGTCCACAATTGCCATGTCGACGTGTGTTGTAGCCAGAGCTCGCTTGGCTTCAGTGATGCAATCTGTGGGGATGACATTCAATCCCACTGACTCTAATTGGCTAACCAACATTTCTCGTTGAATATCATCATCTTCGACAACCAATACGGTAATACAATCATCCATGACGTTGGACTCTTTGAGCGAGGGTAAAGGGGTCAGTATGGGTACCGTGGACCCCCAGGATGATCGATTCGACATGGAAAAAACATCTTGCCTGCTCATGGGCAATATCTCTTCTATACAACGGCATCCAATCCTCTGAACCAAATTGTCCACATCCACACGTCATTCGTCGGCTGACTCGTTCGATCAGCTTGACCGTGATGATCCGGCAAATTGAAATACCTCATTAAGAGATTTGGATTACATCAAATAGAACGATCATTCATTCAAATCGCTGGTCGTAGCCCAATTCTCGCGCACGAGCTCAGTACCTACTGTGCAAAACGGCGTATACCATTCCACTCCTGGTAATTTTCTGCATCTTTACGCGGCACGGCGGTGCCGGGATTCACATTACTTTCTCTTGATTGCGTTCATCGAATCATACAAAATGCAAATCTTCGAGCGGATCTACTCCAGTGCGACCACCTTCGTGGTGCGTAGAGCTGACAAGGTTTGAGGCAGGCTGACCACTGTGACTAACTTCGATTCCCAACAAACCCGAAACCAATCCAGTACCGGTGACCTGCGGATTTCCAGTTCAGTTTGTCACATTCGAGCGATTTCTGCTTGCGCTGAGCTCGCGGTACTACGTATTTTTTTTCATAGTTGCCTAAATCTTGTTATCTGCGCAAGCCTGGTAAGTCCGTGTTGTCGGGCGGCAGAAGTCGACACTGATTTTTTCGAAGCAAAAATTCGTCCGGTGTTGATTGAGCACTGTTACGACTGTCATTCCACGGATGCTGCTGAGAAAAATAAACTCAAAGCAGAGTTACTGCTAGACTCTCGCGATGGTCTGCTGCGCGGTGGCGAAAGTGGTACAGCTTTGGTCCCAGGTGATGCAACAACAAGTTTGCTCATTCAGTCTTTGTTGCATACTGACGATGCACCCGCAATGCCTCCAAAAGGAAAGTTGCCAGCAGCGGTTATTGAAGATTTCGTGACGTGGGTGCGCGGTGGAGCTCCAGACCCACGTGCCGCCACAGCTCGACCTGCAAAACGAGGTATGTCGATCGATGCTGGAAGAGCGTTCTGGTCGTTTGTCCCTGCCAAGCCAAGCGAATTGCCGGCTCCGCATTCAAATATGCAAGCCGAGTCGGCCATCGATCGCTTTGTAGGCGAAGGATTGCGTCAAGCCGACTTGGAACCATCGGGATTGGCTGAAAAATCAAGTTGGTTAAGGCGTGTTTATTTTGATCTGCATGGCCTGCCCCCCACAGTCGACCAGCTCGCGGCTTTCGAGTCAGACGATTCCCCTGCGGCTCGTGAAATGATAGTCGACGAACTCCTTTCCAGCCCATTTTTTGGCCAGCGTTGGGGACGGCATTGGCTGGACAGCGTGCGCTATGCCGATAGCAATGGGCGCGACAGAAACGTGTTCTGGTACAGCGCCTGGCGCTATCGCGATTATGTGATCGATTCTTTTAATCGTGATAAACCTCTGGATCAATTCATCCGTGAGCAAATCGCGGGTGATCTGCTCCCCTTTAGTTCGATAGCCGAACGCGACGAACAGCGTATCGCTACTGGTTTCCTCGCATTAGGCCCCAAAGCCTTCGAAGAGCAAAAACCAGAAGTGTTTCGTATGGACGTCATCGACGAGCAAATCGAGGTCATCGGGCGATCGATCCTCGGCTTGTCGATCGGTTGTGCGCGGTGCCACGACCACAAGTTTGATCCGATTCCAACCAAGGATTACTATGCCATGGCCGGGATCCTGCGCAGCACTCAGCCACTGTATGGATATGGTCCCAAAGGAATCAATGCGACGAACCATCATCATAGCGAGCTTCAAGCCATCGGGCCTGAGGCTGAGAGCTTATCGGCTGCGGGTTTAGCATATATCGAACACTTAAACCAATTGACGCTCATTCAAAACACCGCTCGCTCCGATCGCTATCGCGTCGTGCGCAAAGTCGCGGACGCCAAGTTGCAACTCGCAAATGGTGCTGCCGATTCGAACAAATTGACCGCAGATATCCAGCGGATGGAAGCCGAAATCAAAGAATGGGACTTGGTGGTGCGCGCTGCGGAAGACGACTTGCAGTGCGCAATGGAAGCGCCTCCTGAGATGCCCGACTGGGCCATGGGGGCTCGCGAAGGTACGAAGTTCGACGATTGCCGCGTACATGTGCGCGGTGATACTAATAATTTAGGTGACACCGTCGCGCGTGGCGTTCTACAAGTACTTCCCAATGCGATCAAGTCACTGCCTCAAGATGCAAGCGGCCGCTTGCAATTCGCCGATTGGTTGGCTGATCCCCACAACCCATTGACTGCACGTGTATACGTCAATCGCGTGTGGCAGCGGCTGTTTGGGCGTGGATTGGTCGCAACCGCTGACGATTTTGGTGTCAATGGTACAGCCCCCTCGCACCCTCAATTACTAGACCATTTATCTCTCCACTTCATGGAAAAGAATTGGTCGACGAAGAGCTTGCTGAGGGAACTGGTTCTGAGCCGCACCTATGCCAGCGATTCCCGTTTCCTTCCAACCAATTACCATCGCGATCCAGACAATATCTATTTATGGCGCATGCCAGCGCGCAGAATCGAGGCTGAAGTTTTTCGCGATGCCATCATGATGGTCTCGGGACAGCTCGATTTTGCGTCTCCACGCCGTGCAACTTCTGTGTTTGCTCGTTTGTACCCATGGCGAGATGTTGAGTACCGAACTTTCTCTCCAGAGTTTTTGCCGGACCAGATTGATCATCCCTATCGAAGTGTCTTTTTGCCGGTTGTTCGCGGCGTGTTGCCGCCAATCTTCCAGCTCTTTGACTTTGCGGCTCCCGATCGGCCCATTGCCGTACGAGACCAAAGTACAGTTCCCGCCCAGTCTTTGTTTTTGATGAATAGCGATTGGGTAACTCAACAAGCGAGGTTCTACGCGACGTTCATCTTGGAAAAGAACTTCGCCGACGATCGCGCCCGCATCCAATATCTGTACCGGTCCGCATTCGCGCGCGAACCAACGGCAGATGAGCTGGGCGACTCGCTAGAGTATTTGGACTTGGGTGGGCAGCGAAACACAACGGCGGGCTTTGAACAATCAACCGGCGCCATTTTCGAGCGCTGGACCAACCTGTGCCAAACAGTTTTGGCGTCTGCAGAATTTCGTTATTTGAAGTAGAGAGTTTGCAATATGCCACATTTTACAGAGGATTCCAATCATGTCGGTTCACGGCGACATTGGCTGAAGTCCGCATCTGCCGGATTTGGGTACTTGGCATTCGCAGACCTGCTTACACGTCAAGCTCGCGCGGAACATCCAACAGACTCGGCGTCCATCAACGAAACTGCGAATTCAAACCCACTTGCAGTAAAATCCCCACATTTTCCTGCTCGCGCCAAACGCATCATTTTCTTATGTATGCGTGGCGGGCCATCCCACATGGAAACCTTTGATCCCAAACCTCGTTTGACACTTGATCACGGCAAACCCGGACGAAACCCAAACGCCAAACTACTTGGTTCGAGATGGAAGTTTCACAAACATGGAGACAGTGGTTTAGAGATCGTCGAATTGCTGCCCGAGCTGGCCAAGCATGCTGATAAGTTGTGCGTACTGCGCAGCATGACTACCGAAAATGAAAATCATCCTCAAGCGCTCGAGCAATTGCATACGGGCAGCTTTCAATTCGTGCGTCCCAGCATGGGTGCCTGGACCGTGTATGGATTGGGGACTGAGAATCAGAGCTTGCCAGGCTTCGTATCGTTGAGTCCACTTACCAGCCTCGGTGGATTGCGTTACTACTCGAGTGCGTTTCTTCCAGCGGCCTATTCGGCAACTACTATCGGTGACGCGAACCGACCTTCGCGTGACGCCAAGATATCGGATTTAAAGAATTCGCGGCTCGATGTCGTTCAGCAACGACAACAGCTTGACTTGTTACAAAAAATGAATCGCCGAGTCCTTGAACAAACTCAAGCTGCGCAGATTGAGGGTGTCATTCAATCCTACGAGCTAGCTTTTCGTATGCAAAGTGAATTGCCAACGGTCATGGACTTGACGCACGAGTCGCGCGCGACTTTGGAGTTGTATGGAGCTGATAAAGGGCCTACAGAGATCTTTGGCAGGCAGTGTTTGCTCGCACGTCGATTCGCAGAAGCAGGAGTCCGCTTCATCGAAGTTACGCACACCGATTGGGATCATCATGGTTTCTTAAACTCGCTGATGACCAAGAATTGTGGACAGATTGATCGCCCCATCGCTGGCTTGCTGACTGATTTGGCTCAACGTGGGTTGCTCGACGACACGTTGGTTCTTTGGGGCGGCGAATTTGGTCGCACTCCAGACGATCCGACGCAGGATGGTCGAGGCCACAATAACCGAGGGTACTCGATGTGGATGGCAGGTGGTGGCGTGAAGCCTGGTATGGCCTTTGGTGAGACTGACGAGTATGGTTATGAAGCCGTCACTGACAAAATCTCAATCCACGACCTACACGCAACATTGTTGCATCTGTTTGGGCTGGATCATGAACGGCTGACCTACCGCCACGGCGGACGAGATTATCGATTGACTGACGTTTACGGGCGAGTTGTTAACGAGATATTGGCTTGATTTAACCACCGTTTCGAACACGGACAAAGTCGCGATTACGCAGTGTGAATCACAATCGTTTTCATTTCGGTCATTTCTTGAACTGCGTACTTTGGCCCTTCTTTGCCATGCCCACTGTCCTTTAGCCCACCGTAAGGCATGAGGTCGGTGCGCCACATCGGTCCCCAGTTGATGTGAATATTGCCACTGTGAACCTCGCGGGCAAATCTCATCGCGTGATCGATATCGCGCGTAAATACACCGGCACTCAATCCGTAACGAGAATCATTTACCATGCGAATTGCGTCGCCTACGTTACTAGCGCGCTGAACGGCAACAGCCGGCCCGAACAACTCTTCGCGCACAATTTTCATCTCTGGTTGAGCGTCGACGAGCAGCGTCGGATGCATCAAGGCTCGGTCGCGTTGGCCGCCGCAAACCAGTCGAGCGCCCATACCCACCGCCTCATGTATCCAATTCTCGACTCGCACAGCGTCAGCCTCTCGCACCATGGGACCCATTTGCGACGAATCGTCGAGTTGGTCGCCAGCTTTCAACGATTCGACTTTGGGCTTGAGCGCGGCCACCACGGCATCATACACGTTATCAAGCACGATCATGCGCTGAGTGGAAATACACACTTGGCCAGCATTCGAAAATCCTGAAGCCATAGTAGCTTGAACGACCTTTTCCATATCGGCGTCAGGCAAAACTACCAATGGACTATTTGACCCCAATTCCATCGTTACTTTCTTCAGGCCAGCAATCCGGCAGATCCGTTCGCCAATTTCTTGGCTGCCTGTGAAACTGATCTTGCGCACGCGGCGATCAGCGCAAATGGCATCGCCAATTGCACCTCCGCTGCCAGTAATGCAAGCGATGGCTAGGGGTGGCAAGCCGGACTCGAGCAAGATCTCTACCAGCTTCAAAGCTGTCAGAGGAGTATCGCTGGCCGGCTTTAATACAACGGCATTGCCTCCGGCAAGCGCAGGGCCAACTTTATGACACACCAAGTTAAGTGGAAAATTAAATGGTGTGATCGCCGCCACGACTCCACAGGGAACACGCATGGTAAATCCCATCTTACCCTGCGTTCCTTTTCCACCGTCCAGTGGCAGGTACTCGCCCCCAAGCCGCTTTGCCTCTTCGGCACTCAACTCTATTGTCTGAGCAGAGCGATCCACTTCGAAAAGAGCCTCACGCAAGGTCTTGCCCTCTTCGCTGCTCAACGTCCGCGCCAAATCGTCGGCTCGCTGACGCATCAAATCCGCCGCTTTGCGCAAGATCGTAAAGCGGTCGTATCCCGGAATTGCTGCCATTACTGCCGCACCACGCACCGCTGAGTCAATGGCTCGATCCACATCGGCGGCACTAGCCTTTGGCACCGTGTCAATAATCGCGCCTGAAAAGGGATTGGCAACCTCAATAACAGCAGAACGATCCTGCCACGTGCCCTCGATAAAGAACTTCATGTTGAGTCTCTTTTGACACGAACTGAAATTGTTGAATGACTATTCCCATTCGATGGTGGCTGGAGGTTTGCTACTGATGTCATAACAAACTCGATTCACACCACGAACTTCATTGATAATGCGATTACTAATTCTCGCTAACAAATCGTAAGGCAATCGGCTCCAATCAGCAGTCATAAAATCGTCTGTGTTCACTGACCGAATGGCCACGGCATTTTCGTACGTCCGCGCATCACCCATGACCCCAACGCTCTGTACTGGCAACAAGACAGCGAAGACCTGCGACGTTTGTCGATAAAGTCCAGCCGCTTTGATTTCGCTGACAACAATATGATCCGCTTCACGTAATACATCGAGTTTGGCTTGCGTGACCTCGCCTAGGCATCGTACTGCCAATCCTGGCCCTGGAAACGGATGGCGCCACACGAGCAAGTCGGGTAACCCCAATTCTAATCCCAGTCTGCGCACTTCATCTTTGAAAAGGTCACGCAATGGCTCAATTAGCTCAAACCCCAACTCTGCGGGCAAACCTCCCACGTTGTGATGCAGTTTTATTGTGGCGGCGGGTCCGTCCGGCGCCGCACCGCTTTCAATTACATCAGGATACAATGTCCCCTGCGCGAGATAACGAGCATCTGAGACCTTATTCGCCTCCCCCTTAAAACACTCGATAAAATGAAAACCGATTCGTCGGCGTTTCTCTTGCGGTTCCGTGATTCCTGCCAAGGCGTTTAGGAAACGCTCACGTGCTTCGACAACATGCAGGTCGGTTTTAAAGTGATTTGTAAACTCGGAAATGACAGCTCCCTGTTCATCTTTTCGAAGCAAGCCATTATCAACTAAGATGCAAGTCAGTTGCGAACCAATCGCCTTATATAGCAGAGCCGCAGTCACCGCACTGTCTACACCACCTGACAAACCACAGATCACTCTTTCCTTCCCGACCCGTTCGCGAATCTCGTGAATTGCGCGTTCTGCAAAGTCACCCAAATGCCACAATCCTTGGCAACCACATAGGGCGTACACAAAATTGTGCAGGATCGTGCCACCCAAAGGCGTATGAGTCACTTCCGGGTGAAATTGAAGTCCGTGGAATGGCAACCGGCGATGCCTCACCGCTGCATAGGGACAATTCGAGGTCGTTGCCAATGCCTCAAAATCGGCTGACAACTGATTGACCTGGTCGCCATGACTCATCCAAACATCCATATGGTCGGATAGTCCAGCCAACAATCGGTCAGCAGCAATGTTCATCAGCGTCGCGCGTCCATATTCTCGCGATGAACAATGCCCCACTTTTCCGCCAAGTACATCACAGGCTAGTTGCATTCCATAACAGATTCCCAATACAGGAATGCCAAGCTCAAATAACTTGGGGTCACAGCGTGGTGCTCCCGGCTCGTAAACGCTCGCCGGTCCGCCTGAGAGAATGATTCCACGAGGATTCTTCGCACGCACGATTTCGGCCGACAAATCGTGCCTGACGATCTCGCAGTACACATTCTGCTCTCGCACTCGCCGTGCAATCAGTTGAGCGTATTGCGAACCGAAATCGAATACGAGAATTTTTTCGTTCGTTAAGTTCTTTGCCAATGCCCCGGCGTCAGCAGCCGATTCCACCATGCCGCAAATCCTCGTTCCGCTCACAACTAAGCCCATACGGAATTCGGTAGTATAGCGCATGAACCAGCGACTAGACAGGCGGGACTGCTTAAATAGCTTGCTCCCGCCGAGCTAAGAAAAAACTCTGACCGAGCTCTGGCATAAACCAGCTAACGGGACTCAACCAAGCCAAACTCTTCGAATCTGAAGCAGCATATCGACCGCAGGAGATAGCCAACAGCAGGCTTTGGCGAATGGAGCTATAAAGACAATCAGGGGCCAGCCTTGATTTTCAAGGTTACCCCTGAGCCCATACCTGAATTACTGCGGAAGACGCCATCGCAGTCAAACCACGGATTCAACCAACTGTGTTACTTGGGTGCCAAAGTACAAATCATACGTTTGCCAAGTTGTTGGGGGTTCGATTCCAGTTTGCCAAATTCAAGCAATTCTTGGACGACATTTTCCATGACGCGGCGTCCTTCTTCGACGTGCGCCATTTCGCGACCGCGAAAGATCACTGAAACTTGCACTTTATCCTTGTGTTGCAAGAATCCTTTGGCCTGCTTTACTTTGAAACCGATATCGTGCTCGCCAGTCTTCGGCCTGAGACGAATTTCCTTCGTCTTGCCGTGATGACCATGCCCTTGCCCGTGCTTCTTTTTACTTTTTTCGTATTTGTATTTGCCGTAGTCCATGATTCGGCACACGGGAGGTTTCTCATTGGGAGCTACCTCGACTAAATCGAGCCCCACGTCACGTGCTCGCGATAGAGCATCGTCGGTGGAAAGAACTCCGAGCTGCTCACCTTCCTCACTGATGACTCGGACTTGTGGAATACGAATCTGGTTATTCACCCTGGTCTGATTGCGCTCTATTGCTTGGTCCTTTCAATGAACGGGTTGAAATCTGCCACCACAACACTATGGTTGGAGGAATCTGGGACTCCGTACTTACGAATTGGTCGTGGCCGAATACTTGACGGCGAGCCTTTTGCCCAAAACATTCTGCCCTTGATTACGCAGTACGTGTGGGAAGTATCACACAAATTGGGCTGGTAAGTCAAGATTGGTGGAATGTGCGATCCGCAGATTTCCTACAGATGTTACCTGCGGAACACTTTAAACCTGAAACCGGTCTCAAAGTTAGCCAATTTGGCAAAATTAGAAAGATTCGAGCTGGAATATGAGCGGGCAACCTA
This sequence comes from uncultured Pirellulaceae bacterium, assembly GCA_964625155.1. GTDB lineage: Bacteria > Planctomycetota > Planctomycetia > Pirellulales > Pirellulaceae > Aureliella. Next base: position 23,512 of record CAZVBC010000008.1, read on the forward strand.
TGAGAGCCCATTCCTGGAGCCAAGAGTCTTCGCAATGGACAAAGTCTCGGGGAAAGCCGAGCGATGAATTCTGTACACTGAACAGCAGATTATGGGAAACGAGTACCGCGAGATATTGCTGAGAGGATTCCGCCGATGAGTACAGCTCAGTTCAGAGTGGCTGGGATTTGTTTCGAACACATGCATATGGGAGACAATTTGCGGATGGTGGCAGATCATCCAGCCTGCGAAATCGTAGGAATTTGTGATACTGACGCCACACGCATGCAAGCTGCAATTGCAGAACTGAACATCCATTCAGACAGGATTTATACGGACTGGCAGCAGTGTATTGAACAATCGCGGCCTGATTGGTTGATCCTCTGTCCTAGCACCGCCGATCACAGTTTGTGGGTCGATCGACTCGCACCTTACGGACTACCCATTCTGCTGGAAAAACCCATGGCCAGTTGCATGGACGATGCTCAGCGGATGGCGGCAGCTTGCGCATCACATGACGTACTGCTGGCGATCAATTGGCCGCTGGTATGGGTTCCGAGCCACAGGACAGCCAAACGCCTCGTTGACGAAGGTACCATCGGCAGAGTCATCGAAGTCCATTATTACGATGGCAATCGTGGGCCCCTTTGGCATACTGCAGGCAAGCGAACCATATCGGCTGATGAAGTTCAACGACAGAAGCCCGACAGTTGGTTTTACAAAAAATCTGCCGGAGGCGGCTCTCTGCTGGACTACCTGGGATACGGAGTGACGCTGGGAGCATGGTTTCTGCAAGACGCTCGACCACTCGAGGTCACGGCAATTGTTGACCAGCCGCTAGGATTGGAAGTCGACGAGCATTCCATTACAGTCGTACGATTTGATGTCGGACTAAGCAAATTCGAAACGCGCTGGGGCACCTTCACTGATCCTTGGATTGCGCAGCCACAACCTCAATGCGGTTTCGTGTTGGTCGGCACTCAGGGCACGATCAGCTCATACGATTACGCGGCACAAATTCGGGTACAGACTCGAGCCAATCCCGCCTGCTATAACGTGCCGGCAGATCAAATCGAGCCACCATTTCAGAATCCAGTCCAATATTTTGTCGATTGTTTGCAACACGGTAAACAGATCGAAGGTCCACTTTCACTGGCAACCAGTTTGGCTGGCCAGCGGATCGTAGATGCCGCTCGCCAAAGTGCTGATTCCAAACGCACAATCTGCCTGTAACTTGATATCGCTGCTTTACTGGCACTTCGTTGCCAGCGGGCACTTGAATAAAATCAACTTTGCGCCGCTTAAATTAAGCCATTCCGTTTGTCCCACGAGCGTCGAACTTCATGATCACGCCTGACGAGATTCGTGATAAGCTGGCAAGACTTTATCCTCGCGCAATCCAAGCTTGGTTCGACGAAGTTGCCGATTTCTTCCCGTACCGTATCCCAGCGAATTTGGTACGCGAAAAAAGTGTTTCCGAAAATATTCTCGCAGTGCAAGCTTTGCACGCAATGTCAAAGTCAAAAATCGGTTACGGATACCGAGTCGAGTGTGAACTTCATCGCTCGCGTTCTCATGGTGAAAACAACTATCCACAGTCACTGTGGATCGATTCCATCGACGATCTCGCTCGCGTGACGGGCAATGGCCCACACTGGAAACGAGTGCTTCGGGTCGGTACGCTAATCCTTAACGCCTATCCCGTACTGCGGTCGTGGGTCCGTGACAATTTCAGGCAGTTGCCGGATTTGGAGTTTGTAATCGATGATCTCATTCGAGTAACGCAGTATCTGCTCGAGCATCCACGCCCCAATTGTTTTCCTCGGGAGTTGCCACTTGCGATACCGACCAAACTGATCGACCAACATCAAAGACTTCTCAGTGATTGGTGGGATCGTTTGTTGCCAGTGACCAGCATCGATCATGGATGTGGGAACAAGAACTTTGCACAACGATTCGGATTTCGTGCAGTTGAACAATACTTACAAGTACGCATTCTCGATCGAGCCCTCAAGCTCGAATTGCAATTGACTCATGATGAAATATCGTTGCCGGTCAGCGCCGTAGCGGAATTACTTGTTTCGAAAATTCGAGTGATTATTGTCGAAAATAAAGTCAATCTGCTGACCATGCCCATCCAACCTCGAACCATCGTCATGGGTGGATTGGGACGCAATGTGGCTCCTTTCTTTTCACTTGCATGGCTTGCCGAATGCCAACTTCTTTACTGGGGTGATATCGATCTCGACGGCCTAGAGATTCTGGCCATGTTGCGCCATCGGTGGGAGCATACGCAAAGCCGATTCATGGACGTCGAAACGCTGCGTCGTTATCAAAAATACGCCATCCCTTGGTCCGGTCGAGATCGGCCACCTCCCGCCGAATTGCACGCAGAAGAACGACTAGCATTCGAAGTTTGTCGAGAGCAAGGATTGCGTCTGGAACAGGAACACATTCCTCAGTCTGATGTGGTGCAAACGTTCTGCATTACGGGATAGCATCGCCAATCGGAAAATTGGTCACAGATGGGTCAGCCCTCAATTTGGCCAATCGATTTCCAGCTCAACGTTCCTTGCGCCCCCAAAGGTTTCACATGGAACTACACGATGCATCTTTTAACGCCAGCGATCGCGAAGGCCGAGGGCTCGGGGCGTGCCAGCCAGCGGTGCGAATCTACTTGGTCATCGAGATATCGAATGTGTTATCGCCAGCTTTCACTTCCACGGTCAATCCACTGGTGCCGAGATCTTGAAATCGATTCGGAATCGTGACTCGAGCTGCCTTACCACCACCCGCTAATGGATCGATCAGCTCCGGAGGAGACACAGCGACTTTGTATTTGCCTGGACGGCATTCAGTCGCATAGGTCCCATCGGCACCGATTGGAGAGCTCGCGGCATGACCATCCTCCATCATCAGCAGTACATTCCCAGCCGTAATCGCCGTTCCATCCATTGAGACCTTACCCGACACCTTGGCGGTTCTGCCTTCGTATGGCTGTGAGGAACACCCTAAAAAAACACACGCCAACCCAGCCCATGCAAACGCTCGAGTCCCAATATTTATCATGTCGAAACTATCCTCACCAATTAGCCAATACTCACCAAGAAACGGCTCGTCTGTACCTATTCAAACAATATCTGAACTGGCGGAATCGACTTAAAAAGCGTCGCCGGGAATCACGGCTCCTTCATCGCGGACACAAACGTTGCGTAGTACCAACAAATCAATTGACTCTGCCAGAAAATGCACACTCCCGTCAGCTCGCGCTACCTGAGCACCACCGGGATGTTCGGAATGCAGACTGTTATTCGTACCGTCGCGATGATTGCCGCCGGCACCAGTGAGCTGGGTCTTCGTATTGACGGCATATCGCACAGTCGTCACATTGCGAGCCCACGGGGATGCGTTCCAGCGATACGTACCTCCAGCTTCTGGCGGTCCAGCGTTCGCGCCGGATCCGATCCAACAGCCCCATTCAGCACTTCCGCGAATCTCTACTTGGGCTCCTGTTGTTGTCTTACCCCACGCGGAACTTTCGCCAATCAGCAACTGATTGGTAGTACCGTCAGTGAGATCGCCAATGCGTACTGCTCGATTAGGAATCAAAACGCCATTCGCGCAAGCATAGCCCTGAGCACCGGTGACGCAACGTCCTGCACCTGTCGGGTCAGTAAAGACGGTAGGACTAGTCGAGGCACCTGCGATGCCATTGTAGGACGAAGTCGCAAATTTCACTTGTGGCGCTGGAGTATCGCGCACCATCAAGCGGTTTGCAGAACTGGATGGACACCAATTGAACGAAGGTGTCCAGCGATCCAGCAGCAATCGATTTGGTCCTTCGGGAGCACCTGATCCACTAATCCCGAAATTGACTCCCATGACAACTTTTTCAATGACGTTTCCCTGTTCCATTTCCGGCAGAATCGCCATTTGCCACGAATGCATGAACATCCCAAAGATGCCCATTGGAAATATCCGGGAACGATCGTGGTAATTGTGTAGAGCTAACCCCATCTGCTTGAGATTATTGCTGCACTGCATCCTTCGTGCCGCCTCCCGCGCAGCCTGCACCGCTGGTAGCAACAGTCCTACTAGGACTCCGATAATTGCGATCACGACCAGCAATTCAACCAGTGTAAACCCCTGCCGAAAACCTCGGGAGTGAGATACGCCTGACATGATCATTCCCCTTTCGCATTCAAAAAATCTACGGCAAACAAACATTGCCGCATTAAATTACGATCAGTTACTCTCTCTTTGGCGTCACGCTTGCGTCGCTGATGCCCTACGACTCGCACGTGCGTGCCTCTCACATATTCGGACAATTAAACCACACATTGTGTAGTTAGTAGAACGTAAAGTCAAACTTTTGCTTTGTCGGTTGCTCGTAATAATATGGGCAAGCATTTCCATGTTACCGACTTATTCCAGCCGGATCAGTACGTTCCCGTGCAGTTCCTAATCTAGAAACAGTTTGCAGTATAATGTGCTTGGTCCCGCAAGGCAGATGGTTGTGGGGACCAATCTGCGAGATGTTGTGGCCTCTTAAATCTAAAGCAAGAGTTCTTGTGGTTACTAAATATAGAGTGATTGTATTGGGGACTTTGGTCTCTTTGATGTTGCTTTCTATTTCGTTCGCTCAATGGGGTAGAGGACCCGGTCGCGGTCGCGGTCGGATGCCCGATCGCAGTGAGTTTCCTGTTTGGGAAATAGAACGCGATTTCAAACACGATGTATTTACCTTCGCTCGAGCAGAATTCGATTCGTTGCGAGGTGGTTACGGGAATCGTTGGCAGAATGATTTTCCGGACAGTGATTGGAATTTTTCCTTCCGCCTACAAGATCTCACGTCTTTGAAAGTCGATCCAAACGGCGTGCATATGCGTTTGACCGACCCTCGACTTTTTGACTATCCTTTTTTGTTCATGAACGGCGTCGGTTCAATCATTCTGACCCAAGAAGAGGCGGACTGTTTGCGCAAATACTTGCTCAACGGTGGCTTCCTGATGGTCGACGACTTTTGGTGCGAAGAAGAATGGGCTCATATGAAACAGGAAATGGATAAAGTATTTCCGGACCGCCAACCAAGTGAATTACCACTGAGCCACGAAATATTTCACTTGGTTTATGACCTCAAAGAAAAACCCCAAGTTCCAGACATTCGGACTTGGAATAGTGGGTTGGAGTTTGAACTCAATCATGGCGGAACATTTGGTTCAAATGGCACCCCCGGCGATGGTAAGCCTCACTTTCGAGCCTATCATGATGATCAAGGGAGATTAGTTGCTTTGCTGTGCCACAACAACGACTTGGGAGACGGGTGGGAGCGAGAAGGCGCCAACGAAGAATATTTTTCTAAATATTCGGTCCCGTGGTCTTACCCAATGGGCATCAACATCATCACTTACGCCATGACTCACTGACAGAGATCGGCCTGGTCGAATGGAAGTGTAGTGTGTGAATCCGGAGTGCCAGGAACCGCATGGCCCAGTCCAAGCGCCCGTCGCGATCGGTTTCTAAAACGCCGTGCTCGCGACTTCCAATCTTGGCGTCAACGTTTTCCGGGCGTCAACGTTTTTCGTTCTGAGTTGCTTTTCTTTTTGTGCGCGGATTAACTGCATCACTTTCACTGTTGTTGGTGATGGTCTCCCGTAACAGCGGTTCTTTTGTCGCCCATGACGATGTGCGATCAAATAACTGTGCGTACGAGCCATAACCGTGTCCTTGGATGGCCTTGGCTTGGATCGCCTCCAGTTCGGCATCGTAAGCAACACGTGCGGCAGTGAGCTGTGCAGCAAACTGTGATTCACTAGCCACGTTATTCATTTCAAGGCGATCCACCGCCAAGTGAAACAGTTCTTCGGTCGGCTTCATTCTGCCCGTGTTCGAAACACGCACCCCATCCTCACCATAATACCAGTAGATATATTTCCATGCGGGCGAAACAACTGCCATCGATTGCGCAGACCGCTCGCCCCAAAAATTGAACAATGGCAACCAATCTCTTACCTTGCCACTTGAGTTCTTCAGCAGCGGCAACAAACTTCTTCCATCGATCTCTTGCGACCCAGCAACTCCAGCGAGCTCAAACATAGTAGCGGTCAAATCAACGTTCCCGGTAATGGCGTTGCAAGATTGGCCTGTGTATTCCAGCGGCAAGCGGGGATCGTAAATAATCATCGGTGATTTCGAGCCTTCTTCATACGGCACGACTTTGTCACCGAATCCGTGTGAGCCACTGTTGTAGCCATTATCCGACGTGAATATTATGACGGTGTTCTGTGCGAGCCCTTGTCGATTCAATTCGTTACGTATCATACCTACTGCAATATCGACTCCGGTGATGAGCGCATAGTACCGACGCACGTGGTTATCGTAGTCATTCACCCACTCGCGATAGCCAGTGGCCGCCCGGCTTGACAAGGCTTGCGCAGAAAGATGTCTGCCATTCTCAACGCCATAATTGAGCGGGCGCGCAAACGATTGTCGAGATTCGTATAGCTTCAGATCAGCCGGGTCGGGCGTGAAGGGCAGGTGCGGTGCTTTAAAGCTGATACTCATACAAAACGGTTTGCCGCTCTGCTTGGCGGATTTTATGAAATCTTGCCCCCACGCTCCGTAGGCTCGCGAGCTATGTGGATAACGATCGGCATAATTCGCGATGCTCGGATTTTTTATGGTCTCGTAATTGGTCTGCCCAGGTCCGCCTCCCCATACATCAAACTCGTTTTCAAAGGATTCGAATTTCTCACCGTTCAGTTCAAAACCGAGTTTGCCTGCGAAACCAGTGAAGTAGCCTGCTGCTCGCAAAACAACCGGATACGACTTGTTAAAGAAGCTTCGCTCTAAGTCGCCGTGGTCAAAGTTGCAGCCGTGGCGATACTCGTAAAGCCCGGTCATGATGCTGGCTCGGCTCGCCATGCAGATGGACGTGGTGTTGTAGTGATTGAGAAATCGCACACCTTCGCTTGCCAGTTTGTCGAGGTTTGGCGTGATAACATCTCTATTTCCATAGCAACCCACTGCACCGATAGTTTGGTCGTCAGTTAGGAGCAAAATGATGTTGGGCCGGCCCGCCGACTCGTTTGCCGCGTGCAGCGCGCGGTCGCTGAACACGAACAACATGGACAACACAAACTCCACGATGCATAGAGCGCGACTAATTTGTATTGAACTTCTGATTGCGGTTGAAATCATCTGAATTGCCTCGTCAAGTTTTCTTCTTTTTCTTGGACCGCTGCTCCTGTTTGCCTTTCTGGGAACTGTCGAGTGAGAGCTTAAACTCATTCACCTGCATGGCACCGGGCGTACTGCGGCCTTCGGTGATGTAGCGCTGCATCAGCGCCGTGAGTCTTGCAACAACCTCTGGGTTCGCGGAATGGAGCTCATTGGTTTCACTCAAGTCCGAGTTGAGATGGTAAAGTTCACGGGTGCCAACATTGTTGAAGATCAGCTTCCAAGGCCCTTGCCGAATGGCAAGGTCTCCGCTCATCGATTGATGGATTGTCCCTTCGCGCGTTGCGACGTCTGTTGCACCCGTGAGTGCGGGAAGGAGAGAAACGCTGTCTTCGCCCACATTCTGCGGAATCGCCGCGCCCGTGATCGCCGCAGCGGTCGCCAGCAAGTCGTTTAGGCATACGGTATGATGCCACGTTGAGCCCGCTTTGACCTTATTCGGCCAACGCACCACGAATGGGACGCGGTGACCACCTTCGTAGATACTTCGTTTTGAATCCCGCAGCGGTGCATAGCTGCGATGTTCCGCGCCATTATCGGAAGTGGCGATGAGCAACGTATTTTCCGTTAGACCGCGAATTTCGAGTGCGCGCATGATCTCGCCCAGCATCGCGTCTCCTTGGTACAGCCAATCCGGATAGTGTTGGGGGTCGGCCTGTCCTGTGAGCTCCCTGCCTGCTAGATCGACCCCTCCACTCTTGCCAATAAACTCGGTTGACGGGGCCACTGGATAGTGCGGTGGACACATCGGAAAGTAAAGGAAAAACGGCTTTTGGGAATCACGCTTGTCAATCCACTCGAGCGCCTTGCGTAACATGAGTGGTTGGTTCTCTTCCTTCTTTACATCGGCGACGACTTGGTCCTGCTCAAGTATTGTGTTGATATTCGCGGCGTGAGTGAAGCCACAGAAATAATCAAAGCCAAGTTGTGTTGGCCCGTCTGTGAATCGCGTTCCAATCGGAGGCGAGCCACTTCCTGTGTTTTTCCATGTCAGCCCCAGATGCCACTTACCAATACAAGCTGTATCGTAGCCTCGTTCCTTCAGGATCGAGGCCACCGTCGCACGCGAGGTTGGGATTATGGGCGGCGACCAAGTCCCCAGCACTCCGAACTGCCCGATGCGCGACGGATACCGTCCCGTGAGTACGCCGTAACGTGTGGGCGTGCATACTGCAGCTCCAGAGTGCGCGTCAGTGAATCGCATCCCCTGCGTCACGAGTTTATCGAAGTTCGGCATACGCAACGCAGATTGATTGTTGTAACTCTGCGGCTGGCCCCAGCCCAGGTCGTCAAAGAGGACAAAAATGATATTTGGCCGTACCATATCGGCTGCGCGCAGAGTACAACTAGACGCAAGTAGCACTTGGACAATCAAAAACAGACGGATCATCGCGACGTAGTCTCCGTGAGAATAAACCAGACTTTATCAGCAGCACTTGAAACGCCCAGTACAAAAGCAGCGCGGAGCTTGAAAGTAGATTGACCGAGGAGCGGCGCTGAAACATTAGTAACCGAACTTTCAATTCGCGACACTAGCCAGCGTTCGCACTCCAGTCTTTCCCTGGCCATTGACTCCACCACTGCCGGAAGAGTGTCAGTTGCGCGGCAGCAAATCGTTGCTGGCAGGTCGAGAGCCGATCGGAAGCGTTGATGTGCAATTCATAATCAGTGTCGCCCAACAGGACCAGCAGGTACTTGTAGTACAACACTAGGTCAGGCCCTTCGTCGAAACGGGATAACTCGGTGAGTGCACTTTCCAGTTCGATCGCCAATCGGCGAGCTTCGACCTCACCCACTGCAGCTCGTTTGCAGAGCGAGATCAGGTGCAGTACTTCATGCGGCAGACAGTTGCCGATTCCAGTTATTGCGCCTACCGCACCACAACGAATGAACCCGTGACACACTTGAGTATCGACACCCACCAAGAGTCGCACATCATTGTCGGCGTGAGTGATGTGTTCGGCAGCGTAACTGAGCGATTCTGCTCCTCCGAATTCCTTAAAACCGACGAGATTCGGGAATTTGGACCGCAAGTCAAAGAACAATTCTGCCTTGGTCTCGAACCCGTAATAAGGACTGTTGTAGATCACGGCGGGGAGTTCGGGAGCAGCCGCTAAAACGCCTGAAAAGTGAGCTCGCTGAGCGGCAGGTGACGTTCCACGCGACATAAGGCGCGGAATAACCATCAACCCTTTGGCTCCGACACGCTGCGCATGAGCGGCATGCGCGGCGGCTCGCGCGGGGTTCTGTGCGCCTGTGCCGACGATTACGGGGATGCCGGCTTCGGTCAACCGACGAACACCCTCCTGCCTCTGTTCATCCGTCAGCAGTGGCCAATCGCCCATCGAACCGCAATACACGACTGCATGCATACCTGCAGCCAATAAGTCCTTCGCTTTCCTAACCAGCGCCGCGTAATTCGGTGTGCGATCGGACAAACAGGGCGTCATCAACGCCGGAATGCAACCCTGAAATATGTTGGCGTTCAATGCTCTTCCTCGCGTGTTCTTTAAAAGTGCTTCTAACGTGGACCGGGATAAAGATGTTCAATTAAATAACGAGTCATCAACATACGCATGTGGACTGCGGTCCCAGTCCCTTCTCGCAATCCATGATCACGATTGGGGTAGGCCATGTAATCGAAGCGCTTGCCGAGCTCGATGAGTCGATCAACGAGACCTTCAGTAATTTGAAGATGGGTATTGGTTTCTCCGGTACCGTGAATGATTAGCAGGTCTCCTCGAAGTCCGCTCGCGAAGTTGATCGCGGCAGCGTTACGATAACCGTCGGGATTTACATCGGGAGTACGCATAAAAATTTCCTGGAACCAGGCGTTGTAAAGCTCCGGCTGTGGTTTCGGAGCCACCGCAATACCAAGCTGATAGACATCGGGTTGGCGGAACATCGCGTTCAAGGTATTCGTGCCCCCTCCGCTCCATCCCCAAATTCCTACTCGCGTAGAATCAACGAACGATCGTGTCTTGGCAAGTTCTCTCACACCAGCCGCTTGCTCCTCTGTGGATAATGGTCCCAGACTGCCAAATACAGCTCGCCGCCATGCAGCACCCTTGGGCGCGGGCGTCCCTCGGCCGTCCATCGATACCACCAGATATCCGATGTCGGCGATCATGCGATGAAACATGGTATGATTCTGACCCCCGGCCCAATCGTCCAGCACTGTTTGGCCGTGTGGCTCGCCATAGATGAACACGAACACTGGATACTTTTTCGTATCGTCAAAGTTTCGTGGTTTGATCATCCAAGCGTCCATGACAACTCCACCACCAATATCTAATTTGAAGAACTCCGTGGGCCGAGTAATCAGCGGTGCGACGCGACTTCGACACAAGTCGTTATTTTCCAGCACACGCACCGAACGATGCTCTCGAAGTTCCACAAGGTCGACGATCGGTGGGGAATCAAACGTTGAATAAGTATGAAAGGCCCACTGACGATTCGGCGAGAATTCGTATCGGTGTGTTCCCGGCTGGTTCTGAGGAGTCACGCGCTGCGGGGCGCTCAAACCATCCAACGCAACTCGATAAAGATAACGCTGTGTGGCATTTTCAGGCGAAGCGTAATAGTACAGCCAGCCTCCCGCTTCATCGACCGGTCCTCGCCCGATGATATCGTTGTCTTGTTTTGTTAGCAGCGTTTGTCGCTGGCCATCGCGGGAAATCACATAAGCGTGTCGCCATCCATCGAGTTCGCTGAGCAACACACATGCTTTGCCTGTTTGAATCCACTCCAATCCAGCATTGGCTGCGTAACTCGCATCAACCCAGGCTGGATCGTGTTCTTCGTAGGTTTTGGCAATCGCTCCAGTCCTTGTGTTGACAAGTACGAACGCCCGATAGTCTCGGAAACGACCCAGCATCTCGACTAGCAATTCTTCTGAGCTGCCAGCCCAACTGACTTCATTGATATAAAATGTTCCAGGCTCCGCGTGTAAATCTAACCAGTTCGTCTGACCACCTTGTGCGCTGACGACCCCAACGCGCAGATTCGGAATTGGCGTACCGACGCGAGCATAACGCCGCAATGACACTGTGGGATACGTTGGATCTGTCGGATGCACCACCGGGCGCTGGCGAACTTTCGAGAGATCGGATTGAACGTAGGCTATCTGTCGGCCGTCCGGACTCCAGCAGGCTCGCATGTCGAGTTCAAAAAGGTCACCATCGATCGCAGTCAAAGATGTCGTTTGGCTGTTCGACAGATCAAACACACATAGATTTTGGCCTCGTAAGAAAAGCAGTCGGCCGCCGTCGGGAGAAAACGTAGACTCCAATGCGAGTCGAGAAATATCAGCGGCAATCCGCGTGAGCGCACCAGATTTGGAATCAAAGAGCCAATAGCCCGATTTACGACTGATGGCGGTGCTTGCCTGCAAAAGGAATTGACTGGCGATGGGTGACTGAACAAAGTCTTGGATCACAAGCCGATCTGAGGATCCTGGAATAACCAATTTCTCTCCACCGATCAATTGCGATCTCGCGCCGCTGGTAACTTCATACTGCACAAGTTCGACTTCGATACCATCTTTTGTAGTTTCGAGAACCACATAGCCGGAACTATCCCGCAACCATTTTGCGGAAAACGTTGCGGGCGTGAACTCCCGTTTTTCATAAATGGATTTCAAACGCGTTTCGGCTTCAGCCAAAATTCTCGTGTTCTGTTGCTTTTCATCGGCGCCTGCCATTATCGAGCACACGGCTATCACACAGATCGTTAACGCAGTGCAATGATTCATGCTTCTTCCGTCTCTAGTAAATTGGAGCATGCCCTTGGTGGCATTTTTTACGTCAGGGTATGCAACCAGCGCGGCTCAATGTGATGAGCAAAACGGTGCAAGTATCCCAAACTGAGTCATCCAAGTTGTTTCACTTGATCAATCGTTGGTAGTATATCATTCCCGTTAGCTTTCTCTTGTAACTATGAGGCATCGTTGATGTAAATCGGCGCATATAGCCAGAGCATCAACAGCTTGACCTGTTAATCCTCGAAACGTATAAATCATACTCATCGAGGTTTTAACAATGACTTTTCAGCGATCCACAAGACCAATGTGGTCGATTGTGGTTTTGATTTGTTGCATTAGCGTACTGGCCAAATCCTGGCCTGTCTGGTCGTCTGTTGATTCGGGCAGTTCTTTGACTCAGGCGATTGGGTCTGCTGATTCAAACGGGACAGATTACTTTGATTGCTCAACACAACGATTGTCAATTCGCTGTCTATCTAGTAATCCTCTCTCGATTGTAAGCCTGGGAAAGGACTTACATGGCAGACTTGGCTTGCTCGGCTATTGCAAGCCATTCTTGTCAATCGGTTCGTTTGCCTCAACATTACCTTCACGCTGTCTCTCGCATACTCTGTACGAAATGCGAGTCTCTCTGCGCAATTGACTCGTTGATTCTTGCGATTCGCTGAAGGAATTGAGCGTTTGCCCAACCAGTTGTTTGGCGGTGGCATCTGCGGAAATCTTCAGCTCATTCATCACGTCGCAATTTGACTTACCAACATGTCGGCCTACCGATGGCGATAGATGTGAACATTGGTCTTAGGCGTGCTCTGGTACTTAGGCATGCAGAGCGGCTGCCAACGTAGATGGGTTGAGCGCAGACAACATTCGTTGTTGGCGACCAGTCGACTCTAAAGATTGTCTGATAACTCAATTAGCATGCATGGGAGCCTTCTGCCAAGGTAGTTGGAGTTCGTGCACAACACTTGCATATGTAAACGGTTTGGTAGTTGAGCAAATTGTTCGCGGAAGTATTGAGCGTCATAAGCAGTGATATTGCCTGCGCGAGGATTCTGCTGGCGATGTATCTCCGAGGTGAGCGCTCGTGCGCAGTTTTGCTTGTGCCAAGTCTGTTGATTCCTTGAAGATAGGCCCCTTTCTGTTGGCGGCCACGAAGTCTTATTAGAGAGAGTAGAAATATAGCGATGGTAACATTAATTGTGATTGTATTTGTGCTGGGGTATTTAGCGATTGCATTTGAGCATCAGATACGAGTCAATAAGGCCGCTTCGGCGATTCTTGTCGGCGTCATTTGCTGGGCCTTGTACATACTCAACGTAGAACAATTACTGCCGCAAGGAGCGATACCGGATTGGTTTGAAGAGGAAGCCAAACACGAACATGTTCAGCATGTTGCGCAGAGCTTTGTGGTCGAATCCCAGCTCTTGCACTTAACTGGCGAGATTGCAAGCATTCTCTTTTTCTTGATGGGGGCTATGACTATCGTCGAACTGGTCGATGCGCATGAGGGTTTTGCAATTGTCACCAATCGGATTAAGGCCAAACAAAAATCCACGCTACTGTGGATCACCGGGTTTCTTACATTTTTCTTGTCGTCGGTCTTGGACAATCTAACCACTACGATCGTGATGGTGTCGCTTTTAAAAAAATTGGTCGCTAATCGCGATGATCGGCTGAAATTTGTAGGACTTGTCGTTATCGCAGCTAATTCAGGAGGAGCGTGGACCGTTATTGGAGACGTGACTACGACCATGTTGTGGATCAAGCATAAACTGGGCATCGTTGACGTGATGCGCGATTTATTCGTGGGCAGTCTGGTTTGTTTGGTTGTGCCCCTATTTGGACTTTCGTTGACCATGCAGGGAGAGCTCAAGGGAAACGCGAAACAGGAAAACGGAGTAGATAAGTCGATTCAACCTTGGCATCAGTGGCTGTTCCTGAGCCTTGGACTGCTTGGTCTGTTGAGTGTGCCAATATTCAAGGCGGTAACGCACTTGCCTCCTTACATGGGCATGATGCTCAGCCTGGGTGTATTGTGGGTTGTTTCGGAATTCGTCAGCCATACGCTCGACGAAGCCACGCGCAGCAGCACGGGTGTACTGGCCGCGCTTAAACGAGTCGATATGTCCAGCATTCTCTTTTTCCTGGGAATATTGTTGGCCGTCGGTTCGCTGGGCTCGATGGGGATTTTGACCGCGGCTGCACAATGGCTAGATAGTAACTTGGGAAATCGCGATGTCGTAGCAGTCGTGATCGGATTGATATCAGCGGTGGTTGACAACGTTCCGTTAGTGGCGGCGGGCATCGAAATGTACACGCTGCCGGAAAACGATGGTTTCTGGATGATGCTGGCTTATTGTGCAGGAACAGGTGGGAGTTGCTTGATTATCGGATCGGCGGCTGGCGTGGCAGCCATGGGTTTAGAGAAGATCGATTTCCTGTGGTATGCTCGCAAGATTGCTCCTTGGGCGCTGGCAGGATATCTGGCTGGCGTAGCGGTTATCTTGCTACAGCGTTATCTCGTTCAGTAGAAGTTTTTTTCCCGGACCTGCCCCCAAGTTCTTTTAATCTTCAAAATTCCTGCTCGGGATTTTTTGCCGTGTTTAATCAGACATTTGACGCTCATGATTTGTTGACCATTGGATTACTCGTGATCCTCGAAGGCTTGCTGTCGATCGATAATGCACTGGTATTGGGATTGTTAGCGAGGCGGGTGCCTAAGGACAAACAGTCGTTGGCTTTGACCTGCGGGTTGGTTGGAGCATTTGCCTTTCGCTTTATCGCTATTCTCGCCGCACAACTTCTGCTGAAGTGGCGGATCGTCAAGTTGATTGGTGGCGCGTATCTGATCTACATCGCTGCAAAGCACTTATTTTTCGAAGCAAAGGAACAAGACAGTGAAGTGATTCGCTTGGACGAATACGGCCGTCCCATCCTGGTGCATGAGGCAACTGGGGTGCCAGTAGCAACGGACGAAGCTGCCGATGAAATCAAGGCGAGGGTGCCCATTCCCATTGACATCGAGGACACGCTGCCGGGAAAACCCGTTGCCAAGTTGAGTTTTTGGTACACTGTCGCAGTTATTGAATTGACAGACATTGCGTTTGCGATTGACTCGATCCTCGCGGCAATCGCGCTTGTTGGTCCATCTCCAAATGAATCCCAATATCACCCAAAGCTTTGGGTGGTCATGCTGGGTGGAATGCTAGGAATCGTGGTGATGCGTGTTGCAGCCACCCTGTTCATTCAACTGCTCGAGCGATTTCCAAGGTTTGAAATAGCCGCATATTTGCTAGTGATTGTTATTGGCGCCAAGCTATTAGTGGATTGGGGATTCAATACTCACGAACATCCACACTTGATCGATTTTCATGATATGTTTCGACCCGCGTTTTGGATCTTCTGGTCGACGATGGCCGCCTGCCTTGGATATGGATTCGTGCCTCACCGAACGAGACGAAATGAGCGCGGAAACTTGCCTCCTGTATAGTCGAATTCACCAGCCAGCAGCTTGGTAGTTGAGCCTCAACTCGGAATTATTAGAGGGACCAAACCAAGGCGACTACCACAATCGTCAATGACCAACATATTAGGTCAAGCGGGATGCCAATTTTCAGAAAATCCGCAAATCGGTATCCACCCGGACCGAGCACCATCAGATTGGTTTGGTATCCAATCGGAGTTGCGAAGCCGTAACTGGAGGTGACCGCCACGGCAATCAACAGAGGTCTTGGATCCATGTTCATTTGCTTGGCAGTTGCCAACGCCAATACAGCCATGATGGCTGCACATGCATTGTTGCTCAATAATTCAGTCAGCAGGCCCGTCATCATGACGATCACTGCCAATACAGCAACTTTGCCAAACGGTTCAGCCCAGGCAAGTAACTGCCCGACTAGCCACTCTGCTGCCCCGCTCGTGTCAAGCGCCTTGCTGACCCCTAAAGCTGACGCGATTAGCAGCAGTATTGGAATCTCGATTACTTTGTGAGCGTCACGAGCGGCCAAGCATCCGGTCATGACTGTGATTGCCGCTCCCATCAGCGCCACCAACGTCGCCTGCGCTGTAAAAACTGTCATTCCGATAACGACACCACCGAAAACCGCCAGCGACAACCACGCTCGTTTGTGCTCGATAGGTGCCGAGTTTTCTAAACCGGAAACTAAAATGAAATCGTGTGAATTTCGCCAACGCTTGACAAAATCGTCCGGCGCATCGACCAGTAAAGTATCACCTGGTTGCAAAACGATTTGGCCGATTTTCTGGCGAAGCCGTTCGCCACTTCGATGTACCGCAACGATGGGCGCACCGTAACGAACTCGAAAGTCCGACTGTTTAACACTGCGACCAATCAGAGGTGATGTGGGTGACACGACAACTTCACAAAGCTGAAATCCACTTCTGGGACTTGCTTGAGGCAGCGTAGTGTTGTCGCTGGGATACTCGTTAATGACTTGGTGGTCGACGGGCTCGAGGCCACGAATCTTTTGTGCATCAACGATCGTACTTACTATCCCGGAAAAACAAAGTACGTCCCCAATTTGAATCCGCTCTTCTGGCGACACAGGCAAAATCCTCTCTCCGGTACGCTCGATGGCGTACACATACAGTCCAGGTAAATCGCGGAGTCCCGAATTGCGGATCGAGATGCCAATCAGAGCACAGCCATCTCTGGCAACTAATTCGAGCGTATATTCGCGGGGGTTCTCTTCGGCATGTTCAAGCAAATCTTTGCGGTTGGGAAGCAGTCGTTGTCCAATGGTGACTAAATACATCAGCCCCACAATCGTCACGGGTATCCCCACGGGAGCTAATTCCCACATACCCAGCCCCGGTAAATGCTCGGCACGTAGCGCTCCATCAATCACGAAATTAGTACTCGTTCCAATCAGTGTGCAAGTTCCTCCCAAAATCGCAGAGTATGAGAGGGGGATCAGCAACTTAGATGGCGAAACGCGAAGCTTCTTGGCGATATGCACAAATATGGGCAGAAAGAATGCAACCAAAGGAGTGTTGTTCATGAATGAAGACAACACCGCAACCGGTGCAATCAGACGCAGCATCGGGGTCCATTGATTGGGCTTGCCGAGTATTAATCGGCTGATGTATTCGATACCACCAGTTGCTTGAAGTCCCGCACCAACGACGAATAATGCTGCAATCGTCAATAAAGCCGCATTGGAGAATCCTGCAATCGCTTCGTCCGTCGTCAGCACACCGCAAGTCACTAAGACAATTAGAGCGACCAGCATCACGAATTCAGCGGGCCACTTTTCAAGTGCCAATGCAACGATTAGGAAAACAAGCACCAGCAGTGTTGCGATCAACTCGAAAGACACTCAATCCACCCCAGGTCGCAGTCCATTTATGGGCCAATACATTCTGTAACCAGCCTAGCACGATGCCCCATCAGTACAAGAGGCACCTAAGTTGCGCAGGTTCTTTAGGGGCTCCTTTGGGCGCACTGGGGAGGTGTCCGAACCAAATTGGACTGCCGAGCCGAATCCACGCCCCGAAGATTCAATAAATCTTGCGATTGTTGCCTACAATTTGCAAAGTTTGATAATTGATCCGCAAGCACTCGCTTCAAACCAGTTCAACAGTCATGTTGCACGGGTGCGCCGCGGGAATTTGCCCCTTCGCTGCAAACTTCTTCCAGAAAACGATTTGAGACGAAGTTCCGGAAAATTCGGACACAGAATTTTCTAGATTTGCTGAAAAAATTGCTACCATCCAGCCTTTACTAGATAGAGACGGTTCGGCCAGTTCATTTCCGACGGGAGAAAACCTATGACAACCATCATCAACGTCCAGACGCTTGCGAACGACGTAAAAAGCTATTCCCAAATTGTCGCCAAATTTGGGCCAGAATCCAATCAGGCAAGCGACTTCCGCCTAAATCGGTCGACCGACGAGGAGTTTTTGGCATTCGCTGATTCATTGGACAAACTCCACAGGAACTTAAAGATCCAGAAGAAGAAATCCGAAGTTAAAAAGCTGGTTGCTAGCCGATGAGCCAAGCTCGCAATTTGGCTAGCGCCTTCTTTTCGATTCGATGAATCGTGCTCACACTTCTACCGACTTTGATACTGATCTGTTGCTGAGTATCACCTTCCCAGCGGGCCTGAATCACTTTTCGTTCGATGGAGTCGAGCCCTGCTGGGTCGTGCTCGATTTCGCCTACCTCGGCGGACACAAGCTTAGCAAGGTAGGAGATAACAGCGTCTTCCAGTAAGCTTCTCTCGTCTCGCTGAAGAACTTCCATGTCTATTTCGACATCGGTGGTCGTTTTCATAGTTCTCCTCATGTCATGAATCCGATTATTCCGGATTGTGATTACGATGTACCGAATCACGCTAAAGGACGAAGGAAATCTGGACAGATAATTTGGCTTTTCTTGTTGATCTAATTTGCTTGATTTCAACAATTCTTCTTCGAGAGCTCGGATTGCAAATGCCGAGATGCCATCAAATATCTCTTCTTGCGAAGCACGCCCCAGTTTCTTTCTTGCCGCTGCGGCGACTCGCCGAGTAAAGCTCGGGTCCGAAATCAAGTCTTGCAACTCAATCGGCCATACTTCGTCGTCAAGCGGACCGCTCATTCGGTATCAGCATCTCCAATCGGACTGGCGGCTACGATCCACCGAATGACATCATCTATCGAATCGAACTGGTCCTTGAAGTTTGTGTTGAGTAACCACTCCTCATAAAATGATCCATATGCGTTGTCCGAATTGCTTAGATTGGGAGCCATGCGGAGAAGTAGCTCCGAGAACTCTGCAGCACCTACTACTGCTCGTAGCTTTTCGAGCGTCCAGCTTCGTACAGGAACTGGTATCGAGTGATTTGAAATGGAAGCATAAATCGCCCGCGAAAACGATTTCTCAAGCGAGGATTTCGCTTCTATTTCATCCGTAGCCCAGCTCTCGCAGTCGCAAGGCTTCTTTGAATTCAGTCAAAAGAACCGGGTTTCTCCGATCCAAACAGTATTGAGCGACGATGAGAGAAACAGCAACTGTCGTGACAACAATCCCTCCAAGCCCAGAGTCCACGCCAAGCAGCGAAAGCTCTAAGTTGAGCCATGGCGAAACTAGCTTGATTCCTTGTAGTCCAAGATAAGCAAGAACAAGGAAAGCCGCGATCGAGTAGCAGCTCTTTCGCCTCAGCAAATACGATCGAGCCAACTCCAAAAGGGTACCAAAAAACTTTACCATACCTGGGCGACCATGATTCTCAATACCTAGGATTTAGCACATAAAGACTTCTACTTACCCTAGAAAAGTTATTTAAGCAGAACAACGGTTACAAGTGAAACTATTTCGTGGAAATCTCGTATTCAGCCAGATCGGCTTCATCGACGACACCGCCGCGCCAGACGATTGTGGCGGATTCACCGAGCGAATCAAGCCAAGCCAGGTCGACGTTTGGACGCAGGTCAGCGGGTAAACAGACCAATAATCGCTTTGATCCGAGCAAGCCAGTTGGATTGAGGCTGTAATAACGGTCCAGGTAATTAGGATTTTCGTAACAGCAGGACAGCAGCTTTGCTGCCAGCGAGGGTGAAATCGCGTACGGGTTGCCTGTGGGCTCCAAAACGATTTGCAAAGTTGTGTGTGGGCAATCGGCAAGTACTTGCGACAAAAGCTGCTGCATCACGATTCGGTGGCTGGCAAACTCATGGCCGTGAAACCAAACCGTCATGGCTTGAGCACGTTTATGAGCCGGGGGTAAAAAGAAGTCGCTGTTTTCGGCTGGCGACATGCGCTGCGCTCGATTCAGATCGATCTTGACCAATTCGATCACCTCTCGTTGGTCAGTGAACGCAAGGCGAGGAGGTGGAAACGGGTCCCACTCGGACTGAAAGACCTCTTGTGCTTCGGCCATTAGATCAAACAAGTTTTCCGTTGTCAGAGTCGGAGTTTCCAGAACGTAGTAAGGTGGCTTTGGTTGAAAACTCAAGCCAAGCTGACCAGCTTCTTGGCGAAATGCGGTCCCCGGAAGGATTGCCAGATTAAACACCTGGACAGTGCTGAACAATTGACTTTCGGCCAGGTACTCGAAGCCACGTTTAACAGAACTCACTGTGTCGCCAGGCAAGCCGATGATGAGATCGACTTTCACCGTCAGGCCGGCATCAAGCATGGCCTCAACGCCCCGCTCAAACGCTTTCAAATTATTCTTGCGATCCATCAGCGACTGGGCCTGAGGGTCGATCGACTGCAAGCCGATTTCCACTTCTGTAAAGTTGGCCTGTCTCAGCAAACGCGCGGTCTCCAGCTTAATGCCTTCGGCTCTCAGTTCGCCAAAGAAAGTAAATTGGCGATCGGAGTTTTCACGAGCCAACAATCGCAGAAAGTCGTCGAAGTCTTTACGCTGATTTAAGGTTGGGTCCAGTAAAACGATTTCGGTCGCGCCTCGCTGGCGAGCGTGAGCTAAATTGGCGACAATCTTTTCCTCGCTTAGGAAATAAAGACCATCGTAGCTCTTGGGGTAATAACAGAACTTGCATTTGAAAACACAGCCGCGAATGGTTTCGAGCATGAGCATGCGTTCGTCAGCCGCGTCCAAGATTCCTGCTAAGTAGGGCGAGGATATCTGATCGAGATTGGGGAGCGGTTTACGAAAGGCAGGTAGATTCGGAGCGGTTCGCCGCCAAAGTCCTGCAATCGGTGTGAGCGAATCGGTTTTCAGCCCCGACAGCAATTCGGTGAACGTCTGTTCCCCTTCGCCAATAACGGCATAGTCCACGACATCCGACTGCAATACCCAAGAGTTGTCGGCCGTGATTTCCGGACCACCAACGACAATCTGCAATTCAGGCAGAACCGACTTTAATTTGGCTGCGATCCACAGCGTGCGATCGATATTCCAGAGATAACAAGAGAACCCGACCAGGCATGGGCGGCGTTCTAGAATTGCCTCAACTATGGCAAGGTCGCCGAAATAATTGCTTACCGCAGTCGGTAAAATCTCTAGCGTATAGTCTGAGTCCAACCCCAGCTTTCGCGCCCACAAGATCAAATAACCAGCGGCCAAAGGGACGTTTCCGACAATGGTTGTAGGACCGGCCGGTGGAATCGGAAGTTGAACAAATAAGATTTTGCGAGAATTCTTAAGAGCTTGCATCTGGCAAATCGTAGACCAATTTACCGCAAACTGATAGAGGCGCCGGTGGGAGTCGAACCCACGCGTGGTGGATTTGCAATCCACTGCCTTAGCCACTTGGCTACAGCGCCTGAT
>CAZVBC010000009.1:0-42375 GCA_964625155.1 uncultured Pirellulaceae bacterium
TGAGTATCGTGCCCCAGCCCGATGCGAATATCCATGTTTACCAAAGTCATAGAAGTTCCCAGCCGCAATTGGGCGCCAAGTCCTAAACAATTCAACTGAAATACGTCTTATCTTGCACTGTTACCCGCCCGATGCGATGTGGCTTGTCAGGACTTTCAAGGTTGGACGATGCACGTTGCTCAGGCTAGCACTAAACGGGTGGCGGCAACGGACGAAGCTCCTACTGAGTCAATTGGTCGGCGTCTCAGTTGAAATCTCGCTCTCCCGTTCGTGCGAACCCGAATTCTTTAGCTGTGACAGAGCACTAGTACGATTGTGACTTTTGGAGTAGAACCCTGCAAGATGCGCCGACGCATCAATTCGGCAAGCTTTTCATAATCTAAGGCATCATGGCAATCATCGAGATCGAACGGCTAAGCAAATCCTATCGCGTCTACCAAAAACGTGAGGGTTTGTGGTCGGCCGTCAAGGGGTTGTGGCGACGAGAGTATCGCGAAGTACAGGCTGTCCGCGAAATAGACTTGCAGGTTGAGCAAGGTGAATTCGTGGCATTCTTGGGGCCAAATGGTGCTGGCAAAACCACTACCTTGAAACTACTGTCAGGCGTGATCTATCCTTCCAGCGGTACAGCCCGGGTCATGGGTTACGTTCCTTGGGAGCGAAACAATGAGTATCGTCGACGATTTGCGTTGGTGATGGGCCAGAAGAATCAACTCTGGTGGGATCTACCTGCTCAAGAATCATTTCGATTGCATCAACAGATTTATCGCATTGATGCCACACAGTTTCAGCGTACACTTGATGAGCTGACCGAACTGCTTGCCGTACGCGAATTGCTCGGTCGACCAGTTCGCGAATTGTCACTCGGCGAACGAATGAAAATGGAGCTGATCGCAGCCTTGTTGCATTCGCCTGAGGTTCTGTTTCTGGACGAGCCCACAATTGGTCTGGACGTTGTAGCGCAGCATAATATTCAGCAGTTCTTGAAGTACTACCAGCAACAGCGTCAAATCACGATCCTGCTGACCAGCCACTACATGAAGGACGTCGCTGCGCTATGCAAAAGAGTTGTCGTGATTACCGGGGGAGCCATCAAGTACGATGGTTCGCTCAGCGGTGTGATCGACCAGTTTAGTGGTTCGAAAATATTGAAACTGTTGTTGTCCGCAGGCCAGTCACCAGCAGGGTTAGAGCGATTCGCCGAAGTTGAATCGATCGATCTGCCCAAAGTAGTCTTGAGATGCCGTCGAGGTGAAGTGCCCAAGATGCTCAGCAGCATTCTGCAACAGTACCAAATCGATGATGTCGCAGTCGAAGATCCTCCGCTCGAACAAGTCATCGCTAACCTTTTCGAACATGCGGCTGCACAAGTCAAATAAAGGCTGTCAGGAAGTCCAATAGGTATTCTGCCATGTTTGCGCTGGATTTACGAAATCGATGCTTCTGTTGGTGGATGATCTTGCGCATCGCACTGGAGGAGCGATTGGTCTACCGAGGTGATTTTGCGTTGGGCACGCTGATGCGATTTTTGCCCATGATTACACAAATATTTCTATGGTGGGCAGTATTCGAATCGATCCAAGGAAAAATGGCCGGTTACTCCTTCGAAAACATGGTTGCCTACTACTTGCTGTCGATGTTGGGGAGAGCCTTTTCCAGCATGCCAGGGTTGGCATCCACAGTAGCCCGCCAAATCCGCGATGGGGAAATCAAAAAGTTCATTATCCAACCTGTCGACCTACCAGCCTTTATGTTGTTGGGGCGAGTGGCGCACAAGATTGCCTATTACACGGTAGCGACAATTCCTTTTGCACTCGTTTTCTACATATGTCGGAGCTACTTCACTGACGGCTGGCCTGCCGCGCCCGTGTTGATTGCATTTGTAGCGTCCTTAATACTGGCCTTCTTACTTGGTTTTTTTATCGATCTGTGCATCGGTCTGATTGGATTCTGGTTTCTCGAGGTCAGTGCGCTGCTGTTTGTATACATGCTGCTCAATTTCTTTCTATCAGGACATATGTTCCCACTCGACCTACTCGGGCAACCCTGGCGGTCGATTGTCGATTTTCTGCCCCTGAAATATCTGGCTTATTTCCCGGCAGCCGTTTTTCTCGAAAAGATTCCGCAGGATCGTTTGGCGATCGAACTGGCAATCGAAACGGGATGGTTGTGCTTTTTCGTTCTTCTAGCTCGATGGATGTATGCCCGAGGGTTGCATCGCTATAGCGGATATGGTGGCTAATGAGCAAATTGAATGAACCGCTTCACCCTAACTACTTACAGGTCTTCGCGACCTTTGCGCGGAATTCGTTGATCCGTAACATGATGTTCCGCACCAACTTCATCTTGGAATCGATTTCGAGTGCGTCTTGGGCGCTAATGAATGTGGGTTTTTATCTTATCGTCTTCGAACACACTCCATCCATCGGGCGCGATTCTGGCTGGGGCAAGGACGAATTTTTTGTATTCCTAGGTACTACTTGGCTAATTAATGCAATTGTCCAGGCGTTTTTCATGCCCAATGCAGAAGAATTCAGCGAGTTGATTCGCACCGGCGGCCTTGACTTTGCACTTCTCAAGCCCATCGATACCCAGTTCTTGATCTCTTTCAGGAAGGTGGAATGGTCGAGCCTAGCCAACGTCTTATTCGGATTGATTTTGCTCGCGTACGGAGTGATGCACTTGGTCAGCCGCGAAACACATCCGTGGTATTTCGAGCCAATTGCGTGGCTCATGTACCCGCTCTATGTTTTATGCGGAGTGATGATCCTATATAGCCTGATGACCTGCTTAGCGGCAACCAGCATCTGGCTGGGCCGCAATCAGACGCTGTACGATTTCTGGTTCTACATAACCAACTTTTCCAGATATCCCAGCGAGATCTACAATACGGGCTGGGGAATCCCGCTGTGGGGTGTTTTTACATTTGTGATTCCCGTGCTGGTTGTCGTCAATGTTCCCGCTCGGTTGCTGGCTCAGCCTCTTTCGCCACGGAGCGCTGGCGAGTGGGCACTGGCCGGTTACACGCTCCTAGCCACCGGGATTTCTATCGTCATCAGCCGATGGGTTTTTCAGAGAGCCCTGTTATCGTACCGCAGTGCCAGCAGTTGAGAGAGAATAGAACCCGCGCGACATGTAACTTATCGTGCTGCGTAAGTTCGATTAAGAAGCGTGGTGTTACCTTGCTGCTACGACGGCTTGATCCAGCCCGGGAGCGGCAGTAAATGACTTCACTAACTTTCCGTCGGTCAAGTTCCAGATTCTCACTTCTCCGTTAAAGCTGCCGGTAGCCAACATCTTGGCAGCCGCATTAAAGGAGCCTGATAACACCCAGTCGGTATGCCCTTCCAATGATCGAACAGCTTTTTGATTGGCAGCTTCAAATTGACGAACGACTTTGTCTGCGCCGACTGCAAACAAGAATTCGGCGCCACGAAACAATCGCATGGCCTCGCCACCGGTTGCAAGATCGGCTGTCTTGGCTCCATCCGCCACCTTCCATCGATGTAGTTTATTGTCACCACCCGCAGAAAAAACTTCGTTGCCGTCGGGATGAAATACAATTCCTTTTACTGGTTGATTGTGGCCTGAATAGGTGACCAGTAATTCACCGTTAGCAGTATCAAATACTTTGCAGGTCTTGTCGCGACTGGCTGCTGCTAATTTTGAGCCATCGGGACTCCAGGTCAACGAAATAATCCAATCCGAGTGACTGGCTATCGTCCGTTGTAGTTCACGGGACGACGTGTCATAAATTCGAATCATTGCATCAGCCGCACCAACCGCCAGCCGTTTGCCATCTGGACTATATACTGCATCGAAAACTACGTCTGTGGTGGTCCCCAGCACATGCAGCAAATTTCCAGTGCTGTAATCAAGCAATCGAGCCTCGCCAAGTTTACCAGGTGTTCCACAGCCCACAGCCAACGTCTTTCCATCATTATGGAACATCAGCGAATGAACACGTTGACCGATATTTTTGATTCGCCGTACGAGCTGACCCGTGGAAACATCCCACACAGAAAGCTCGTGATAACCACCAACCACCAACTCTTTACCATCCGGCGAAAACGCGACAGCGGTAATGGGAACTGGCGAAGAATATTTAGCTGGAGCATCAGGATGCATTGGGGGAGGGACAATCATGGCGAGCTGAGCATCAGGAGCACTGCCGTCAAACACTGCGCCTTCATCGATCCAGCGTTTTATCATCGCAATCTGCTCGGCGGTCAGCGGATCACCTTCCGGCGGCATGCGTTCACCGGCATCGTCGGTCGCAACTCTACGCAGCAATTCGCTCTGGTTAGAATCCTTTTCTGAGACGGGAACCGATTCTGAATCGCCTGCCGTCTTCAATTTTGCGAACGTGTCAATGCGGTAATTTCCTTCTGCTTTCTTGGCTCCGTGGCAGGCGACACAATTGTCAAGAAATATTGGAGCTACATCTTTGCGAAAGCTGGTCGGCTCAAGCGAACTAACCGTTGAGCCGATCCAAGTCGCAAACGCAAAAGTCAATACTGGACATACTCGAAACATGAGTAGCGATCTCACTGATGTTAACATAACCGTCGGTTGCCCACTTGCTAGTGTTGGAACAAGAACTCGTTGGTATTCAACAATGACCAACAAACGTCTTCTAGCGCAGCAGCACGATCTTGTTTTGATTCGATGTGCTGCAGAGATGCAATGAGCTCTTTGTCAGACGGCAATCGACAAACTGCTGCCAAATATAACTGTCGAATAATCTCGTGGTTGGGTTGGTCCAAAGCCATCAACTGCCGAAAGCGATTCTTTTCGTGCCGAAGTTTATTGTAGATCAGTGGCCCGTTAAAAAACTGGATGGCCATGCCAAGATTTGACTCGCTGGCTCGCTCGCACGCGCACACAGTTTGCCTCTCAGGCTGCCCAAATACCTTCAAGAAATCATTCTTGACCAAGTCAGGGGCCGGCAACTGCGTGGCTTTCATCGTAGCCGGTAAAGCGGCAAATTGTTCTGGCACATCGGTTACGTGACAGATCGCGTCCAGTAGTTGCTCGGCGCCTAACAAGCGGGGCTCCTGGTGCGAGAAGCACTTGGTGTCTTCTGCATTAAACTTGTTGGTTTGATAGCTCGCTTGGTACGTTCGGCTGTTCAGAATCACACGTAAGATGTGTTTGCGATCGAAACCACTTTTCACAAAGTCCTCGGCCAGTTTGTCGAGCAACTCTTTATTCGAAGGAGGATTGGAATCACGAAAATCGTCGATGGGGTCCACAATCCCTCGACTGAAAAGTTGGCTCCAGAGTCGGTTGGCTTCTATTCGCGCAAAGTAAGGATTGTTGGGACTGGTTAACCAGTCCGCAAAAGCATGCCGACGATCTTGTTCGGTAATCTCCTGTAAGGAACCAACACCCGGCAACCAAGGCTTCATTTGTTGGCCGGTTCTAGGCTGGGTAACTTCACCACTGGAGGAGGTGTACACAAAGTTTTCGTCTGGACGAAGTGTCTTCTTCTTTTGAACGCGATTAAAGAAGGCTCCCATCCCGTAGTAATTATCTTGGGTCCAACGTTCAAAAGGATGATTGTGACATTTTGCACACTGGAGGCGTGCCCCCAAGAAAATCTGCGAAACCGTTTCAACTCGGTCATTCATGTCAGCCGAAGTGCGGTAGAAACTTGCTGGAGGATTCTCCAGCGTACTGCCAGAGGACGTGAGTAATGCTCTCGCAAACTTGTCATATGGCATGTTCTCTTCGATTGCACGCTCAACCCAGCGATGGTACTTATGAACACCTTCAACACCAACCTGACTGGAAGTCAACCGCAACAAGTCGCCCCATTTGAGAGCCCAAAACTTAGGAAATTCTGGACGCTTGAGAAGTGAATCGATAAGTTCTGAGCGTTTGGTCGCGGACTTGCTTTCCAAGAAGGCATGTGTCTCATCGATCGTCGGCAAAATGCCAATGACATCCAAATATATGCGTCGAATAAACTCAGAATCGGTGCACGTTTCGGATGGTAGATATCTTAGTTGTCGTAATTTGCTATAGACCAACTCATCGACATAATTATTGGTTGGAGGATTCTTCCATTCGAACCCTTCCACCTCTTTGACAAAAGTCAGATTAACCGATTCGATATGCTCCAAGTACCTTACCAGTACAGCGATTTCGCCTCGATCGTTGCCTGTTACGAGCCCGTCCACCGATATCGAAGCGATTTCCTCGTCTGAAGTTGAATACGCTGCCAATTGAGTTACGTCTCGTTTGGTGCCATCTGAAAAGTGAGCCACAACTGCGAATTGTTGTGTTCGGGCAGGACGCACCAGCACACGCGGTTTTGATGGATACACTTCGAGCTTGACACAGCGCGCATAATTCGGCGGATCAGCCTGACCACCTTCGGCAATCCAGTCTCGAAGAACAGCATATGCAGGTTGGTTCTTCGAGATTTGTAGCCCGCCACCATGAGCCACTTTCATCACTGGCTTCTGCAACAGCAGGCTCTTGTCCGGATCCAATGCGTTCGTTCTGCGTCCAAAGTCTTCGCGAATAAGAGTTAATTCGTCGAGTTTTGGATCGAAAGCTCGCAACGACAATCGAAATCCACCTTTACCCGACGGTGAACCATGACAAGCACCGGAGTTACACCCCTGCTTGGACAACGCTACCAATGCGCCATTCTCAAACGCAATTCGCTCGACCTTCGCGTAATCACTCACTTTGACTGGAATCGATGCCCGCAATCCACCAACTTCGATACTAACCTCTGCACTGCCATCCGCAGTTGGCACAACGGCGGTGCCACGGAGCGCGAAAATTTTTGCATTGGTTGACGATATCTTGGCGTTGCCAGTTAAATCTCGCACACTTGAGTCGGCATAGTGTCCGGTGATGACAATTTGCGCCGACTGACGAGCACTTGCTAAGTGAATTGCCTCTGGAAAAACCTCTAAGCGAACAGGTTGACCAACTTCATCCGACTTTACGGCTTGAACACTCTGGTCCTGGGACGCTGTCGCTTTCGATTTGGCTTCATCGGCCAAGACTGCTGTGCCAGCCGCGCTGGAAAGCAAACAACAGCGAATTGCCCATAAGATCGAAGAATTCCTCGGAACGATACATCTCGCCATGAGTCCATCCTCTGCAACATTTAGTTTTCGCGCGAAACCACTTTCAACGCGGGGAACATACAAATTGTTTATTATCGGTAATTGGACAGGGGCACTATCGACCAGCCGGAAAGTGTTAGTGTCCATTTTTAGTGGAGATTATCTTTTGGGCGTTTTCCAACTATTCACAAGGCTTTGACTTCCAGTTTCAGTGGTGCTCCAACGGTCGTTAGATCTTGGCCTTTGAATTTGGTGCTGGCCTCTATCAAAACTCCCTCGCTCACGCCGGGCTTTGCGTCGCTGGCCGCGCGCAACTCGATTTCTATTTCGCTCTTGTCGGCGGCCACCGTAATCGCATCACCAACAGTTACGCCTGGAGGAAGGGACTTCCATTTTAGCGTTATGGGCTGCGGATCGTCACCAATACGAGCGACTCGTACCTTGAACTTTTGAGCCCCACCTACAACTAGTGTGCCGCTTGCTTCTGTAGTGATTGTCAGCGGCTCGATGAACTTTACAGGAACTGAAATCGACTCCATTCGCCCTCGGTTTTTGAAGTTGCCGAAGACATCCAGCGGTATCGCAAGTCCGTCACCTGATATATTTTTAGGCCCGGTTAAGGTGATTGTGTACTGATCCTTGTCCGCTTTCACAGAAGCTGAAAAACCTGCTGGAAGTTGACCTGGCAAAATGGTTACAGGGTCCTTGAAATCTGCATTCTTGCGTTCCAGGGACAATGTAACAACGGCTTGACCGAGTTGTTTTGCAAAGTACCCTGCCTCCGGCAACTTCATCGCAAAAAAAGGATCGGCGGGGGCAACGCCAGCCAAATTCACCAGCCCTTCGCGCCAGAAAGGGGGCACGACCGAATGAGGTGACCTGGCGCGTAACAAGGCCGTACTCTTGGCCACAGTTTCAAAATGAGTCGAACCGGTCGCTCGGCCCAAAATATTAGCGGCCACGACTGCATCAACTGGCCACTTTTCATCTGCCACCAAGTACAACTTGAATTCTTTCGCTTTGGCAGGGATCGTTGAATTATGAAGCCGCAATCCAGCAGGCGCACCAATCAAAGAAAGTTCAATGGGACCGTCATAACCAAATCGATCAACCGTCAAATCGATTGCACAGGCTCCTTTGCCAGATTCCATGGCAAATCGATCTCTCGCTGCTTTATCGTTCTTGATCGACAAATCGAACGAACCGGCAGGAGCGACGGTAACATGGTAGACGTGGTCCTGACCTCCGCGTTGCAAAAGATCTTCAACTTGTAAACGGTACGTCCCATCGGCTGGGAAGGTATAGTCGAAACTCCATTCATCTGCGTCGTTGACCGGAGTTTCAGCAAGTTTTTTGCCCGAAGCATCCAACATACGCATCACCAGCAGAGTTGGTGAACCAAGACTGATCGTGGCCCCTGCACAGCGCACTGCTTGTCCCTTTGCGGCAACAAATTCATACGTGTCTTTATCTCCTGCAACTTGCAATTGACCACTTAGCCCGCATGGGATAACCACCTTCGTGGCCTGCTGTGATTCGTTATTGGGCTCGCTTTCAACGGCCTGGGTCAAAGTCCCAACTACCAATTCCGCCCAACTCGATGACTTTCCGCCGTTCATTTTGGTACTGACGTTGAGAAACCGTGCCAATGGGTTATTGGGTAACACCACCATCGTCGATGTGGCATCTTTAGCATCGGGGCCAGCAAAACTGAAAATGCGAGTTTCTGCGATACGACCGGCCAGCGGTAATGGGGCGTTTACTAGCGGAAAATCTCCTATGCGCAAGCGGTACCGCCCACCTGCAGCGTACTTGTTGTCGCGCACTTCAACGATGTAAGTTCCAGCCGTGCGAAAATTATAGCTGAATCGACAATCAGCCCCTAAAGCGACGTCATCATCTACGAGCAATAGCTCTTTGCCCATCGCATCCAACAAGCGGACAACTGGATCAAAGGTCGAATCGATGCGGCGAGCTAGAACATCGACCGCCAACCGCTGGCCCGCAGTTACCGCAAAGCGATAGTAATCAAACGTGGCACCATTGCTGATCCCATCAATTGCACAAAGTGGCGTGATCTCTTGAGCCTTCTCGAGCGAGTGGTTGGCACCGTTATCCTGTACGGTCGGCAGATCGTCAACCAACAGCGAAATGGGTTCACAAGTACCTTCTTTGGTACCAACGAGGATTCCTCCCGGTCCAGCCGATACGCTTGCCTCCGGAGTCACAGTAATGACCGCCTTTTTGGCTTCGACGGTTTTGACTTCAATCTTTGCCGGAAAACTCGTCCATATCTTTAAAGGTTGAGACAACCGGTCACCCTGCAGTTCGACGGTGGTTGTCGCTCCCGGCACCACGGCAGAAGGGATGCAGCGGTTTAGCACCGGTTCCGCCAAAAGAGGCCGAGTCAACAATCCAAGAGCGCAGGCAACAAGGAATCCTATCTTCTGATGTTTCATGGCGGGTGCCTTCGGAGGGGAATGCTTGCAGGATCTTTATTGTGAACCATCCCACCAGCAGCGTCAACAAAGCCGCTCCTCCAACTGAACAATAATTCTGGGATGATTTCTCGTTTGCTTTGCCTAAATAAAGACAAAACGCTCGACCACATGGTCATAAGTTCAGCTCGATGCCACAGCCACGCCAGCGAGTATCAAGACTCAGATCCTCGCGAAAGTGATTCTGCCGCTCGACAACAAATAGAATGTGTTTCTTCGGGAAAAACTATTGCACCCTATTGCATACCCACCTAAAGAGCCCTCTACAATAGAGGCGTGAGTAGAGAGTGAATTGATCTCGTAGTATGGGAGACCTGGTATGCGATCGTATCTCTTGGTGCAAGGCATTGTTCTAGCTTGGTTGGTTTTGTGCGGCATTTCTACGCGGTTCGCTTGCGGACAACCCGAGCCTGTGAACGCAAAATCAATTTCTCCCGATGAATCGAGCGAAGCGGCGGAGTTCGAAAAGGAACGCATCGCCGCTGGGAAGTTCCTGGAATTGCTCAAGCGTCGACCCCGATTGGGAACGGCATTCGACAAAGTCTATGGTTTCCACGTCAGCAATGGGACGCTTGAACAATTGGCGTCAGAGCTAGCCAAGGAAGCTGCTGAAAAAAACAACGGCAATCTTTGGCTGATTCTGGGAATGTTGGAATCCCAACGTGGACAGGACTCTCAAGCAGTAGCGGCGCTGGAACAAGCCGTAAAACTTTTGCCCACGGATCCCATGGCCAGCTATTACCTTGGCAAGTCGTTGATCTTGCTTGGACAAACCGAACAGGCTGCGGGAGCTTTTCAACAGGCAATATCGAAGAAGCCGCCGCGCGCGGACATGCTGGATATTTCGCAAGAGCTAGGCCGAGTTTATCAACGCATCGGTCGCACCGAGGAGGCACAGCGGGTCTGGACTCGGCTGGAGGCTGAGTTTCCAGGCGACCAGCAAGTGCAGGAGGAGATTGCTTCGATCCTCGTTGAGGAAGGGGCCAACGCTGCCGCGTTGTTACGCTTTGAAGCTCTCGCCAAAAACCACAAAGATCGTAGTCGGCAAATCGAAATGTCGATTCGCGCAGCCCAATTGCGAGCCAAGTTGGGACAGCGAGACGAATCGCTGCGCGAATACGAACAAGTTCTCGGTAAGGTCAATCCGGACAGTTGGTTGCACCGTGATGTGCGCAAACGCATCGAAGACGTCTATCTTGCTAGTCAAGATTACGATGGCTTGATCGACTACTACACCAAGTGGATTCAATCGCATCCAGAGGACGTCGATGCGATGATGCGCGCCGGTCGCCAACTGTCCATCCAGCGGCGTGGCGACGAAGCGCGAGCTTGGTTTCGTCGTGCGATCGACCGCGCTCCCTCCAATGTCGATTCGCGACAAGCGCTGGTTGATTCTCTCGTGGCTGATAACGAATTCACACAAGCCGTTCAAGCGATCGCTGAGCTGGTCAAAATCGAACCCGATAACATCGACCATCTCGTTCGCTGGGGCGAAATGACGATGTTGGATGAAAAATCTCCTAAGCCGGACCGGCAAAAACAAGCGGCTGAGATTTGGAAACGCATGCTAACCAAACGCGGCTCGGATCCAGTCACTGTGGCTCGAATCGCCGATTTGCTGCGCGGTGCCGAACTCGCTGATGAAGCTATAGCTCAATACCATGCAGCCATCAAACTGGCCGATGCCGAGCCGCAGTACCGCGAGTACCTTGGCGAATATCTGCATCAACTAGGACGTAAGGATCAGGCAATTGCTATATGGAATGAAATTGCCTCCGGCGCTCGACGTACTCGAGACAACCTGGTTCGTCTGTCAGAGGTTTATAGCGCTTTCCAATATCCCGATAAGGCACTGGGCGCTATAGAACAAGCTTGTCAGATGCAGCCAAATTTCGCTCATCGCGCAAGATACGCCCAACTGCTCAAGGATGCTAATCAGTTCGATGCCGCGCTAGTTCAACTTGATTTCGCTGAATCGCTGGCCGACGACGCGGTAGCCCGCGAGACTGTGATTGACGAGCGTATAAAACTTTTTCGAGCATCAGGGACTTTAAGTGATCGAATTATCAGCTATGAAAAGCTGACCGCGTCCGAAAAAGTTGACGATGCGGATACTTGGCGGTTGCTGGCCCTCATGTACGAAGCCGATTCAAAGTACCAACTGGCTGGAACCGCAATCGGCAAAGCGGTGGCATTGGCACCAACGAATGTCGTTTATTGGACAGCCTCCGCACGTATGCATGAGCGAACGGGGAATATTGCCGAATCAATCGCCGCTTATCGCAAGTTGATGACGCTCGATCGTCGTTACCTGAGCAACTACTTGACACAAATTGCCAATCTGCAGATGCGACTGGGAAATGTCGACGAATCGCTTAAAGCTGGCCAGGAATTGTTAGCGGCAGCACCTGGAAACAGCGACAACTATCAACTCTATGCCAACCTTTGCTTCCAAGCCGGCAAAGCCAGCGAAGGACTCGAAATCCTGCGTCGAAATGTACGCGCTCACCCTAACGACGTGTCTGTGCTCAATCACCTCGCAAGATTTCTGTCTGCCGAGTATCAAACCGAGGAAGCGATCGAAATCTATTGGCGAGTATTCGATTTGGAAAAAGCGATCGACGGCAAGACTCCGACCATTAACGCACTGGCCGAACTCTACTTGCGTACGAACCGCTTTGATACGTTACTGAAGCGTTTGGAGACGATCGGTCGCGAACAAAACAACATTCGTGAATCCAATCTTTGGCTTGCAACGGCTCATCAAGCGGCTGGTGATTTCGGCGTGGCCAGGCAAGTGCTCGAACGGTTGGTGCGCGAAGATAGTCGCGATACCAAGCTACTGGAGCAAATGGTCGCATTGGCGCGAGCCGAATTCGATTTCGATTCGGCTGCCGAATATCAAAGGCGCATTAACTCGATTGCGCCAAGCGGACAAGGAGATTACATGCTGGCCACTTTTCTGCTCGATGCTGGCCGCATTGACGAAGCCGAAAGTTCCTGGATGAAAATTGCCTCACAAAAGGTTTCAAGTGCAAGTTCTAGCACTGCCGCGCTGGAATCAATCGATCGTCTGCTCGCAAAAGATCAATACGAAGTCGCTTTAGCTTTGTTACAGAAGGTGATGCCGACGGACCCGGATAACTGGGAATATTTTGTACCCGCCATGCGCTGCTTGGTCAGAACTGAAAAACTAAAAGAAGCCCGCGAACTGGCTGAGCGCGTTAAGAAACTAAATATCGATCCGACCACTCGCACCGCCCGCGCCAAGGAGATGGCGGCCAGGCTGGCCAGCCAAAGTGGAAGGACTCCCTCTGCGGCGCAAATCGCGATGCAACAACAATCCATGTCTAGCGCTATTAATGGTCGCCTGCAATCGTTGAGCATAGCCAGGATGGTCAAATCGATGCTCCAAGCTTCGGATAGTGATCCGTTTTCTGGAACATCCTTTAGCGGATACACCGTAACGGCGTTCGGCGAAGTCCTCGCGTTCGCAGATGGAGTGTTGATGGTCACGCAACCTAAGGACTTCGATCTCGATAAAGAAATTGGCAAGCGTGTCGAGATAGCCAAAAAATCCAAAAATCAACAGGCTTTATGGGACGCAATTTACGCGATCAACTGGAAAGACAATGGGACCTTGTACCAAATTGGCGACCAACGCGATCAACGCTTCGACGATTGCTTGAACTTGCTCATCGCCCAAGGCGACAACGATGCGATCTTACAAAAACTTACCTTAATGATCAACGAGTTCTCTAGACGCCGTCGCTCATCTACGACCGGCGAGCCGATAACCCCTGAGGCGCTGTCAAAAGAGAAACTGGAAGAATTCGAAAAGCTGGCGACAACCCTCGACGAACAACGAAACGACTCCTTCGTACAGATCGTTCTTCCTTCGTTATGTTCGGAGCTGCTGCTGGCTGGCGAACAACAGAAGGCCGATAAGCTCATCGAGCGCATGCTCAATGGGAAGAATCCTTTTGAGCTGAGCCGCGTAGCAACCATATTGGCACAGGCCAAGGAGCCGGACATCGATCGATTGATTGAACTGATTCAAAAGGTGACATCCAACGGCCCCAGCATTTCATCTGCCGTCGGCAACTCTCGTTCGATTCAGATGCTAACGATCGTTCTGCCTACGGTGGCTAAATATGGTAGCACACAACAGTTATTTCAAGCGCTCGACTATGTGTTCAAGTTCCAGGCCAGCAAAACTGCTCAGTTGCGGCCTTCTGAGCAGAATTCACTCACTCAACAAGTGAGCCCAATTATGTATCCAACGGCGGCTGGAATGGTCCGTATTACAACAAATTTTCCACCGCCAAGTGGATACTTTGACGTCACAACCATGGTTGTATTGCGTTCCGTCTACGATGCTTGGTTGGGATCGGAAAAATTCGCCGAATTGAGGAAACAGTTGTTTGCATGGACACAAGAAAAAGTGGACGATCGGTTCTTGAGAATTGTTCGCCACATCGCGTCGACAACGGTTAGTTTTTGGGCCGAGGATCGAGAAAGTGCGCTCGCTGGTATTCAGCTTGCCACAGATAGCGAGCCAGGTGTGGAGATATTGGAGTTGTTACAAGTTCGCATGTTACACGAGGCGGGCAAGCCGGCCGAGGCTATGTCCCTCGTTGAGCAAATGCGTCCAGCGAATACGCAAATGATGATCGATCGCGAGTTGACCATCTTGCAACTGTCTCTCCAATTGGGACAAATCGAGCGTGCCAAGCAAAGTGCACAAAAATTGTTTGCGTTGCGATTGAATTCGGATACGGAATTCAAACTAGCCGAACTGATGTACCAAATTGGTATGAAGGATCTGGGGGACCGCATGATGGACCGCGTGCAACGCAAAGCGGGTGGCCAGCAAAGCACTTTAGTTGAAGTCATGAATCGCTTTGTGGCTGCGGGACAAAGCGACCGCGCCGCCGAAATCGCCCGGCAAATCGTGCGCCGCACCCGCCCTCGCATTAGCCGGACTTACTCGACGTCTGAAAACCAGCAAAACGAGCAGGCCATTCGCGTTCTTGTCCAGACGAACAAAGCTGGCGAGATGATTAAACAACTGGAGACACAATACCAACGGTCGCCCAAATCGATCATCATCATCCAGACTCTGGCTGCGCTGTACGACGCTACAGGCAAACGGAAGGAGGCTCAAGATTTGCGTATCAAATCTGCCCAGTCCGCGCCGTCGAGTTCTGGTTTGACGATCCAAGCGGCTACGGCTTTAGCCAGTGCTGGAAGGCATGCTGAGGCGGTTGAAAAATACTTACAAGTTGTGCGTAAGGATCCCAATACGTTAAGTAACTCCTTTTACGAATTTCAAAACAGTTTCAACTCCGCCAAAGCTTGGCCTAAACTGGTCGATCTAATTGAAGAATTAGGCCCTGCTGCATTTCGCTCGAATTCATACGTCTTCAACAATTTTGCTAACGCGTTGCGCAACGATCCGGCAGCTTCAAAACGCATGATACAGTTGTTGCTAAAGCGTGGTGACTGGGACCAGTTTTCGCATTTCCTGCAATACTCAGGGGCATCGTCTGTTGGATCGTTCGTAAACGATCTCGATGAACCGTCCAAAGAGAAAATTCTTGCAAAGTTAATTGACCCAAACTTTAGACCAAACGCCAATACCTTCACCAATTCTTACTCATATTCAACCGGCGGTGTGGTCATCAGCCCCAGTCTTGGAGTTGTTCTATCACTTTGTCGCAGTCGAGACATCGCCGATCGTGTTATCGAAGCGGCCAACAAGATGTTAGAGAAAAATGAACACGATTCTTTTTCGAGAATCTTGTTGCTCTGTGCACAGATAGGCCAACGAGATCTGGAAAGGTACCAAACACTCTCAAGTATTGGTTAGAAAGCAAAAACGTGGCTCAAGCGGACTCACGATTATTGTGGTTATTGGCCAGTCAGCTACCCAGCGATGCTCTCACTCGCAAGTTGGCCATCGAGTTAATGGAAAAAGCTGTCAATGTGCCGGACTCCAATCGCAATGTCGGCGGGACGAATCCCATCGACTATCAGCCGATTGGATTACTAATCAATTTGTACACTAAGGATGGTCGTAAGGCGGATGCCAAAAGCGCGCTTATGAAAATGTATCGTCAAACTAAGATGGAAAATGGCGATCAAGTTCGATATCCGCCTGGCTACCTGGAACGGCAGTATTTTGATTCGTTACAGTCCATCGCTACCAAGTTAGTCGATTTGGACTTTCCTGCCGAAGCGTATATCGTCTACCGTCGTTTATCGATAGACGGCAAACTGAGGGAAGTGATAAGGCAACAATTCTCCAGTTCTCTTACGAGATTTAGTCGGCTCGAATCGTCGATTTTTTCCAAGTTGACCGGCGACCATACTGTCAACATCTTGTCGGCAGCACTAGGCAATCAACCAATTGCCAGTTCACAGTCACAACCTGTGATCGATACAGAATCCATGCGCACAATACTCAGTATCGGATTAACCAACTCGAATTTGATGGATTATTCGATTTCATTCCCGGTCGCTTTCTTCACCGAGCGCATCCAGCAAAACGACAAAGTCAAACAGCAAGTTGCGAAGTTGTTAGACGACTGGAAAACTCCCGACAACCCAACTCCTCTGACGTTAGCCGCCACGTTTCTGGCCGCAAATGCGTCGGAGCACAAACAGGTTCTTCAGCAGAGCGTCGAGGCAATCGAAAAATGGTTAGCAGCGCAGCCGCCGCCAAAACCGCGACCACAGGTGTTGCCTCAAGATTCAGCTATCCAAGCTGCCCCTAGCGCAAGCTTTCCACCTCCAAGGTCTGGACCAGATCGAAGTCCAGTCACGCCGCCCAAGCCTCCTGCAGCAGAATCGGCACGGAAGAACTCAACCGCAAAGCAGCCACCAATTAATGCCACCAACAAAACTGGAGCGGTACCCGCTGAAGTTCGTGCCAAAATGATGGCTGACTTGATGGCCCGGCGCATTGCGTCTCGGGCAACACCCGCACTCGCAACTCTGGCCCCTCTGCCCGATGAATTAGTTCTTATTTTGGTTGCAGAAAAACTACCCGCCGAGCATGCCCAACTCGCTGAACGACTTCTGCATCGTGCTCGCCAAGTTGCATTGGCAAGCGGGTATGACGACTTCGCGAATGTACTCGAAGTACGCGAGGCAAAATACATTAGTACATCCGACCCCGCTCGCGCCTCACAGTTAATGCTTGACGCACTCGAAAGGTTGATACCCAAGCAACCACCAATCGCGGTCGCGGCTGATGACGGACGCAAAGGTCCTTCGCCAGGAACCAAAGCAGACCCAAGCAATAACTCAATCCGGCCCAGCGACACACAGCGTTCGATCCCCAGCAGCCAAAAGGGAGAGCCACGCAAATGATCGGCAACATATCGCGAACTACCAAGAAATGCTTATTGTGTTCGGCCAGCGTGATCGGGGCGCTGACGTTGCACTTTACTTGCAGTCAATCAGGCCTCAGCCAAGTAGTCAGCCCGTTTGCTTCGCCAGCAACCATGGTCGGTGCAACTGGGGCGACGGATAAAAGCACTGCTATGCGCGCACTTTCCGCACTCGAGCTTGCATCCATCGCTGCGGAATCGAACTTACATGATGTATCGCTTGAGGCAGTTCGGCGAGCAGTCGGTAGGGGACCCGTCGTCGCCACTGTTAATCTCGGCGGTTTGCTGGGTGGTGGACCAGCGACCAGGAGTCCATTCAGCTCGCCATCGCGCAACCAGATCAGTGAGGCGGCTCAATTCCAAGCAGAGTTGGCGAACAAGCTCGTGTCGCTGGATCGACTCTGGCAGGAGAAGAAGTTTCAACCTCAACAATGCTATGAACTATGGTTGTCGCTCATTTTTCCGCCTGATCGTCCAAGCGATGCCTCCTTGTATAGTGCCATTGCCCCATCGATTGAGTCCGGGATTTCCCAATTCACGATTGATGGGAACCAATTCACGCGACCGACCCCCTGCGGAGCCGAATTGTTGGTTAACTGGGCTGCGGCCGCGAAAAAGAGTGGCGAACTCAAGGCGTTTCTAGAATCCAAATCACAACAACCGATTGTCGGTGACATCGCCAAATCGGTCTCGTTAATCTTGTCGGTTTCGAAGGATGGCACACCCGAGCAGGTTGAAAAAATAGTTGACGAAATCATTCCGCGCGCAAGCACGATCTTCGGGCGGCCCGGAAAAGAGAACTTGTTTTTCGTCGCGATGCTTGCCTGCGAAAACTTGAATGATTCGTCGAAAATACGTGCATTTGTTAAAGCAATATTAGAGTCTCTCCGCGATTCGCGGGCGACGGAGCTGCAGGTCAGGCAGTTTCTACGGCGGCGAATCCAACATGCAATTGAACTGGGTGACCAATCGCTAGTGAGCGACTTAACTGAAATTGTACGTAGAACCTGGGAACCACTGCGCACTGGAAACGAAGAATACGTGAAGAGCTTTGAGACCACACTGGCTAGTTCCATTTCGAAATACGCGATGAAACTTAATCAAGTTGAACTTGCATTAAACTGGCACAAATCGTCGCTTTCC
The DNA here is from genome assembly GCA_964625155.1 of uncultured Pirellulaceae bacterium. GTDB lineage: Bacteria > Planctomycetota > Planctomycetia > Pirellulales > Pirellulaceae > Aureliella. Next base: position 18,130 of record CAZVBC010000009.1, read on the forward strand.
AACACATCGAGTACTGAGAGCTTTGGAGCTAACGCACCAATCTTGGTCAGTTTGACCGAAGACATGCCTCGCCGGTTACTCCAGCTAGCGCCAAAAACACGCTACGAACTGCTCAAGAATCATGTCTGGGGTTTGCCCATGTTGGGCCTAAGGTCACAAAGTATATTAGCGCCAGAATTGAGAGCACCCGAGGTCTTCGTTCCGCAGACGCGACCGATGGACCAGATTTGCAGTCGTAACGCTTTGTTCGCAAGCCTCTTGGAATTAACCATGCGCGATGCAATCGCTTGTGGAGCGACTGATGATATTGAACGCCGTATCGAGCATTTAAAGGCTTCGGGTTCGCGCGATGCTGTGCTTGCAAGATTTGTATGGGACTTGGTCCACAATCGCCCGATCGAACTGAACGAATGGATTGTGAAGGACGCAGATGGTAAACCGCGACTCAAGCGATTAGTCGGAGAGGATGAGTTGCCGATTTACGCCGAGTTGAGCTTAATCGCTTCGGCTGTACGTGATCCTGCGACGCGGTCGTTGGGAATCGATTTGCTCACGCAGCTCGTATCCATTTGCAAGGACAAAAACAACGTTTCAATGCTGTTGACACTCCGTAATGAACTACAGGTTTTGAGTGGATCGAATGCTGCGACAAGCTTTCCGATTCACTGGGTTACTAGCAGCAACAGCAGTATCGACACGAACTCACGCATTGAGTCAAGACAAAGCACTTCAAAGATCGCTTGGGCTGTGCAGGAAGGGCGTTTAGTACAACACTTGCCGACTTCCAACATCTTTTTTAAGTATCCGCTTACTGGCGACTTTCAAATTTCGATGCAAGTGCCGATGAACATCGGTGGCGGCTTGGCAGGCACTGTTTTTTCGCTCACTAAGAATTCGAATTCTATCAGCGTCAATCTAGGGACAACGGCGTTACCATTTTCGGACTATTCTCAGTTTAGCGGAAAATTTGACGACGACCAAAATGCGTTAGTTCTAACTCGTTCGGGAGGCAATTTGCAAGGAAAACTAAATGGTGAAGAATTCTTCGCGGCAACGGTTCAGCCGAACGATTCACCTTTTTTCACATTGGGAGCAGGCTCGTTTGACAAGAGTGTGCATTATGAAAAGATTGCGATTAGTGGCGAGCCGTCGATCCCATCACACGTTTTGTTAAGCACTGCGAGTTTGCTAGGCTGGACGGCGCGCGGCAGCAACATCGAGAGTCCAGGCGTTTTTCCTAACCAACCTGCCAATCGTGATGCATACGTTGAAATTGATGGTAACATGGTTCGCACCAATGAACTGGTACCTGCGTGGCGCTGTGTCGATGGCGTAATTGAAAACTTCGTTCGGGAGCCCGAGAAAACCGACAACGCAGAATCCAAGATGATCAAGCTCGGTTCGTTGAGTGATAGCAATTCCGCGCGCACGCGAACTGCCAGCATTACCTATGTTCGTCCATTATGTGATGGCGAAACGATTGAATTAGAATTCTATTACGACGCGCAAGGTATGGACGATAGCCCAGCCGGTTCGAAAGATCGGTTTTCGTTGGCTCCTAGTCTAGGCAACGTCGCGATATTGCTCGACAAACCAGAAGTTGAATTGCATTGGATGCTATCGGGAATCGATCAACACTGGTTTGGCATAGCGCCGAATAATCGAGTTCGCGACCCACAAGCTGAGCAACTGTCACCTGTCGCTCTCAAGCAGAAAGAGTGGAATTCGTTGAAGCTGAGTCTAGTCGCCGGAGTTGCCACATTATCGCTCAATGGCCGCGAAACCTATCGTCGGCGCTGGACCGACAGCGGGCAAGCGACTTTCGGCTTGTTTCATGAACCGGACAAGTTCCAGATTCGAGTTCGCAGCGTAAAGTTAAGTGGAAATTGGCCGCAGAGCCTTCCCCAAGATATATTGGCGACCTCGGACATCGCCAAATGAAACTTTACCAGCGACCAAATCCGCTCAAGTTTCGATTTGCTGCCGCATCGACAACTGGTTGTGCGGTTGATTTTGAGCTGGATTGAGGAACAGAGCCATGAATATTGCTTCGCGTCTGAAAGTTCTCGTGATTGTGTTTGTTGTGACCAGCATGGCGAATGCCGAACCACCGGCTGAAGTGAAACACTGGTTGCAGTCCCAACAATGGCAACGAGACACAACAGGACCAGTATTACCGTTGGGTCAAGCGGGTGAGTTCGATGATGCGCACATTTTTGCTCCTACAGTTGCGCGAGAAAATGGAAAATACTGGTTGTGGTATTGCGGCTCGCAAGGCTTTGCTCATGACGTAGCGCCGACGCGGACTCGCGATGAACGTCACTTTCGATTGGGTCTGGCGACCAGCGATAATGGTCGCGAGTTCGTACGACATGCGGGGCCAATATTTGAACTCGGAACTCCAAGGCTATCGATTCTAACTCCCTGCGTTTTGCGCGACGAAGCTGGAAATGCGCTACGAGAAAATGGCCTGCTACGAATGTGGTTTACATCCAATACGATCGGTGGAGGCGGCCAGGGGCACGCAATTCAACAGGCTGTCAGCGAAGACGGCATCCACTGGAAAGATGTTTCAGCAATTCAATTGTCGCGAGCCTATGCTCCTGCGGTATTAAAGACCCATAAAGGATACGAGCTGTGGTATACCGAACCAGGGCGTTATCCATGGAACATACGCCATGCTCATAGCCAGGATGGCCAAAAGTGGCGCGTGACAGAGAAACCGGTCTTAGAAATCTCCCAAGCATGGGAACACGACTTGCAAATCTATCCATGCGTGTTGCGCTGTGAAGGCATCTATCTGATGTGGTACGCCAGTTATTTGCATAAGAATCACGAGATGACGGGAATTGGGTTCGCTGCAAGCCTCGATGGTATCCATTGGCATAAGCACCCGGATAATCCAGTGTTAAGACCTGATCCCTCTCGAGCTTGGGAATCGCATTACGTCTCCAGTCACAGCGTTATGCGCTTGGATGATGGCCGATTTCGAATTTGGTACGCAAGTCGCAAAGCTCCTCCGTTTCACAATCTTTACTACGCACTCAATACTGCGATCTGGCATCCAACGTGGCTGAAGGCTCAATAAGAGATAGGCCATTAAACTTGCGATTTCACTGTGCAATATGGTTCGTTACAAAAGAACTTGTTCCACTTCGATCGCTCACGGTGAATTCCGTGGCGAGTTCTGTTGCCATAGCAGGTGGTGTCAGCGCAATTGAATTCGCATGAATCTCAGGAAGCGTCGGCTTTTCATGAGAATTCTTGCAGCACAATTATACATCGTGCCAAGCAAACGCTTAGAATTCCCGATTGTATTTGTATTTTGCACCAAGCACTGTTCGCTAGGGAATGTCAAAGGTCGCCTGCCGATGTCGTCGAAACCCTCTGGTTGCTCAGAAACATCCAACTCGTCTTCACTGTCAAACATTGAGACTACGGATTCCGCCTCGTGCGCACTTAGTTGGCCTGAGCAACGCAGAAACTTGATTTTGTTTGCAGTATGCACGGGCATGCAGTATTTAGCGGCACCGGTGTTGTATGTCGGCATCACACAGTCTGCCCTGTGTGAAAAACTGGGCGCTGACGCACGAGTCGCCAATTTGCCTGCCACACTCTATTTTGCAATGACGGCGATGCCCGTACTGTGGGCATGGCTTTCTCCTCAAGTGAGTGCGGTACGCAGAAATCTAGCGTTATGTTACGCACTCTCTGGCGTAATGCTCGGCTTGATTGCACTGGCTCTTTGGTTGCCGATTTCGAATTCTGCAAAGTTGGCTGTTGTGGCGCTGCAAGGCGCGTTGACTGGTGCCTTGATGCCTGCTGCAATCGCGTTCTTGTGGGAGATTGTGCGCCGTGGTTCCGATGCATCCAAGCGAGGGCTGGCGCTGGCGATGGGCTTTGGATTTGGACCCATCTTGGCGGTTATCGGATCACTTTGCCAGACAGCGATGCTCGGGGGGAACTTGTTCGGATTCGAGTTTCCTGGAGCCGAGTATCCTGGGAACTTTATCACCCTCTTTGCTTTGGGAGCGCCGATCCTGCTGGGCACTGCATTGCTAGCCCAATTTTTTGTGGTACCGCCGGTTGAAAGTGAACCTGTACGCGAGCCGGTGCATGCTGTTGCGGGTTTGTTGGTCGGTTTGCCACTGATGCTGCTGGCTATTGCATCGATGCAATTGTCACAAATCTATGCTCAGTACGTCTGGCAACTCCTGGCATATGTGGCCGTGGGAGGCTGCACAATTGCTTTCTTATACCATTTTCGTTCTTTATTGTCCGACCGTGTGCTGTTGGTGGCAACTGTGGTGACCATCTTAGTTTACGCAGGTAACACGATTCCATCGAATATGAATTTGTACTCGACTTCAGCACTTGGAGATGCACCAGAGAAATTTGCCGGCTTGCAAAATACACTTCGATTTGGGTTTAAGGTATTTGCAGGGTTGTTCTTGGGCTGGCTGCTTACCAGAACCAATCCGCGCGCCGGATTGATAGCTACTGCCAGTCTATTTCTGGTAGCACAATTCTGGGCTATCTTTGCAACTGGCACTTGGTATTTAGTGGCTTTCGGTATCTATGGTGCAGGTGAATTAGTCGGAGTCTACGCCCCCAATTACATCGTTTCAGCGTCACGCAAGAGTGAGCTGCGCCGCAACACCGCTTTCTTGACTCTTTTAATGGCGCCAGCGGCACCGGCAGGCTATTTATTTGGCTCGATCGTTGAAGCAGCAAAAGAGAATCAGTGGACGGTTTGGGGTATGTCGTCCGAAGCGACCGGATTTCGACTCAGTTTTCTGGCATGTGCTGTGTTCATTTCGCTTGGCATCGGCGTTGCTTGGCTGTTGCTACCAAAGAATCCGATCCCTAAGGAATCTTGATTCAGGGACGATTGGAAAGTGGAATTTGGCGTCTATTCTTCTACTAGGGGTCTAGACGGACGTCGTAAGGGAGCGTAGGTTTACATTAGCTTTCTTGTGATGTCGCGCACAGGATTTCAGCTTGGGGGCGTGATCTTCCCTAGAGCCCGTTCATATTATTTGTGTACGGGTACGAGCCGCCAGTTCGATGGCGTGGTTTTGCGGCAAAGGAGAGACTACATGCGTTACGAATTTCGCCTCGCCGAATTACTTGGGCACACGCCAGACCGGCGCAAGCGGCCCGGCACGATAAAGAGTATTGTTGAATATACCGGCTTGGATCGCCATCAAGTTGCATCGCTGCTGAAGAATGAAGCCAAATATATTCCGTTAGAAGCGCTGTCGCGGTTGTGCGATTACCTGGTCGAGCACGGATATGCTGCGGCAGACGATTTGCCTGGAGCGCTCTTCGCCGTTAAGCCAGAACACTTCTGGGAGCTGCTTGCGCGACGCAGGAGGTTGGAGATTTGCTTGGGAGTGCGGCGGGCTGATAAAGACGAAACTCCCGAGGCAGCTTGGGTTGTTGCCTCTGATGCAGTCTTGTTGGGTGAGGTGCTAAACGGCGTGACGACGTTGGGAGGTACCGACAAACTTTCACGGTCACAGCAGCGCCAACGCGACCTGCCAACGCATCCTGAATTGCTCAAGCAAACTCTTGTGTGGAGCCCCGGTGTTGTGCCTCAAGCTGAATCAATCGAACGGGCGCAGGAGGTCTATGGTGGCTATCTGGCTGCGGCGGGTGACAAAGCACTGATATGTTTGGGCAGCGTCAAAAGCAATCCTGTCGTAGAACTGATCTTAGCTGAGACGTTTGGTGCCTCCCCCTTTACTACAGAAGATAATGTTGCCAGCGCGAAAGATCGGCGGTGTCCATTCCTGTTGCGTTACCGCGATCGTGACCCTCATCCAGATTGTGCAACGGCGGGCATGCAACTCAGTCGCGCCGAAAAAGCTGGCGAGCCAGGAATTTATTACGAACAAGCGGATGGAACATGGACTTTTGCGGGTGGTCAGGATACAGCCCTCGTTTTCTATATTTATCGCGAATCGCTTGGACGCTTGGAAATGGTGTTAAGCGGCTTTAGTGGACGAGCGACACGACTGTTGGCTCGCACATTGGCGAACCAGGGAGAAGTATTTTGGCCACCCGTATATCAAGCGGATTATTTGCACGTTGGCGCTTTCATTGTCCAATATGCCGATGCAGATGAAGCCGGTTCCCCGGCGGGTATTTTGAGAACTGACTTGATCGCCAGTCCCAAAGTCACTCCACTGCCGGCCGCTGCCATTGCTCGTCGGCTGGCAAGATAACTGCCTAGGTCGGCCGGTGGCCAAACGCTTACCGACCTTGGAGATGTTCGTGCAAAAACTCGGTCATCATTTGATGCATGTGATAGCGTTGGTCAGCATCAACGATGCCGTGTCGATTTTTGGGATAGATCATCATGTCGAAAGCCTTTCCAGCGTTCTGCAAAGCATATGCAAACTGTAGCGTATTGCTGAGGTGAACGTTATCGTCGCGTTCGCCATGAATGAGTAACAGCCTACCATGCAAGTTTTCGGCGGCGGCGACAACGGAACTGGACCGGTACCCAGATTGATTATCACGGGGAAGTCCCATGTACCGCTCGGTATAGATAGCATCGTAATTGAGCCAATCTGTAACCGGCGCTCCTGCTATACCAACTTTAAATAACCTACTATGAGTGAGAGCGTAGGCCGAAAAATAGCCTCCGTAACTCCAGCCCCAAATTCCCAGTCGCTCGTCGTCTGCCCAAGTCTGTTGCTTAACCCAACGCACTGCATCCTCTAGGTCTTGCAATTCGACTTTTCCCAGGTCGCGATGGATTGCCCATGTGTCGTTGATTCCACGGCCGAGCGCGGCGCGATTATCACACATCACGACCGCAAATCCGCGTTGGCACAGCAACTGATGCCACCAGTAATTTCTTCCTTGCCAAATATCTCTTACAGTGGGCGCCTGCGGCCCTCCATAAACATGAAATAGAACGGGCAATTTCTTTTTGACTCGTCCATTTGCAACATCGCTTGGCAACATCACCATTGCGGCAAGCTGCACTCCGTCACGCGTTTCAATATTCAGCAGATTGGGCGTTGCCACATCGACATAGCGGTATCGATCAGAAATAGGTGCCCCAAGTATTCGAAGCATTTCGTCGTTGATCGTCTTCACTGACGTAATTGTGGGTTGGTCAATCCGGCTGTGTGAGTCAATGAAAAAACGACCGTCTGGGTCCAGTAAAACTCGATGGTTGCCGCGCGAACGCGTGACCTGATGGAATTTGCGATTGTCAATATCCACTGCGACTAGTTGGTGCTCAATGGGACCGGCAATGTTACTGGTAACGAAAGCTCGTTTCCCATCTTTGCTCACACTCAGCAACTCGCCAATATCCCATGCGCCCTGAGTCAACTGCGTAACGCTGCCATCACGTGAGGAGATCAATTGAAGATGCCGCCTACCTATCGGTAAATCGCTGAGCCACAAAAAATCACCGTTCGGAAGAAAACTTGGAACCCCCAAGATTTCTAGCCAGCGGTTACTTTTTTCCGACAGCACGGAGCGAGCACTACCGGTGACAGGGTCCACACGCATCAGGACCTGCCGATTTTGCAAGCGATTCTGCACTTGAACCCAAAGTTGATTGGTAGGTGACCAGGTGGCTCGCACGATCAATCGATCATTGTCTGGAAAACCAGGTAACCGCACCTCACGCATGCCTCCACTTGGTACATCAACGATGAATAACCTAGCGATCGGTAGCGACTGTCCCGCTTTGGGATAGCGCGTGTCCTCTAAGATTTGCCGAACATTCACGCTGTCATTTACTTTGAAGTGTTCTACATTGGTTTGGTCTAACTGTAACATAGCGAGGCGACTGCCATCGGGACTCCACCAAAACGCTTTGAAGTTGCCGCGTCCGTACAGTTCTTCTTGGTAGACCCAGTCGAGAATCCCATTCAACAATTCTGATGAACCATCGCCGGTAATCTGTTTTGTCTCAATTGATTCACAATCTGCGATCCACAAGTTATTCTTGTGAACAAATGCAACATGCCTGCCGGTGGGACTCAATTCACCAAGTTCTTCGATTTGCGCCGGAGAGTGTGTGACGCGCCGAGCTGAACCGGTGCGAGCATCATAGAAATACAGATCCTGCTGATGATTGATTAATGCAAAACGGAGATCCCGAGAGAATGCATCGATGGTCGCAGCTTGTTCTGCATCATTCTCGTTAAACGCGTCCAGTCCTTCCAAAGCTGACTTAAGTCGGTCTATGTCATGAAACGGACGCTGAGCTCCCGACTGAGCGTCAACAGCTTTCCACTCTTCGTTTTCACGCGTCAAATAAGTGCTGCCTCGATCAAGCCAGCGAACTTCGGGAATGCGTTCGCTGCCGTAGTCAGTAATCCGCCCCGGTTTCAATAACTTCTCCAGCGACAGTCGCTCAGTCGGCTCTATTTGGGCAATCGCACGCGTCTCGATGTTCAGGTTGGAACTGACCAGTCGCACGACGGGATAGGTACTGCCTTGGCGCAGATCGGGGTCAAAGAAATTCCATCGTGCTAAACTATCATCGGCTTCGGGTTCGAGAAGATATGCGGCTAACCTACCCAAAGGCTGTGCAGTTCTTACGATGGTGGTCCCTGCCTCTAATGGAACTTTTTCTTGCAGAGACTTAACAGTGACTGTATGCATGCGATGGCCGTGTACAGCTTTGGGAACCGTCTCCATTTTTTCGATTTTGAGCACTTCCCCCGCGATGGTTTCAGGATTTACGAGAGCTTCCAAGCGAACTCCGTGCATTGCCAAACGGCTGATTGCCCAAGCGTATTGTTGCGGAATTGCATAAGCGTAAGGGAGTGGGACTTCTTTCACAGGCGATGCATGATTCCATAGCTCTACTTGATAATCATGGGTTCGCAAATCCGTCGTTGAATGTGGTCCGTACGGTGGTTTCGGCGGTGATTGATCTGCATGCGAATAACCCTTAACGGCAACGGATGAGTCCGACATCGTTACCTGGCATCGAATTGGTAGCAGCTCATTGCCGCTGTGCGACGTCAGTTTGGCAACTTGACGGTCAAACATATCTCGCATTTGTACTTCACTGATTGCGATATCGCTCAGCAGCTCACTCAGAAAAGCAACATTCGACTCCACTCGCCGCTGATACGACGAATAGGCGTATGACTCAACGAGTATCCCCAATTTTCCGCGCAGGCCCATGTACTCAGTGCTGTATCGCGGCTCGTGTCCAAAAGTCGTCCATTTTTGATGTTCGGAATCGAAATTGCCGTAAAAAAACGTGCCAAACCCCCTCTTGTCGAGCCGCTCAGAAATCGTCGGAAGAAGATGACTGCGCGACCATCGCACTATTTCGCTGTTGGCAATTGCATTATTAGGGACCGCGTATGTTAGGTCATATCGATGTAGAGAGCCGTTGGTTGTGTGCATGTCCACGAGGACGTCGACATCGTACTTATTGATGGCTGAAACCAGCGCGCGAACTTCGGGTGACTCTAGTTTGATAAAGTCACGATTGAGATCGAGTTGCTGGGCGTTCTCGCGGATACCCATGCCATCGGCAGGGCCAGCTTGCCCTGGGCGATGCAACGAGCCGATTCTTTCCGCTCCATCCACATTAAAGTTAGGGACAAGAATTAGTCGCAATTGGCTCCATTCTTTTGGCACCTGCCCTAAGGCCATATCGCGAGCCAGTGCAAGGATCGCTTCTTTGCCATCACACTCGCCAGCGTGAATGCCTCCTAACACAAGAACGGTAAGTGGTTTCGCTAGTGTCTTCTGAGTTGGCTGAATCACCAAGCCCCAGATTGGTCGCTCTTCGATACTCCTGCCTAGGACCTCGAGAGTTGCACTCTCCCAAGCAGAATCGACTCGCCGTAAGAAGCTCTCCACCTGCGACCCACGCGCGGTCGCTTTGTATTGGCTAGCCTCTGCGACAGTTTGCAGCTTGGTAAGGGACTCAGGTTCAGGCAGTTTCTCCTGCGACACTCCGCTGCCAGCGCACAAGTGAATCCATGCCAGCAGCCCACATACACTGTGGCACAGCATAATCTTCGACTTATTCCGCCGTGCCTTGAACAAAAACTGAAACATACGAGTCCTGTTGGAATTCGAATTTGCGTGACGATTTTCGCTTTTTTAGCGTGAAATGGTCTTGAGCTTAATCACTAGCTCGAAAAAAAACAAAGACCACCCTGTCCTGACGGCAAATCCAGACAGGCTCAGTAGGAACGAATGCGTATTTTGTTCGGGACAGGTAATACGGACGACTAAGTAGGTGCTGAGGCAAGATTAATTGCCGGGCAGATGTTCTTCCCAGAGCGCACGAATCAGTTTTAATCGGCGCTCGACCGTTGCCAATGCCTTGCCAAGCTGGGAAGCGATTTCTTGAGACGTCAGGCCTTGCATTTTCCAAGTAGCGATCTTTTTTAGCTCTTCGTCCGGCAGTAGCGAGAACAATCGCTGAATTTCGTCTTGAATTTGTATCACAAAATCGGGTGTTGGCTCACGATCGAGCACAATCTCCAAGCCGCGTGCTCCATCGACAACGTCATCATGATTGAATAACGCAGATTCACCAACAGTCTTGCCACCACCTCGTTTTTGTCGAAACTCATCGCGGATCGCGTGATTAACTTTGCGTACCGTGATGGCCACCAATAGCTTCCACAAACTGTCTCGATCAGCCAACAAGTTGAACTTACCATTGTTCATGCCCGCACAAAGGCTGTGCAGTGCACTGAGGGCTACGTCTTCACCGTCAGTGGGCAAGCGAGAGACCACTTGCAGCCGCTTGCCGGCAATTCCAGCCAGGCGAGTGAAATATCGGTCCCAAAGTCGCTGTGCGGCAACTTCATCGCCCCGCTTTAATGCAACTATCCATTGTGTAACGCTATCGTCGTTGGACATTCGCCCCTCGGAGCGGACCTTCGTTGCTGGCTGAATATTCCAGCAAAAGTGGACGAGCGGTTCGTTGAATGCCCTGGCTCAACAGACCTTCGGCTAAACAGGGACGCCAGGTGAACAAGATCATTCAATGCGTTCAACTTCAATCGCGTTAACGCGCGCTACTCCTTGTTTGGGTTTAAGGTCGATAATCAAATTATCTTTAACGCGAACTTTGGCGATCTCTTTTACTACGATCGATTTTTCGCTACCGCGAGAACCACCAAGAGTTACATCGGGTAACACTTTTTCGCTCTGAATATGGACGTCGAAGATAACTGATTGAGTGGCGTTTGCTTCCGGCTGGGCAAAGTGAAATCGAACTCGATAGTCTGCCGGTTGATCATTTGGTCCGAGCAAGGGTAGTGTCAATTGCTGAATTCCTTCGGCCCATGACGAGTACAACCAAGGAGTTGAAGTTTGGCTAAGTTCCGCCGCCGATTCATTGATGCTGTTGTAACGTCCGCCTTCTGCGAAAACCGGTTTAAGATCAAGTGCCACATCCAGCTTGGTTTCCTGATAAGCCGCTCGGCGCGGATAGGATAGCCACAGTTTGCCGGAATCATCCCTGCGATCACCTGGAGCGCCCAGGTTGATGGCCATCGATTTGACAGGTGTCAGGGAGCCGACGGCGCTGTGAATCCGCCATTGCTTGCGTGGCTCGCGTGGTTCCAGCACAATCGTCGAAGCAATCGAGAATTGGCAAACGCAACCGGCGCTGGCTTCGGGAATCATGATCAATCCATTCGCTGGAATGGCGTTCACCCAACAACCCAGTCGGTGACCTGCAAAGTGACTTGCGCCCGCATCGGTGGTTAAATCGTAGAACGCGGTATCTCCAGAGCGGAACATCAACATCCCCGAATCGCTGCCAGTCAGAATTCCGCAATGATGCCCCGTACGCATTAGGCTCCAGGGTTCTTTCTTACCAGTAAGCGGATGTTCGCGACTGAGTTGTTCACCCGTCTTGAGGTCGAAGCCCCATGGTTCAGCCAAAACTTTGTCACCAATAACAATAGGACGACCTTTATAGTTAGCGTCCTTGGCCCAGCGTTTGTATCCTTCGGTCGCCGACAACGCCACCAAGCGCCGCCGAGTAAATTCACCAGCTACAAACTGTTTCCAATAGTGCCCGTTGGCGTTGGCACCACCGAGAATCAGCACATCATTGTGGTACATCAGAGTCAGGTTGCCGCCACCGGCACCGCTAGCGCTGCAGTCAGTTACGTCAACTGGATTGGACCACAGCATCTTGCCCGTACGCGAATCGAGCGCCACTGCGCGACGTATGTCGGCTTTCAAGGCACGATCTTCGGCAATGGCCCGTTCTTCGCCTGTAAGTAGCGCTAAATACTTCTTGTCCTCGCGCAGAATCTCGGCTCTTTTCTCACTTGTGATTGAGCTATCGATAAAGAAGATTTTGTCCGGACCAATGGCAACGGTATGGTGCGAAATGCTCTGCCCCTGATAGCTCCAAAGATGCTGGCCGGTTGCCAAGTCAATGGCAAAGATAATATCCGTAGCATCATCAGTTCGTTTTCCACGGCGACGCTGTCTCGCTTCTAATTCTTTGCGGACAGTTGCCGCTCCGAACAGCAAACCGTTCTGTGTCGCCAAATAACCCCATTCGTGTTCCCCTTGATCTTTAGGAGCTGGCAATTTGTGCACGCGCACGATCTTTCCAGTCGCCGCGTCCAGCTCGTAACACTGATCTTTCAAGAAGTGGAACAAACGGTCATCGGCGGCACATAGATTCGCAGGATTCTGATTCTGAAAAACACCCGTACGCACTGCGTCGGGGTTCTCTGTGCGCCAAAGGAACAGTCCGTTATACGCGTCGTAGGCAGCGATATCGGTTTCACTTTGAACAAAGAGGCGTCCGTTTGTGGCTAGTGGCCCTACGGCTCCCTCGTGGCGATTGACCATCTCGCCTGGTCCAGGATCTCCATACCACAACACTCCCATGCTCCCTTTAATTCGCGTATCTTCGCTGATCGCGGTATTGGCGGGATTCCCATATTGATGCGACCAACGGCCGGCTCCGGGGAGTGGTCCACGTTGAGTAAACGTCCAAGCTCCTGAATGTAAAGTCTTGGCTTGGCTTCCTAAATCAAGTTTGGCAATCCACGACGCACTCTTGCTCGTTTCGTTTGCAGGCGAATCTTCGAACGGCCCAATGGCGACCATTCCTCCAACCGGTTTGAGTAAGCGAGAAAGTCTTTCGGGATGTTGCGGAAGCTGGCGGTCGCTTACCAATCGGTCTGAAACGATGAGATTAGCAAAGTAATTTGCGTACGGCAGTTCTTCGGCATCAACATGATGCACGACGATACGGTTACCGTACAATCCAGTGCGCAGCAGTGCCGTTCGCGAACTTTCGGCTTTGGCCCGATCGGATTCGACGGCGTAGATTTTTAATTCGCTACGTCTGGCAAGCTCCAAAGACAGGCGCCCTTCGCCGCTGTCAACAACTAACGCGAAACCTCGACGACTTCCCGAAACATCTAAGACTTTTTCTGCTGCGGCAGCATAAGCTTCGGTCAGTGCGTCCCTTGGAAACGGATCGGCAACCAAAGCTGGCTGTGGTGCTGGGGCGGTTACTGAGGCATCTTGATCTCGGAATGCGTATATTTTTCCTGAACTAGTGCTGACCAACAAATGTTGTTGGCCAACGACTAACCCAGTTGCCTCACCGTCAACTTGGACTTGCCACTTCTTTTCACCGGTCGCAGTTTGGTAACCTGTCGCTTGGTTCTTACCTCCTGCGAAGACCATATCACCGGCCGCCACTAGGGCACCTTCGGCGAGATTGGGTTGTTTCCATACAATTCCGATATTCGCAATCTTGGCCAATTCAGCTTGAGCGTCAGCTAAAGTTGCACGAAGTTCATCAGCTTTATCACCAGCCGATGGGATTTTCGAAATCAAGTCGCGCACTTTCAGTTCTAATTCATGTCGCCGTCGGCTGTTGACTGCGTATGGCAAACGGTCGTAGCGAGCGACGTGCTCACCAGTAACTGCGTAAGCTTGATCTTTTTGAATGACGATCTTGCGCCCATCGAACCATCCAAATCCAGCATCACCTGTCTTTTCGTCCATTGCCAACCAATGGTGCGCACCGCTGGTATAGATCTGCCCGTCGCCCAGCATAGCTTGAAAACCGCCTACCACGCCACCAGCTACCGTGCGCCACGAAAGTGACCGCTTGTGCAATAACTCTCCAGTCTTGCGATCGAGTGCCGCTGGCAACGATCCGCCCGATGGGACAATCAAGATGTCATCGGTGATCAGGAAATATCCCTGTGGTGATAGGCCATTACGACCAGCATCTTGCTCGCTGATATGATCTTGCTTCCAAATAACTTTACCGGTCAGGGCATCGACGCAGTACACAAACACTTCGTCGTGCGGAAAGATGCCTGCACCAAAATAGGCTTGTCCATTGTCGACCAGCACGCCGGTACGAATCGGCCAGCGCGAAGTCATTTCGCCTCGGGCCAGTAAAAATTCACTTGCAGGGCCAGCTTGTATTTTCCAAATTAGCGTCCCATCCTTGGCCGATAGGCAATAGGCAAATCCATCATCTGCTCCAAAATACACGCGACCGTCGGCGACCGTCGGTGCCAGGCGAATCGGTGCTCCCGTAGCAAATCTCCAGCGGTTTGCTCCGCTCCTCAAGTCGACACAATGCAGATGATGGTCAACCGAAGAACCAAAGTATGCTGCATCCCCAGCGATGACTGGATGAATGGCTTCGTCATAGTTGGTCCTATCTTTAATAACGTGATTCTCGATGACTCGTCCTTCGGCGCTGGACCATGACGGCTTTGGAGCAGCCGGTGAATGAAAGACCCATGCTGGCTCAGTCGTCGGACGGACGATGGCACCTGTCGACCCAATTCGCGATGAATTCATTCGCCAAGTTGGCCAGTCGTTAGGGTCATTCGCACCAGCCAGCGGTAATTCCACGACGGCGAAGAACGAGGCAATACCCAAGATCCTTAGAACTTTAGGCAACTTACCAATTTGATCACTGAGCATTGCGAATTCCTTATATGCACTTCGGCTGCTGGAGCGGACAGGGCCACTACTTACCCGCGTGACACGTTTCGAATCAACACAAATCGCCATCCAGATGCATGAAACCCGCCACGAAGACTTACTTTATAACTTGTCTGTCAGCAAATTTGAACTCGGTGGACAATATTTGCTTGTACCTAACAGCCACATGGCTGGTAAGGGATCAGACGTCGACAGGGATTAGACGTCGAAACTGTTTAGATGACTACGAATTCACGTTGAATGCTAATCTATGCAAGCAACTGAATCATTCCGTTTCTCAGCAATTGATCAACTTCAGGCGCGGACCATGCGACGCTGACTTCGTAACCCTGCTGCGGATAAGCGGGGGAGGTTGGGATGTACCAGGGGCCGCCGTCACCATAGCCGGCGGTTGCGACAAACTTCGATGAAGCATGTTGCTGGGCGAATAGCTGATATTCCACAAAAGGCTCGCCAGGCAAGTGCAACATGGAGATGTTGTTTACTCGCAGGCTAGACAAAATGATCGGCATATTTTTGTTGACTCGACGAATCCAAGCAACCGTGTAGGCTGGACGACTACGGTTGACGATCGACTGTTTTTTGTCATGAATCTGAGCAACCAACTGTTCTTCGTTAAATCGAGAGTCAACTTCGGGAAGAAAATCGTGAGTCAACCATGCAGTGTTGGCAACGGGTTCGCGGATAACAGCTTGATCAGCGGCAACGATCGCAGCGTAGATTCTCGATGCCAAGATGGGACGCATCTCGGGCGAGCCGTCGTTGTATTTGCCTGCACCAATGTTCCCTCCACAGCCACTAAAGTAGATGTGGGTACAACCAGCCTCCTCACCCTGTCGCCGTTTCCGAGCTAGGCCACAGTAATCAGAACTCGCTCGTCCATCTCCGTAGTAGCTCATCGGATGACAGGCATAATAATGACAAGCGACCAGTTTGCGTTCGCCATTGTAAAACACCACGGACTTCAAGTTCGGGTCGATCAAGCCTTCCGGCAAAGCCCTCAATTCTGGATCGGTACAGCTACTGGAACGACTAGCGCGCACACGTCCATTTGGTCCCAAGATACGACGATTGCCTGCGACTTCATTTACTTTAGCTTGACCACATCCGATGTGTGTTACTCTCTCTCCTCGAAACATCGCTTGCTTAACGGCTAAGTGAGCGATGTCGAGCGAACGCTTAAAATAATCAACATTCAACGTGTGTGGTAAATCGCCTTGAGCGGAAACCAATTTAGCAGCTTCGAGACAAGCGAGCGGAGCATTGTGCTGATGAACGACCTGTACCGCAACACGGTCTGGAGTTGTACCGGCAGCATCCGCCATAGCAGTGCGCCAGGCGACATGCGCTTCGTTAAGAATGCCTGTCCAATCGACGGCACAGATTACGATCGGCTTGCCCGCACCCTGCAACACAAATCCAATGGCTTCGTGGGCGTCGTCATAGCCCTCGATCGGTTTAATCCAGTTTCCGCAACAACCGTGCCCCAATGGAGGAGTGACGTCAAATCGAAATGGGGAGATATGTAGTTCGCTCACGCGGTGGTTGTCCACTTTAGATTCAGCGGCCTGCGCACGAGAAACCTCAATCATCGAACCACCCGCGATACTTGCCGCGCCCAACGCTGACGAAGTAACAAAACTGCGACGGTCCATTTTAAAATCTCCCCTGGTTGTACAAATGGTGGGATATACATGTCTTCATAGCGACTGAAGTAGAATAGGGCATATGGAATGCAAGCCATTATAGCCCTAACTCGTTCCGTTGGAGGAGAACCCCGGCTGAATACTCGGGCTTGCTTATCGCTAACGTCAATTCACAGACATCCTCGGCGTCTGCAACACATGCTAATCCCAAGCTAGGGCTAATTCAGAGATGGCAATTGGAATTCAACTTGATGAACCGTACGCAACAGGAGCTGCCAAGATGAAACGCATAAATGCGGCTATTGTAATTGCCTGGCTCGCGGCGATATGCCAAGTTGATTCGACATTCTGCATGCTGGTCCATGCCCAAAACAAGCAGGGCGAATCCATTCAATTTAATCGCGATGTGCGGCCCATATTGGCTCAACATTGTTTTCGTTGCCATGGCGCCGATGAACGTAGTCGCGAAGGGCAACTACGTCTGGATGAGCGCGATGGAGCAGTCGGAAAAGGTGAATCGGGTAGACCAGCCATCGTCCCCGGAAGCTCGCAGAATGGTGAGTTATTGCGACGGATTTTCAGCCTGGACGAAGATGAAGTGATGCCACCGCAGCATACCAAGTTGGTGTTGTCCGATGATGCAAAAAGTTTGCTCAAGACATAGATAGAACAAGGGGCCACATACGAAAAGCACTGGGCCTATGTACCACCTGATTACAATGCAGCTCGGGCAGCCACAGACGTTGCTACTGCGAGAGGACTCCATCCAATCGACTATTTCATACGCCAGCGACTGGAACGTGAAAACCTGCAATCTTCGCCACCGGCCGACAAATACACTCTCGTCCGGCGTTTGTACTTGGACTTGCTGGGCCTGCCACCGTCACCTGCCGAAGCAATTGCCTTTGTCGAGGACACGTCACCGCGAGCTTACGAAAACTTAGTTGATAAGTTATTGAACAATCCACAATATGGCGAGCGGTGGGCGCGCCGATGGCTTGACCTGGCGCGTTATGCCGACACCAACGGCTTTGAGAAAGATCGCCCACGCACGATTTGGCCTTATCGCGATTGGGTCATCAAGGCCATCAACGCGGATTTGCCGTTTGATCAGTTCAGCATTAAACAATTGGCTGGCGATATGCTCCCGGGAGCGTCTGCAGACGATTTGGTCGCAACAGGATTTCATCGCAACACGATGCTGAATGAAGAAGGTGGCATCGACCCTCTCGAATACCGATTTTATTCGATGGTGGATCGAGTCAATGTAACGGGCACAACTTGGTTGGGGCTGACACTAAACTGTGTGCAATGCCACGCGCACAAATACGACCCCATCGATCATGCCGAATACTATAAACTGATGGCGCTGCTCAATAACGCCGACGAACCAACATTTTTTATTCCAACTGAGGAACTTGTACGTGAGTATGCTCGGCACAAGGAATCATTGGCAAAGCTCGAAGCCGAATTGCCCACCAAGTTTCCTGGCGGTACCGAAAAACTCGAACGCCGTTTCAAGGACTGGCTAGCGACTGAGTCGCAACGTAGTTCCATTTGGCAGGTGCTCAGCCCCGTCGAGATGCACACCAATTTGCCTCACCTGGAAATTCAGTACGACGGTTTCATTTTAGGTAGCGGCGACATTTCGAAAAGCGATGAGTATCGATTAAAATTCCAATCACCGCTGAGCGGTGTGCGTGCTCTAAGAATTGAGGTTGCTTCGCACCCAAGTTTGCCAAACCATGGGCCGGGCTTGACAAATTACGAGGGGCCAATTGGAGGTTTCTTCTTGAGCGAACTGCACGTGATACAACAAGGCAATCGCGTGAGGCTGGCACGTGCTGAGGCCACGAACGACGAAGAGGAAGATCGTATTAATGATGGCGCAGGGGGAAATGCAAAAGCCAAAGCCAAGTCAGCAAAACGGACACCCAAAAAGAATAATGCCAACGCCGCCTTGGATGATGAAATGTCGTCGGGATGGCAAGTGCTCGGTGGAATAGATGTTCAGCATTCGGCTGTTTTTCATTTCGATAAACCAATCGATCTGAGCCAAGGACTTGAGCTGAGAATGCTTTTCGAAAAGCACTTTGCTTGCTCGCTGGGGCATTTTCGAATTTCTGCCACCACCGATGCTCGAGCTTGTGCAAGTGGTCATTCTGCGCGGATTGAGCAACTGCTCGCCGGGAAAATCGAATCACTGACTGTCCCTGAGCGGGAACTGTTGCGACAGCGCTTCCTTGAATCTGCACCAGAAATGGAGCAAGCGGCAAAAAAGTTGGTCAGTGCTCGCAAAAACCCTCCGCGTGGACAGGCCACTCTGGTGATGCGCGAACGTCCAGCCCATCATCCACGACAAACAGTTCGCTATCACCGAGGCGAGTTCTTGCAGCCGATGGAGCCTGTGGCTCCTGCTGTGCCAAAATTCTTACTATCATCGCCGCAAGACTCACCAAGCAATCGACTTGCACTGGCACAGTGGCTTTTTTCTTCTGACAATCCTTTGACAGCTCGTGTGGTGGTGAATCGGCATTGGCAAGCTTTTTTCGGGCGGGGCATCAATAAATCGCTCGATGATTTCGGCTATCAAAGTGAACCTCCCTCGCACCCTGAATTGCTTGATTGGCTGGCGATAGAATTTAAACGCCTGGGATGGTCCGTGAAGAAGTTGCATCGCACAATCGTAACCAGCGAAACATATAAACAATCGTCCCGCGTAACCAGTGAACAGAGCGCCAAAGATCCCGACAATGTGCTGCTCGCCCGTGGCGCAAGGTTTCGGTTGGATGCTGAGGTCATCCGAGACAGCGCTCTACGAGCTGCGGGTATCTTGTCAGCAAAAATGGGCGGACCTGGCGTCTATCCTCCTCAGCCCGCCGGAGTCACGACCGAAGGAACCTATGGCAAAGTTGATTGGAAGGTGAGTGAAGGAGAGGATCGATACCGCCGCAGCATCTACACGTTTATTAAACGAACAGCCCCCTTTGCCATGGCGACCACTTTTGACGCTCCTAGCGGTGAATCTTGTTTGGCGCGCCGAGATGTCTCAAACAGTCCATTGCAAGCACTGACGTTGTTAAACGATCAGATGTTTATGGAAGCCGCACAAGCGATGGCCAAACAGGTGATGGTCGAATCCTCTGGCGATGAATCTCGACTCGAGAACGTTTTTCGCCGCTGCATTACTCGACCTCCACAGGCCGACGAACGGAGTCAATTGAATGCTTTCTTGTCTGCTTCCCGCGCGAGGCAGATTGATGGTGAACAGTTATGGACCTTGGTTTGCCGGGCAATTCTTAATGTCGATGAAGCGATCACTCACCCATGAACTTAACACAAATTAAACGCAGATATTTTCTCCAAGAATGTGGCGTTGGTGTCGGCAACATCGCGCTGGCAACGTTATTATCCGAACGCGTGGCAAGCGCCAGCACTCGTAGTCCAAACGAATCGCGCTCCACACATTACCCACCTCAAGCCAAAGCAGTGATCTACCTGTTCATGGCCGGTGCACCGTCTCAGTTGGAGTTGTTCGATTACAAACCAGCCCTGTCTAAACTGGAAGGCAAACCACTGCCCCCTTCAATCATTGGTGGCCAGCGTTACGCTTTCATTCGTCCTGACGCAGCCGTATTGGGACCACGATTTCGATTTGGTCGGTTCGGCAAATGTGGTGCCGAGCTGTCAGAGATGCTACCGCACTTGGGGACCGTCGTCGACGATATCGCAATTGTCCGATCATGTCGTACAACGCAGTTCAATCACGCTCCAGCTCAGATCTTTATGAATACGGGCTTCTCACAGCCTGGTAGGCCAAGCATGGGTGCATGGGTGACCTACGGATTGGGCGCGGAGACAAGCGATTTACCGGCCTTCATCGTGATGAGCACCGGGAGTGGTATCAGCGGTGGAGCCGCATGTTGGAGCAGCGGCTTTTTACCCAGCATTTTTTCAGGTACGCGTTTTCGCAATACAGGTGATCCCATCCTGAACCTCAGCACCCCTGCGGGAATCAACGACCAGACTCAGCTCGGTACCATTGAACTCATCAATGCGCTTAATGCGCGACGATTGAACTTGGATGGCGACAGCGAAATCGCCACCCGTATCGCCAACTACGAAATGGCATTCCGTTTGCAAACATCTGCACCTGAGCTGATGGACTTGACCGGTGAAAGCGAGGCTACGCTGCAATTGTATGGCTGTGAACCTACACAACCATCTTTTGCCCGCGCATGCTTGTTGGCTCGGCGTATGGTAGAACGAGGTGTGCGGTTTATCAACTTGTATCACGAAGGTTGGGATGCTCACAGCGATGTGGCTGGTAATGTCAAGCGTAATTGCGAAGCCACGGATCGAGCCTGTGCCGCACTGATAAAGGACTTGAAGCAACGCGGCTTGCTTGATAGCACTCTGGTTGTCTGGGGTGGTGAGTTTGGACGCACACCTATGGTTGAAGCAAGTGTTTCACTTGGAAGAACATTGGGCCGCGACCATCATCCTCAAGCCTTTACTATGTGGCTGGCCGGTGGCGGCATCAAAGGTGGAATGACATTGGGAGCCACCGACGAAATGGGCTTTCACATTGTCGATCGAGAGGTTCGCGTTCCCGATCTACAGGCAACCATCTTGCATTGTTTGGGGTTGGATCACAATCGTTTGA
Source organism: uncultured Pirellulaceae bacterium (assembly GCA_964625155.1). GTDB lineage: Bacteria > Planctomycetota > Planctomycetia > Pirellulales > Pirellulaceae > Aureliella. Next base: position 39,418 of record CAZVBC010000009.1, read on the forward strand.
CCTACCGCTCCGCCGGTCTAGATTTCAAACTGACCGGAGTTGAAGGGGCACAAGTTGTCCACGAGGTCTTAGCTTAAATTCTTCGAACGCAGTGCAATTGGCTGGCTAAATGGCGATGGAGTTGATAGCTCGCTATCTCCACCACGCTAATGCTTGCACACCGAATTGACGGACTCAGGGTGTGTAGCAGATCTCTGCGAGTTGGTCTTTCGTTAGCATTTTTCCCGAATTTGTCCCCACAATGGTTCGTTTTCGTAGTCACCCGGGGCTAAAAAAGGGAAGTTACTTGTGCACTTGGCCATGTGCGAGCTTTGGAGGTCGGCGGAATTCACCGAACACAGCCGAATTCGTCCAGGGCGTGAACGTGTTATGCATGGTACCGGACGATCTATTTTACCCAGACATTGTAGATTTGTGCGATTCTGATGTGGTTTGCTGTTTTCGAGTGGTTCAGGCGCCATTTTCGACAAGGTTTGCCTAAACCGTCTCAACTCGGTTCGGACAACGATCCGATACTACCGGCACAACCTGAATTTTGCGCTTGCGCAATTCGCTTACTGTCGGGTAAGTGTTGTGGGGCAATTCCGTTTGCTACGGTGGGAAGGTAATCATGTCGGTGCTCAATCTAGCTAGGCGATTCGTCCTATTACTTGCCGTTGTGGCGGTCGGCCCGTCGGCCGTAGGACAAGTGTATCATCCATTTGCAGAACCATTGGAGTTCGATCCCGATTGGCAATTTTTTGCGCCAGTCGATGTGGACTCACTATTGGAATCCAGCAGTAAGAAACGAGCCAACTTTGGATGGTTCGCCACTTACGATCGCACATACTTGCGTATGTCGCGAAGCGAAACCGAACAAAGTTCGACTGAAGGAGATTTTACCTGGGGTAATCGATTTGACCTGGGCTTCATGAACGAAGAAGATTCGGGCTGGCTGTTCACACTGCGGAACGTTACCGGTCCCAACGTGTATGATCGCGTCATGCAAGAACGGATCAACCGTGTCAACGCTGCGGACAACACGATCCCGTCGGCACTGTTTCCAGTTGATGATCGCAACGACCAACAGTTGCGTCAAAGAGTATATGTCCTAGGTGACAGCTTAAACGTTGCCGGAATTTCCAGCGTGGAATTCAATAAGACATGGCGCATGGAACCCTATCGCTATGGCGGAATCCTCGAACCCCTGTTGGGCGTGCGCTACACTCGATTCAAGGATTTCTCCATGGATCAAGCGTACGCTCGTGGTACGCAGCCCATTTCCACCCCAACTCCCTCGACAACCAATTCGGTCGAAACGCTGCAGTCGTTTGAATTGCACAACGACAACTATATGGTTGGCGGTGAATTGGGCTTCCGCTACTTTAATTACTATAAGCGCTGGACGCTTTCATCCGAATTGCGAGCGTTTGGCATGCATAATTTCTATAAAACACGCCAACAAACGAGGCAGATTATTACCGAATACTCCGGAGCGACGGGTGGTTCAACAGTCAGCGCTAATGACACCGCTTCGACGCATGCAATTTTCTACGGCAATGGAAACAGTTTCGTACCCGGATTCGAGGTACGAGCAGAAGCCGGATATCAGGTCACTAAATACATGACAATCCGAGGCGGTTTAGACTTTATCGATTTCGCCAAAGGCTTGATGCGAGGTTCTGCAGAGACGGTGAACGGCGTGGTGAATCCAAATTCACCTCTGCGCACATTCACCAATGACCTTCAGGATGTTCAATTGGTGGGCTTTACGTTCGGCATGACGTTAAATCGATAACTGCTAAACGTCCTTCCCCAGCACCGACACCGACGCAACAACATCCGCGCTGTGGTACTAACCACGACGCGGATGATTGCATTTCAGCAAAGCGCACTAACCTCAGTTGCCTCAGTGATGAATGAGAAGCATCCCGGTCGAATAACTGGACAGCACCACGTTCGAAGATTGCTGAAAGTGCTCATCCGGATTATTCAAATCGCCGGGTTTAACCGCGTGCCCATCGGGCCGCGCGTATTTGCCTAAATTCAAACGCGTGCAGAAGCACACATCAGTCCAGCTTAAAGACACGGCGCGCGTTCTCGAAAAGTATCTTCCGTTCAATCACCTTGTTGGCAGCTAACTTTCGTATCGCGGCAATGGTGTTGGCCCCCTGGCACTCGGTAGCGGTCCCGGTATGGTCATTGCAATCACTGCCATACAGTATCTTGTCCTGATGTCGCTCTAGAAAACCTCGAGCGTGCTCTTCATCACGAGTCAGAGCATTCAGTCCCGAACCGGCGGACATGTCCGCGTACATATTTGGATAATCGGCCAAGTATCGATCGGTCCAGCCACCCGGGGTGACCTTGCCTTTGGGATACAAATTCGTTTGGTCGGCATGGTGTTTGTCGATGTTAGCCCACCACGTTTGGGCGTGACCAATAAAAATCGTATCCTTAAATTTCTCGAGCATCTTATAGAAAAACTCAAAACCCATATTATACGTATTGTGCTGGAAGTGGAGCAAAATGGGGACTTTGTATTCGGCTGCCAATGCATATAGGATCTGGCTATCGCGCGAATCGCACTGCACAGTGAACTTTTGTTCGCCAATAATCACTGCCTTGTTTTTTAGCAGCTTTTCAATTACCGACCGGGCTTCAGGTAAATCGGTAACTTCATTTGCACCATGCAAGAACTCGCCAGGATGTTCGTGGCTCATGGCTACGACGGTATCATTGCCGCCAGCTCCCACGCCCCCCAGGCCGTTGTAGGCACCATCCTTGGTTGAAGGGCGCCGTACAGAACTGCCAGCGGGCAATAAAATCGTACGTGTCACACCCATCGCCCGCTGGTGCGCTAATAACCTCGCGTTGGAACGTTCTCGGTAATTGGTATGCTGGTGAATGTCGATAATCGGTTCCGTCGCTGATCGAGCATCTGCGGCCAAGAGTGAGCCTGAGGTTGCGCAAACACCT
>CAZVBC010000010.1:0-41188 GCA_964625155.1 uncultured Pirellulaceae bacterium
TCATACCACTGTTGCGTAGCGCCCAAGCAGGTCCGCCCGAAACCTGCTCACCTATAAAACGGTACTCCACTCGCAGGCGGTAATGCGAATAGGGACGATGATAAAAAAGGTGGCCGAACTTTTCATTGAATCGATCGTATTTATCTTTGTCGTATCGGACTTGCAATACTCCGTCGGAAACGCGAAACGTATTGCCATAATTGTCACCTAATGGATAGTAACGAATTTTGGGAGTCCAACCCGTGAGGTCTTTTCCATTAAAAAGTTGTATCCAGTCACTTGCCGGCTTGGCTGCAGGTTCCTGAGCGCTGATTCCGTAAACAATTGACAGGACTATCCAAATGCAGCTAGGCGTCAGCCAGAATTGAGCCGTTGGCATTGGTCATTTTTCCTTGAGAACGTGAAGCTTAATAACTGTTGCTCGAACATCTGAGGCTTATGTAATCGCGCATTCCCAAAATGCGAATTTGCGAACAATGGGGGCTTTGGTGTAGCTTTGCAGATCGGGTTAACTTGTACGTAAAGTCCAGTTGAGTTGATGTCGAAGCATTGACCGGTGCGAATTGATCATAGTAAATATAGCGAATAAGGAATGCCCTTTCACTGGGGCAATGGTGGTTTCCGAGTCGGTGAAGCAGAGTTGGTTCTTATCAAACTCGTGCGGGCAAACTTGTCTCAATCCGGGATACGAATATGCAAGCAAAAATTCGTCTGATGACTCTGGTGTTGGCATCAGCCGCATGGCTAGTGGTCCAAAATACTAATGCCCAAGACAAACTGCCGAAGTCAGCGTTTCAGTTTGCCCTTCCAGGTCTCAATGTTCCTCAGCAAGAAACGGTCAGCGTAACTGCGGAGTTTGAAGTCGGCAGTTCGCCGCAAACAGGTACACTTCGCGTGTCTGCCACGATCGAAGGAAAATACCATCTGTATTCGACTACTCAGAAACCCGGTGGACCTTCGCCGACGCGAATTCGCGTCAAGACCGATGGGGTGAAAGTCACTGGTCCCTTTGTTCCCAATCCAGCTCCGATGGTAACGCAGAATAGTGTTTGGCCGGGTTTGGATATTGAGGAGCATCACGAGCATGTGACGTGGAGCGCTCCCATCGAAAGCTCGGCAGGTCCCTTGTCCGACAAACATGAGCTGAATGTCGATTTTGACGCACTGGTCTGCTCAGATGGAAACTGTTCGCCATTCCACAAGTCGATCGTGGCAAAATTGGCGGGCAGTTCTGGCGTTCGCAAACAGCCAAAGTCTAATTCGACTGCCGCATCATCGCCGACTCCATCTGGATATCGGGCTCCCAATACTCACGGTGAATTCTCTGCTTGGATCAACCCCAATGCGATTGCACCTGGTGGAAAAACCAAACTAACAATCCAGTTTGTTCCCGATGCCGGCTACCACGTTTATCCATACGTGGCAGGAGATCCCGAAGATATTAATAGGACGTTGATCGTGGCCACTGAAAAGTCGGGATTGAAATTCTCTGCACCAACCACGACCACAAAAATTACGACTCGGGAAGAGGCTGGCATCAGAATTGACTATCACGAAGGCAAGGTTGAGTGGGAAATCGAGGTTTCTGCACCAACGACAGCTTCTCAAGGCCCTTTGCCGATTGAATTTTTGGTCGGTTATACCACTTGCGACAAGAGCAGTTGCGATCGTCCGAGCGCCGTCAAATTCAAAGGTACAGTTTCGATCTCCTCGTCCGGCGACGAAGGGAATTTAGCTGGCTTAACTTCTTCTGCCGAGTCCTTTAAGAATGTCGGAAACCATCCAGCCCTGGTGAGTTGGTTTGACAAAGATTTGGCGGAGTCCGCACTTGCAGTCCATCAAGATTCGACGGCGCCTCCGGCCGCAAACACGAGCACAGATTCAACGACGAATAGCGCTGCGGGTGTAGGTCCCAGCGCGGCACAGTCATTAACGATGTGGCATTTGGTTGCAGCGTTAATCGGAGGTTTCTTACTGAACTTGATGCCCTGCGTCTTGCCAGTAATTGGGTTGAAGATCATGAGCTTCGTCGACCAATCGGGCAATGACCATCGGCGTGTGATTATGTTGAACCTAGCCTTTGTGTTTGGCTTACTTTCGGTCTTGTGGTTGCTGGCAGCAGTCACGATTTTGGCTAAGTTGCTCTTTGGTACCGCATTTGGTTGGGGCGAACAATTTACACTCCTTGAGTTCAAGGTCTCGGTGGCGGCTCTATTGTTTGCGATGGCTCTAAGTTTTTTGGGAGTTTGGGAAATACCGATTCCTGGATTTGCCACCGGTAGTCAATCAGGAAAGTTGATGGAGCGGGAAGGGTTTGCAGGTGCCTTTATAAAAGGAATCCTCACGACAATTCTCGCCACCCCGTGCTCGGGGCCGTTACTAGGAACACTCTTCGGCTTAAGTCTCAGTCAATCGCCACTCGAAGTGCTGTTGTTGTATTCTGCCGTTGGATTGGGCATGTCAGCTCCTTATCTAGTTTTGTGCGTTTTTCCTGGCATGACGAAAATGCTCCCCAAGCCTGGAGCATGGATGGAAACGCTCAAACAAGTCATGGCATTTCCTTTGTTGTTTACCGTCGTGTTTTTTATCGCCAGCATTGGCAACGATTATCGAATCGCTACGTTGACTTTGTTGATGGTAGTGTGGTTTGCATGCTGGTTGATTGGTCGGATTCCAGCGTATGCAGAACCTCATCGAATACGTACCGGTTGGGCTATTGGCGTGGCCACGATCGCTCTTGGTGCAGTCGGCAGTTTTCAGTTATTTGGACCAGTTCATCACGACGTACCTTGGCAACCGTACAACGAGGCACAATTAACCTCGCTGCGCAAACAAGGTAAGACGGTAATGATTGATTTCACAGCCAATTGGTGCGCGACCTGCCAGATCAATACACTGGTTGCAGTCGACCGGCCTAAGGTTGCGGAACTCGTAGCAAAAAATGGCGTCGTGGCCATGCTGGCCGATTGGTCCGACCATTCTGACGAAATTCGCGACAAATTGACTGAGCTGAATTCCAATTCCATACCCCTGTTAGCAATCTATCCTCCCGATCCGACTGCCGGACCAATTATATTGCCAGACCTCCTGTCCGAATCGCAGGTACTCTCTGCGCTCAATCGTGCCGGTCCGAGTCGCACAACAGGAGTTTTCTCGACCAGTCGCCTCGACTCGCAAGTCAATCCGCGAGGACTGGTGCACGGCTTCGAAACTTCACGATAAGGCGCCGCTTCAATTACCAATCCCAAAGGATTTGGTGAAATTGCAGATGATTAAATGGACAGCGCACGCTATCGCGCTGCGGATGATCGAATGTGGCGCTGTCCTATTCGATTTTTTCTCGCAATTGCTTGGCAGCGAGTTCGGGAGCGAGTGGGTTAATGTAGCAATCGCTCCCCCACTCGAAACCAGCGACCTTAACCAAGCGGGGAAACACATCAATTCGCCAATGAAACTCAACAGAAAATCGCATGATGCGCGGTGCTGTATGAATGATATAGCTGTATGCCGCATCGGGAAAAGTTTGTTGCACAGCGCCGACAATCTTCTGCATTCCGCTGGCCAATTCTCCCAGAGACTCGTCGTCAATTAATTCAAAAGAACTCTGGTGTTGCACTGGGACAATTGTAACTTGAGAAGGAAATCGACTGGCAAATGGACAGAAGGCGATAAAATTGCGCGATCGCCAAACGACGCGACTGGCATCATCCGACTCGCAATTTAACATCTGACAATAAATGCACTTCCCAGCTTGCCGATAATACAACTGCATGCGTTGGAATACTCGCAGCATGTCAGTGGGCAGGCTACTGGTCGCGATTAACTGACTATGCGGATGGATTAGCGATGCTCCAGCTTCGTAACCAGCATTTTTGAAGAGTACCGCGTATTCCAGTTCGCGACAATCGCTCCAAAACCGCAGACGATCCCGATAGGCTTGAAAGACTAACTGGGCATCGGAGGGCGCCAACTGCGTAAAATGCATATCGTGCTCAGGGCTTTCGATGATAACTTCATGCACGCCTGTAGCCAGGCATTTGGCAAACAAATCGATGCGATCTGAAGCAGGAGCTGTGCTGGTGCTGGTGAGGCGGTCCGTTCCATGGACGTTTGTTGCGCCGACGATTGGGTCAGCCACAGCATTTTCCCAGCCCAATGATTCGATTCCATTCACAGCGGGAAATTTATTGGGCACTACGCGCACCTGCCAATTATTCCCTGTGAAGCCACTGAGATGCACGTGGGCATACTCAGCAACTGGAGACGGAGTAGCCACTTCATTGCCCATACAGAACGGGCATTGGCGTCGATCGGAAGAAAACGATGGGCGAAACCCCGAGAAATCGTCGGGGCGCTCACCACGCTGAGGAGCTATAATCACCCATCGATCCGACAGCCAATCATGCCGCAATTCGCTGGATGTCGATTCCTTGGCCATGAACCCAAACGCCTAAGTCAACTTTTTGCGAAGGCAATCCTGGTAGATTGCCGAGTACTTGGCAGCACTCTGCCCCCATGACCAATCTTGTTGCATACCGGTTTCCACGATGCGTCCCCATTCTTGCGGACGATCCCTGTATATCGCCAGAGCCTGTGCAAGCACTGCTTCCATCGCGGGAACCGAATACTCGTAAAAGCGAAATCCAGTCGTCGTTCCCGCGTTCAAATTCTCAGGACTTGCATCGACAACCGTATCAACCAACCCGCCTGTGGCGTGCACAATCGGTACCGTTCCATAACGCAAGCTGTATAGCTGGTTCAGCCCACATGGTTCGTATTGACTTGGCATCAAAAACAAGTCACTGGCCGCTTCAATATTGTGTGCCAGCTCATCAGAGAACTCCAGCCGTACTGCTAAACGATGCGGGACCTGTTGAGCCAGTTCATGCAATTCGTCTTGGAACCGTTTTTCGCCGGTACCTAGGATTACCCATTGCAAATCATGGACTCTCAACCACCTCTTCAGGGTCTCGATAACCAGATCCCATCCCTTTTGAGAAGCAAGGCGGCCAATCAGGCCTACGATTGGCGTGTTCGCAGAAACCGGCAAACCCAATCGCGCTTGTAAAGCCGCTTTACAAACCGCTTTGCCTGAGCGCCAGTTAGGGACATCAAATCGCGATGGCAAATGGGCGTCCGTGGCCGGACTCCACTGACCGTAGTCCACTCCATTGACAATTCCTACCAAATCCTCACCACGCTCGCGTAAGACACCGTCTAAACCACATCCATGTTCGGGTGTGCGAATTTCGTTCGCATATGTGGGGCTGACCGTAGTAACTTTGTCACTAAAGACAATTCCAGACTTCAGGAAACACACGTCACCATAAAACTCCAACTGTTTCCAGTTAAAGTATTTCCAATCCAGCCCGGTCAACGCCATATCGTAATGCCAAAATCGGCCCTGGTAGGCCAGATTGTGAATCGTCATCACAGAAGCAGCCCGCTGAGGCCACTGGTATTGACCAAACCCAGTGGCCATATACGCTGGAATCAAACCAGTTTGCCAGTCGTGGCAGTGCGCAATGTCCACCGCCAGCGCCATTTGCTCGATCGCGTGGACGACCGCTTTCGAGAAGAACGCAAAACGTTCACTGTTGTCGCGGTAATCACCTTGCCGATCGCCGTATAATCCCTCGCGATCAAAGTACTGAGGCTGGTCGATAAGGTACACATTGATGTCGCTATTGGGCAGTTTAGATTTCAAAACTCGGCAAGCGACTTGGCGTCCACCCATGGGGATCGCGAACCCGATATCTGTAGCCTCCACAGATATCCCTTTTCTCAGTGCCGAACCGAAAGCAGGCATAAATAAACTACATCGGTGCCCTAGTGCTTCCAGTTGTGCCGGTAATGCACCGCATACATCCGCCAATCCGCCCGTCTTGGCAAATGGGACTATCTCACTAGCGATAATGGCTATATGAAGTTTGCGCACGCAGTCGGCTCACTAGAGTATTGGACTCAATCTCAAAGCGAGCAATTTAGCCGAATTTCTGATTTTCGGTAGGTGTTACCTGGGCTGTTGATAATTCGGTACCTACACCTGATTCGCTTTTGCAGTTTTGTTCCACAATGGCTGCGGCGAAAGATGCTCAAGCGTCCCGACGAAACTCTACGTAGGTAGATACGATACTCGTACCTTGTGGGAAGCGTTGACAAATAGTCAGTACTTGTTTCCCGTCGCTTTGTTAGTCACAGCACCACGGTTGGCAAGAGATTTTGGGGCCGAAAAATACTCCTGCGCCGAGACTTCTTTAAATTCGTTCAGCATTTTCCGAGCCGAGGCGATTTTTTGATGGTCGTCCGTATTCAATTCCCACGTAGGATGTAGCCGACTCCGTAGGTGGCTGGTCTGGTTATTCTGGTTGGTTGTGCGAATAAGCTCAGAGGGCAACATTCCCTTTTCTGCGATGGCTTCGTTTAATTGAAGACGCAAATACGGTGGTTGGTAGGGTGGGTAAGCGGAGTTCAACTGTGCTGACCAATCAGCAAACTGAGCATACTGCTGCGCCATTTGCGCGTTCGGAGGAGACTGCAACGTGGCTGAGTAAAAAAACGCGGAGCTTCCAACTGTGATCTTACCCGTTGATGGTTCCTGTTTTACTTCGGCAGCTTGCAGCACCTTTAACAATTCACTTTGCCCAGCCTGTTGGCGCGCTTCTTCAAGTCTCTTTGATAGCTTTTCGATGTCGATCGCAGTTTTTATTTGTTGTTGGGCGTCGAGCAAGCTAATTCTCTTTTGCGTAGGATCGACCACCATGACGGTCAATGCATCTCCCACGGAGAAATCATAATACACCCCGCCGTGAAACAAGGTAATATTTTGCTTGGCAGGCTTTGCGTTGTCGGCAACGAAGATATCGGTATCCACTCGAAACGCTGGCGGATCAGCCAAGCTCACGCGAGCCACCGCACATGCCATCAGAACTCCCATCGCTATCCTTTGCCCGCATTCCAACATTTTGCACCCATTTCGGAATCAGCTTCAACTAAAATCCTCATCTACAATAATGCCAGGAAAATACTGGTTCCCCACTTCAGCGTCCAGACTAATGTAAGCCCGACCCCAAAAGGGCTCACAAGAATTCTCTGTAGCTAATTTCTCAGGTTGGATGCTTCGGACACCCCAAAAATTGAGCAATGACAAAGCACCTGGCGAATCCTGAGCCGTGGAGAATTCGGCGTGTACGCAAATCTCCATTAAGCAAGTTTTGTTCTGCTTTCAGCGGGTTAGGAAGCAAAGGATTCCGCTTGTTGGACATTGAAAAAGGTCACGGGGCTTCGCAATAAAAATCTCGGTCATAATGACCTTGGCAAGCAGCGGTATATTTCCTAGCCTTCAACTTAGCGGTGCGGCTCGTTTAGTCCGATGCAAAGGCAAACACTTGGTGGCCAAGTACCAGATTAAACCTAGCCTGACGAAACACTGGCGGTTCGTTAGTATTCGGTAGGGATTGTTTGAAATGAAATGGTCGGGTCCAATTCGATAAAAGTTGGCTGCGATGCAACTAACCGCAGTGCGTTAGTACCCAGGTTTTCCTTGAACTGCGGCCAAAACCGGACGCTAACCTGTTCCGGCTAATCGAAAGTGGCGTTCCAGCTAGATAATAGAATCTTCACACCGTTTCGTCAGGCGAGATCAAGCCAACCGCTCAGCAAACCCAAGGGCTATTCTGGGTAATCTGTTCCCATTCGTCACAAGAGATTCAAATCATGTTGCGCAATCGATTGGTTGGCGGATTAGCAGTTGGACTTTTCGCGTTGACCACTACCTTGGTCGCTGCCCAGGACATTAGCCAGCGCCCCAGATACCTCGGCGGTTGGAAGCCACAACCACAGCAGGTAAATTATCAGGCGCCCTCCATTGGCATCAATGCGCAAGTGTTACCTCCGAATCAAGCTGGAAACAATCAGCCTTTACCGCAGGCCCCTAATCAGCTTTCACAACAGTTTCCGAATGGCTCCTTAATTCCCAATGATCCTAATTCCATCGGATCTCTTCCACCTAGCAACTTCCAGCAACCACTAACACAGCAACCACAGCCTAATTACCAACCCACGCAGAACTACACCAGTGATGGCTTTGCTCAGCCAGCCACGCCGGACAGTCGCTTCAATAACGCAGCTCCGAACCAAGCAAACGACCCACGGGCTCTTCAACCTACGATGCCCCAGCAGCAATACGCTTTGCCAACTAGCACCGCGCAGAATGCCAACGAGCGGCTGTCGCCCAGGCAGGTTGCGACAGCGTTGCCGTTTGTCACACCAGCTCCAAGAACCGGCAACTATTTAACGTCCGCCTATTCGACCCCTGCAGTTCAATTTGCAAACTTTCAAAACTCCGCCCCAGCTCCGAATGCCGTGGCACCAACACAATTTCCAAACGCTCCAGGTGCGCCGCCTCCACAGGGCTGGAACGTGTACGGTTACCAACCGACTGCCTATAGCTGTATGCCGCCAAATGCTGGACCAACTTTTCCACCTGGTGGCGCTGTGCCCTCGTCCGCCGCACCTCCCACATTGCCTCCTAATTTTACGCCAGGGATGTACACGCCCGACAATGCTGGTTACACACCACTGTTTTCGCTGGGCCAAGAGAATTACAACGTCTTGCTGGGACGTGGCATCATCGGTCAACCGACCGTATACGTTCCCGGCCAACCTGTCCGCAATTTCCTCCGTTACCTTTCGCCCTGAGGCGCGCGGCAGGAAAAAACATCCACGCCGCTTGCGCTGCACGCAAAAATGCAATTCCTGTTGAATTGCTAATGCTACTTGCCAGTATTCGTAGCTTGAGCCGACGTTACCGGCCAGCCGAGCGAGCGATGAAGTGTAAACTGAGCTAAATTGTGGTCAGCCACGACCCTGATATATTCACTCTGCGCACTAGCAAGTGCTTGAATGGATTGTAGTACTTCGATCGGTAGACCTTGGCCATTCTGGATGCGTTCCCAGTTTCGCGTAAACGATTCTTGCGCGGCATCGATACCTTCACGTGCCGTTTCGACCTGTCGGGATCGCGCGGTTGTTTGAGAGTGAGACTGAACAACCTCACGAGCCACTCGGTCCATCATCGCTACCTCGCGCATGCGGGCCTGTGAAATTCGAGAACGCGCCTCGCGCTGGCTCTCCATGTCACCCAGACCAAACTGCCTCAACTCCCAATATGCAACGGCATCCGCGTCGAATCGATCTCCAAAATTAGTAAGGTCGCCACCTAATCCGCCACCAAGTCCACCGTAACTGGCAGCCAACAATACGCTGGGAACCAACGGGGCATTCCGTTCGCGATTGAGTCTTTCAACGGCTTCACATACCAGGTGACGGCTTTCGGCCAGTTCGGGACGGTTGGCCAGAGCGATTGCCACGAGATCCTGAACTGGAACTTGAACACTGGCCAGCGACAGAGGTACTAGATTTGGTTCAGCAGGCTGCAAGCGTTGCGTACAATCCCACCTTACAAGTTCAGCTAACTGAGCGGAAGTAACAGCGATGTTCTCCTCGGCGCGGATAACAGCATTCTTTCTGAGGGCCAGTTCAGTACGTGCCCGGTCGTGATCTGAGGTTAGCCCCTGACCGGCTTGAGCGTAATTCTTTGTGGCGTTTTCCAATTGCGAAGCACGTTGTGCAATTTCCTTGGCGACAGCCAGTTCTTGATGTGCGCGCAACAGTTCGACGTAGGCCAGCGCGGTTTTAAGCAGTTCATCGTTGGTAATCGCTTGAGCTGCGGCTCGTCGGGCAGAAACGGTGCGCTGAGCTATGCGAGGTTGAAACACTGCGTCGGCTATGTGAAATTGTGATATCAACCCGGGGACTGCTGGTGATCCAGCACCAACGGCATTGGCACCTAAGCCGGAATAAAATGAACCTCGGCTGGTCTCAATGATCGAACCAGCAACGTCCTGGATTCTACCTTCATGTTTGTTGTAATTCACGCCTGCACGGATCGAGGGCAATTTCATCACGTGCGCCCTATCCAAACCGGCAAGTGATTCTTGAATACGGGCGTGCGCAAACGCAACCTGTGGATTCTGTCCTGAAGTCAACAGCAATGCTGTGGTAAGATCGATCAGTTGCAGTTGCCCGACTCCGTCGTCACCATCAATCGAATTCGCCGCAGTTGTCGAAGTGTCATCAATCGGCATGGCGGCTGATTTTTGTTGGCCTGCAGTGGCCAGAACTGCTGCGTTCACACCCGCAACGTTTGATAATGAATCAACTTGGTGAACTACATCAGTTGTATCGGTCACCGGTTCGTTGGCAAACAGTGCGCTACTAGGTGGCAACGCGGCTTTGACGACTCCAGTATCGGCGGGTGCAAAGGAAGCAGTCACAACTTCGTTGTTCGCTGGTAAATCATTTGCTAGCTGAGCATTGCTCGGAACTTGAGTCGCAGAGCCTGGCTCTCGAGCTGCGCCTGAACCGGTCGCTGGAGGATGATGAGCGAGGCTGGCCGATTGAGGCATGGCAAAGTGTAACGAACCCATGCTGATTCCCGACCTACAGCCGCTAGCGGAAAAAGCTAACATGCCAACTGCGAGCGACGCAGCAGCCGCAATTATGTGTTTTCTTATCATCGAATGCCCGTTGTGACATTTCTGGGAGATCATTGTGACGAATGTACCAACAGTACTAGTCAGCCATATCGGCACGGATAGTCTGGTGATAACGAGCTTAACAGCTTGAATCATTACTTGGCGGTTACTCTATCCCAGATCAAGCGTTGCATCCGTCAGAGCTTAAACTCAGTACTTGCAGAAAATACCAAGTTCTAATACTAGCGAAACTTTGTATTCGTGCCCCTCAAGTAAATGGCTTACATCAACTGTCGAAGGGTGTCAGAAGCAGCCTTCCCGACTTATGCAGTTGGACAGCGCTGGGCTGTTAAAAATCTGATATTGCCGTGAGTTTTTGATGCGCAGTTCTTGTTCCGCGTGAATTGTCCCGATAGGGACATGATGTCGGTAACATGCATGGCAAAAGTCACCCAACGTCCCATTCCCGACACGATTTAATCGCTTTAGCTGCAATAACGCAATCGATCCAATAATAATCGAAGGTGGCGCTGTCCAGTTAGAATCTTCCGTCGGTTCGGCAATCTCGAAGTTGAAAAGCGTCTCGTAACGCTGAACCGCATTACAACGAGAGCGTGATATAGATCCAGCCAGCCCAAACACCGCAACTGTACGAGGTGCGTTGGTGAGCAACCGTGAGATCCCAACGATGCACATTAGATCCATTCCCGTTGTGGCGAAACGACCATTCTGGCCGTACAATGTCCGCAGTTTGATCGCTTTTTTTGTCAGTCGGTTACTGGACAGGTGGAGAATAGGACATGTCGAGTAGGATTGTTGTCTTGGGCGTGGTCGTACTTCTCGGCTGGTTCGTGAATTTCAATTTGCAGGGCAAAGCACAGGAATCCATGGTAAAGAAGATAACTTCGATCGAGGGAATAACGGAATACGAATTACCCAATGGTGTCCAACTGCTGCTGTTCCCGGACCCAAGCAAGTCGCAGGTCACCGTAAATATGACGGTCTTTGTCGGCTCGCGCCACGAAGGATACGGTGAGGCCGGAATGGCACACTTGCTGGAACACATGATGTTCAAGGGAACTCCCAGTCATGAGAAAATCCCGGACGAGATGAAAAATCGTGGTGCTGATTTCAATGGCACAACGTGGCTTGATCGCACGAATTACTACGAAACACTCCCAGCCACCTCGGATACTCAGGCTGCGGAAAACCTCGAGTATGCAATCTCACTTGAAGCCGACCGATTAATGAACAGCCATGTACGCGGCGAGGACTTGGCTTCCGAGATGACTGTTGTACGCAACGAATTTGAGTCAGGAGAAAACAGCCCGCGGCGCATCCTCATGCAGCGTGTGCAAGCGGTAGCATACGAATGGCACAATTACGGCAGGTCGACCATCGGGAATCGTAGTGATATTGAACGTGTGCCTATCGATCGGCTACGTGCGTTCTATCGCAAGTTCTATCGGCCTGACAACATAATGTTAGTTGTGGCTGGAAAGTTCGAGCCTGCTCTGTGCCTGAAGCTTGTGGAGAAATACTTCGGTATTCTCAACGCTCCCGACGTACCATTGGATCGAACCTATACCACTGAGCCGCCTCAGGATGGTGAGCGTACCGTCGTTTTGCGACGAGTCGGCAGTAGCCAATTAGTGACGTTGGCTTACCATGTGCCCGCCGGCGGAGATCGCGATTTTGCTGCAATCGAATTATTGGGATATGTTTTCGGGGCCGAACCGAGCGGACGGTTGTATAAGGATCTGGTAATTCCCGAAATTGCGGCTAACTCCAGCGCCTTTGCCTTCGCTCTGCATGACCCTGGCATCATGATGTTCACCGCACAAGTCGCTAAAGAAAAGTCGATCGAAGATGCGCGACAAGCGTTACTCAGCACAGTGGAATTAGTAGCTGAGAAACCCATCACCGACGAGGAACTTGCTCGAGCGCGAACGCAATTCTTGAAGGACCGCGAGCTGCGCGCCAACGATTCAAAAGAGATTGCAATCGAGTTAAGCGAATGGGCGGCAGAAGGTGATTGGCGATTGTATTTCCTATTCCGGGACTACATCGAACAAGTCACGGCGCAAGAGCTAACCCAAGTTGCGAGCAAATATTTGGTACGCAACAACCGGACCGTTGGATTATTTATTCCAACCGAGAAAAGCGAGCGCGTGGAGATTCCTACTCGGCCCGACCTGAAAGAATTGTTGGCAGAGTACAAAGGACGAGGCGAAGCTCAGCAGGGAGAACACTTTGATCCAGATCCTCTAGCGATTGAGAAACGCACTTTGCGAGGGAAACTCAAAGCTGGCTTGCAAACTGCTTGGGTACCCAAGAAAACGCGAGGACAGTCGGTCAGTTTGCAGTTTAATCTGCGCTACGGAAACGAAGCCGCCTTGAAGGATCTTGTGACGGCGGCCGAGTTTTTGCCGGAAATGCTATTGCGCGGAACAGAAACTTTAAACCACGAACAATTGCAAGACCGCTTCGACGAACTCCGCGCGAAAGTGAGTGCCGGCGGAACAACTGGACTGTTACAGTTATCGGTTGAAACCAAGCGAGAATATCTCGACCGAGTGCTACCGTTGATTGGCGAAGTCCTGCGTGCACCGCGTCTGGAAGCCAGTGAAATGGAAGTTTTACGTCGGCAAGCAATTGCCGGCACGGAGTCTCAAATCACCGAGCCCCATGCACTAGCCGGTAATGCGTTACGCCGATTGCAATCTCCATATGCGACCGACGATGTGCGATATGTTCCAACTCTCCAGGAACGTATCGAACGTTATAAAACTGTCTCCATCGAGCAAATCAGACAGTTGCATTCAACTATGTTGAGTGCGCAATTTGGCGAAGTGACTGCGGTCGGCGATTTTGAACCTACCGAAATGGAATCGCATTGCGAAAAAATCCTCGAAGGTTGGACAACTGCGATTCCACAAGCACGTATCGCTCAGCCTGCAAGCCCCAACGTACCGGGAGGACAACATGAAATCATCACTCCCGATAAAGCCAACGCAGTGCTGTACGGCGGGGCTCAAATCGCTATGCGTGACGATGATCCCGATTACCCAGCGCTGTTTATTGGAAACTACATATTAGGTGGCGGTTCCCTGTCCTCACGCCTTGCCGATCGCATCCGCCAGCGGGAGGGGCTATCGTACGGCGTGGGCTCTAGTTTGACTGCACATCCGATCGACTTGCGAACAAACTTGACCTTGTTTGCGATCACCAATCCCCAAAACCGAGATCGATTAATTACGGTGATGCGGGAAGAGATCGAGAAGATTCTGGCAGAAGGCGTATCGCCAAACGAACTCGAAGCCGCGAAGCAAGGTTATCTGCAAAGCGAGCAACTTAGTCGTACCGACGATAATGCTTTGGCTCAGTTGCTGTCCCAAACCCTGTTTGTCGGACGCACCCTAGAGTTCAACGCAACTCAGGAGCAGAAGGTAGCCAGTTTAACACCTCAACAGGTTAAAGAGGCGCTGCTGAAGTATATTGATCCAAAGCGGCTATTGATTGTAACGGCTGGTGATTTTCGAAAGCCTGAAACACCTGGTTCGAAATAGCGACCTATGCAGTTCGCGACAGTTAAAAGCATACCATACGATGGCGCCGTTCTGCCAAATCAATTTGCGGAAGGACGCGAGCCCTCGGGTGCATTGGAATGTTCTTTTCTGACGCTCGACCAATATGGATCACGCCACTTTCTTTCGATCAGCCTTTCGATCAGCCGGAACGCGTAAGCGTCCGGTTTTATTAACAAATTTAAAATTAACTGGGTGCTGATGCACTTCGGCTAACTGGCCCACTACCAGCCTTTCACTTTATCGCATGTGGTGTTGTCCAACTAAAAAGATGAATGACTAGCGCTAATTTAGGTGACAAGTGATTTTATGAAACTGGCGACACATTTAGTTTGTATCTGCCTTGCATTCTCACCTTGCTTAATGGTGCAAATCGAGGCAGTTGAAGTCGAGGTTTATCGTGCGGCGGTTGCACGTGCGCTGCCACATTTGGAAGCTGGCGCCCGAGGCTCGGCAAAAGAGCGCGTGTGCTTTACGTGCCACAATCAAGCGTTGCCCGTTTTCGCGCTGGTCGAAGCCAAAAAACATGGCTTTGAAATCGACGACTCATTGCTTGCTCAGCAAGTTGAGCACACGTACCAGCATCTATACCGAGGGCTGGACAGCTATCGGCAGGCTAAGGGGCAAGGGGGCGGTGTGTTGACCGCTGGCTATGCAATGTGGACCCTTGAAGAAGGAGGTCGTCAGCGCGATGACGTGACTCAGGCCGTCAACCATTATTTGCTAGAAACTCAAAGAGAACTTACTCATTGGCGACGTCTTGGGACCAGACCTCCGACATTTGGCAGCGACTATACCGCCACTTACGTTGCTCTGCGAGCGCTTCAGTTTTACGCCACTAATCAGCAAGCCGAGTCCTTTGCCAGCCGGCGAACGGGCATCGCCAAGTGGCTGGCGGATGCCATTCCCAGCGAGACCGAAGATTTGGTGTTTCGCCTTTCGTCGATGGAATATGTCGATGTTTCAGACGACGTGGTTTCCCATGCGGCGACAGATCTGCTCGCCAAGCAGCGTCCTGATGGCGGTTGGGGACAAAAAGACGATATGGCCAGCGATGCGTATGCCACCAGCACAGCCATCGCCGCCCTGATTCGATATGGTCAGACGTCACCTCAAAACGCAAACATCCAGAAGGGCTTAGAGTTCTTACTCAAACACCAACTGGAAGATGGGACGTGGCATGTAACCACGCGAGCCAAACCGATTCAAGAGTATTTTGAATCTGGCTTCCCACATGGAAAAGACCAATTCATTTCGATCTCGGCGACGGCCTGGGCCACACTGGCATTACTCTATGCAATGCCTGATGCTGAACAAACCAAGTCGACCATTGGACGTGCGCAAATTGCAACTGCGCCCGCGCAGTTAGTGTCTTCCGCACCGGCCAGCGGTTCACCTGCGTCTAATCCAGAGTTATTTGATGTTGTATTAACTGGAGGCCGCATCGTCGATGGTACCGGTGCACCCTGGTATATTGCTGACGTCGGGATTCGTTCCGGCAAGATAGCCAAGATCGGGCGCATTGAGAGAAATTCAAGCAACAATTATCTCGATGTATCAGGCATGATCGTATCCCCCGGTTTCATCGACATGATGGGACAATCGGCGTCTCCGATGGTGGACGATCCCAAAGCGGCGATCAATCTTTTGACGCAAGGCATTACGACCATCAACGCTGGTGAAGGAGGTTCCGCAGCGCCATTGAGCCAACTCGAAGGCAAACAACAAGGTTATACGACCATGGCAGAGTATTTTGCCTTGCTTAACATGCGCGGTATGCCTGTAAATGTTGCCCAGACAGTTGGACATACCCAAGTGCGACGATTGGTCATTGGTGAAGTAGATCGACGTCCAACCGCTGAAGAACTGTCTCGCATGCAGGACCTCGTCCGCGAAGCGATGCAAGCCGGCGCGATTGGTGTGTCGACCGCTTTGATCTATCCACCCGCAGTTTTTGCAACCACCGAAGAAATCGCCGCGTTGGCTCGAGTGGCAGGGGAATACGGTGGAAGATATTACACGCACATGCGAAATGAAGGTGACCAGTTACTCGAAGCAATTGACGAGGCTTTAGACATCGGTCGACAGGGGAAAACGCCGGTTCATATATTCCACTTGAAAACCGCTGGTCAGCAGAATTGGGGCAAGATGCAGTTGGCGATCGCCAAAATCAAGGCCGCTCGAGCTGCCGGTGAACAAGTTACGGCGGATATTTATCCGTATGTAAATAACGGCTTAGAGATTTCAGCATTGATTCATCCACGCCATTTCGGGCAAGGACGTGACCAATTGCGCAGACGCTTGGATGACCCAACGCTCCGCGCAGAGATTCGTCGAGAAATGGAAACCACTGGTGGCTGGGAGAATTGGTTTCGCCATGTGAATTTCGACTGGCAACGCATTATCATCGGCCAAACTAACGAACTACGCTACCGCGATACCGTGGGCCAAAGCGTGGCGGCAATTGCAACCGCAAACCGCGAAGACCCTTGGGATACTTTTTTTAATCTCGTCAAATCAGGATCGTTCGCGCTGCCTCAAAGCATGACAGATGCCAACAAGATCTTAGCAATGCAGCAAGAATTCGTTTCCTTTTGCACCGACGTTGGTCCTGCTGGAGGAGCTCGTTACGCTTCCCATCCTCGCGCCTTCGGTTCTTTTCCTCGCTTGTTCGCACGTTACGTCCGAGATTTGGGGGCGATATCGTTAGAACGAGCAGTTGCACAAGCCTCTGCGGTTGCTGCCAATGATATCTTGGCGTTTGATCGTGGCCGCATCTCAGTAGGACTCGCTGCTGATCTGGTGGTTTTCGATTATCAGAATTTAGTCGACAAAGCGACTTTTACTGATCCGACCGCACTATCCACTGGCGTCAAGCACGTACTGGTAAATGGCGAATTGGTTCTCCATAACGGAGAATTCACCGGCAAGCGACCTGGACGCGTATTGCGTGGACCAGGTTATCAAATCGAAAAGGCCCCCGCAGCACTTCGTACTGGTACTGCTCCCAAGCAACTCCAAGCCTTTGATCATTTGATGCAGCGATTTATCGAACAACATCACGTTCCTGGTGCTGCGCTTGCGATCACCAAAGGGGGCAAACTCGTTTATTCGCGAGGTTTCGGGTATGCAGACATTGCGGCCAAGGAACAGGTTCAACCCACAAGTTTGTTCCGCATCGCTAGTGTCTCTAAACCAATCACAGCCGTGGCCATCTTACAACTAATCGAAGCTGGTCAACTCAAGTTGGACGACCCCGTTTTTTCGATACTAGATTTCGAAGCCGAGATTAAGGCGGCTGGATCGGCGTTCGACAAACGCTTGCGCAATGTAACGATTCGCCACTTGTTAGAACATCGCGGCGGTTGGGATCGCGATCTTTCGTTCGATGCCATGTTCCAATCGGTGCGCTTTGCTCAACAATTGAACGTCCCTCCACCTGCCGGACAACGTGAAATCATTATCGCAATGCTGCGTGTACCATTGGATTTTGAGCCCGGTGAGAGATACGCCTATTCAAACTTCGGATACAGTTTATTGGGTCGTGTGATCGAGAAATTGTCTGGGCAAACGTACGCAACCTACGTCCAGCAACGAGTTCTGGCTCCAGCCGGAATCAGCGCCATGCGCATCGGTGCCACAAGACTCGACGGACGTCAGCCGGGGGAAGTTCGCTACTACGCACCTGGCAACGGGAGCTCAGTTTTTCACGCCGATTTGGGAGAAGACGTTTCCCATTGTTATGGCGCATGGCACCTTGAGGCCATGGACTCACACGGCGGTTGGATCGCCTCAGCCGAGGAGCTCGCCAAGTTTGCTATTGCCCTAGATGATCCCACAAAGTCGCCTCTCTTGTCGGCTGCGAGTATCGCTCAGATGTACCAGCGACCAAAAGGCTCTGCAGGTTATCACGATGATGGTTCTCCCAAAAAGAGCTTTTATTCACTAGGTTGGTCCAACCTTGAATTGAACGATGGTCGAATTAACCACTGGCATACCGGCTCGTTACCTGGTACCGCCACACTTCTATTACGTCGCCATGACGGATGCAACTTGATCGCACTGATGAACTCGCGAGTCAGTCCCGAAGTCGAACATCTGGGCCGCACTATCGAATCAGAGTTAAACAAGTTGGCCGATTCCATCACTGAATGGCCGTAATTAATTGGACACCGCCTCGTTCGTGCACAAGTAGTTCACTGCTTTCCAGCAATCACTTGACTGTGGAGATTTGAATACTCGCGCGACGGAGCCTCAAGTGCAGCACATTCCAAGGCAGAGTCTTGGAACGAGTAATTTGCAGAGTCTTGGAATGAGGACTTCAAGGACTGGCGTATATCGAGAAATGTGCGTAGCTGTTCAGGGCGCTCTCGATTCCGCGCAGGGGTTGCAATCTTCCCAAGTGATTGGAAAGGATATTATTTGTACGATGGTGTACTAGACATTGAATTTTCACGCCACCAAGGGGCGTCGAATGGCGATTCGATGTCCGGATGGTTGCTGGACTCGATCCATTCAGGTAGCTCATCGAGAGCAGCCACCTTTGACTCCAAGTCCCGTTGGTACCACAGCCAGTCGATATTGGGTGGATCATCTGTATGTTCGCTACGCTCTTCAATTTCCGACAAGCGAAATTGCACGACGCTCGGCTCATCAGCAGTTTCAACAGAATCCTCGATAGACGGTTCGTCTACAGACATGACTGGGTCAGGTTCCGCAACAAATTCAGTCGCTAGTTCATCAATTGATTCCTCTGCTGATTCATCTTCCTCGACTATCTCTTCTTCAGGTTCGGCCACAATCGTCTGCACAACTTCGATAGGCGGCATAGGAACGGACTCGATGACGATCTCAGGGACATGAATCTTGGCTTCACCTCGCATCCCCTGTGCCGGTAACAACCGTATTTGAACTCCGATATCGTAAAAGATCTTCATGATATGTTCGTGACAAGTAAACATTACCACCTGGTGTCCCAGTGACGCAAAGTCTCGCAGTACTTTAGCAGCAGAAACCGTTCTTGCTCGATCGAAGTTGACAAACACGTCGTCCAGGACCAATGGGAGCATGACACCGCGACGTGCATAGGCTGCCGCCAAAGAAAGTCTCAGAGCAATAAAGACCGTTTCCCGAGTACCTCTTGAAAGCACTTCCAGTGGCAGCGCCTGGCCCTGGGCGTTATCGACACGCAGTTGATTTTTACCCAACGGTGTCCACACACGTACATATTTGCCTTCGGTCAATTGGCTCAGAAACGCTGATGCTTCGCGCAGAGTCTCCGGTTGTCGTTCAGTCTCGTAGACTTCGCAGACTTTCTCCAGCATACTTGTCGTTGCCGCCAGCGTTTGCCAATGTGAGGCACATGCTTTGATCTGGTTTTCAATACATACCAATTCAAGCTTTGCTTCTGCCAGGCGACAATCGGCAGCCAGTGACTTCATTTCCTGCCCGATCTCGCCCTGCCGTTGGTGCAGTTGATGAACACGTTGTTCAGCTTGTGCGGCGCGCTGCTGGAGAGCCTCCCAGCGTTTTTCTAGATCTTCTGCACCGGGATTGTCTAGGTGCCTGGCTACAGCGTCGTAGGGGATCGCACCACCGATCACCGATTGGATTCTCGCAGTCATCTCACTGAGACTGGCAACCAGTTTTTCATATTCTTTTTTAACGTCTAGCAGTGCGTGCAATTGTTCTTCAGACTCACAGCCAATCTCGGCCAGCAGCGCGCTATGTGCTCGCCGCAGTCGATCGACACTCCTCTCCAACGCAGTCTGCTGTTTGGCAAGTTGCAAGTCTTCGGCGCGGAACGTTCTGCGTTGCTGAATGTACTGCTCTTGCTCAGCGATCATAGCGTTCAGGCGATTCAGTTGCTCCAGAGCTGAATTACCGTTTTCGACTTCTGCTTTGACGGCTGTGACTTCATTCGACGACTGCACATTGTTTGGACGATTTTCGCGCTGCGTTCGAACGTCTGGGTCGCGAGCCACGGATTTGTCACGTTGATCGCGCGCCCGCGAGTCGCCAGCAGGCTTTCTGTCACCGGTTGAAGATTGCTCCTGGCCAGCGGTTACATCGCCAGCCTTGCGCGTCGCTTGAGCTTGCCTGACTAAGCCATCGATACGTTGTGTGATATTCCCTAGTTCCAAACGCCGTTGATCGAGCTCCTCTTCCAAGGCTTGCAACCGGCGACGAGTCTGCAACAACGACTCATAACCTTCCGCCATGATCCGAATGCTCTTCGGCGATAGGGAATCGCTCAAGCCCAATTGTTGTAAAGTCTTGGTCCAATTGCCCCGAGCTTGCTTCAATGACTCGGCAGATTGCTGGGCGCGTTTGCGAGCTGCGAAATGACGTTCCATGGCGGCTTGGTGATTATGCTGCAATGGGAATAGCAATTCTAAAGCGCTCATCTCGGCCTCAGCATCGCGCAGGCGAGTATCCAGCGAGCCAGTGTGAGGGGGCAGTTTCCTGTCGTACTCGTCGCGTTCGAGTTCAATCTTGCGCAACTCTTTCTTGAGTGCGTCCAATTGATCTTCGACATCATCCAATTCGCCAATCGTTCCTCGGTCGAGCGTGCTGTTGAAAATAAAATACGCAAACAACATAAACATGCCCAGCACGAATAGCAGCATGCCATATTGAGAATCGGCCTCAACCATCCATCCGAGCATCTTGAAGGCGCCCCAAATGGCTGAAAAGGCACCACCCACAAAGACCAACCCCATCATAAATGTTCGTTCGACTGGCAGGGCTTCGTCGGTTGCCAAATCGATCGCTTCCATCTCCAAAGTTTCACGCCTCTTCGCGTACTTGTCGAGGTTCTCTTGGATCTGCAACCGCTTTCTCAACAAAGCGATTAAGTCGCCGGTGGATTGTGTTGCAGCCGTCAGCGTGTCGTGCTCGCGAGTGGAAAGTGATCCAGCGATCTCTTTGGCTAGCCGCTCCGCTTCCTTCTTATCAATTTCGCTTTGCTGTTTCGCTTGTTTCATGCGAGTTAAGTACATGCGCACATCGCGAGCCGGACCCGCGAGCTGTGCGATGGCTTGCCGGGAAAGGTCAGGCATCTTGGTCATGCGTCGATCGTTCAGCAACGCTTCGAAATCCTCGTCGCTGATCCCCAATCGCTTGGCATCTTCCGCCAATTGTTCGCGAGTCTGCTGAATCTGCGATTCGATCCGCTGCATATTCTTTTGGATTTGACTGATCCAAGGCGATTGTTCCGACGCCGCCTCGATTCGGCCGACTAATTCCAGCAGAGCGGGGCGCAGGGGGAGCTGGCGAGATTTTTCACGCAGCGCTCGACGTTGCCCTTTCAGTTCAGCAACCCTTTGAGTGCGGTTCGCAATCTCTTGATTGATCGCCTCCAGCTTGCCAGAGGCCTCATCCGATAGATCGGTCCGAGCGTTGAGCGACTTTATCGACTGCTGGAGCTGCGCACGCTGTACCCAGTTGGGACGGACTTGAAGAGCAATTTCTACGGTGCGAGATTCAATCGCCCACTGGCCGATGCGTTGTTTCAGTTCCTCAAGTTCTGTGTTCTGAGTTTGCCGGAGAGCCGCCAATTCAGCCCAACGACGCCCACGTGCGGTGACTTGTTCGATTTCATCTCGCAATTTTTCTCGACGCACAAGTAACTGTTGGATCTGACCATGTTCAGGTGTTGGACCAACCAACTGCTGTCGAGTACTGCGCAATTGGCGAATGACGTCGACCAAAGATACCCGATCGAGGCCGCTGGATAGTTTATAGAGTTCGTCTGCAGCAGCAGTGTCGTCGAGAGTACTTAGTTCTTGCAATTCTCGCAAGCCGATGGCAAATACGTTGGTAAAAATGGTCTCATCGACTTGCCCAAGCAACATGGCCAAGCGATGTTGACCTTGCGCCAAGCCATCTGAACCGGTTACCGCTAATTGACCGGCGACCGAATTCTGGTCCAACTGAGCTCGCCGCGAAATCTCGTATCCACCACCTGGTCCGGTAACCCGAATCGCGCCGCCGGGTTTGCCACCGTAGACCGGTGGCAGGTAACGCTGACGACGATCGGCTGTAAAGCCGTAAAACATCGTCCGCAGGAACTGCATCAAAGTGGTCTTGCCCGCCTCGTTAGGACCGTAAAATACCGTCATCGTGTCTGGCAATCCATCAACCGACAAATCGGTCCAGACGCCGAAGCCATCGATCTGAACGTCTTTAACTTTCACTTTTCGGATCCTCCGAATCGACGTGTGGGAGCAAGCAAATCAATTTGATGGCCACGCAACAGATCGACTCCTAATAAAGTCGATCGCTCTAATGATGCGAGCTGTGCAGACGGGTCGGCCGGCTGCAACATGGTTTGCCAGATATGGGAACCTGGTGTTTCGGCGTCGATCAGCGGCTTGACGCTGATATCTCGCGCTGCTTGTTTGCGATGCCCGGACGCCACTCTTAAAAAATCGCCAAGAATCGTATCTTCGTCGTGCCACTTGGCTGGCAATTGCTTCGGCGGCAGCACTTCGATTTCAGTTGACCAACAACAAGGTTGACCATGACCAAATTCACGTCTCAGCCAGCCCAATAAATCCTCCAGCGCACTAGGGCCAACAAGATTGGCATTCTCTAGGTCCATGTGCACACGCCACTTGACCAGTACGTGCCGTCCAGCAGCCTCGCTTTGAATTCTGGCCACTCGTTTAGCCAATAACTGTCGCAAATCGCGTCCCAGCGCAACATCCTCTGCATCAATCTCTTGCGTGGAATAGCGGACGAGGTCAATATCGATCTGATGAGCTTGCAGATTGCGCTGGGCATCGACGTCCACCAAGACAAATCCGTGGCCACCCGTTTCTGTCATCGATCTCGCTTGTGGCGTACCGCTATATCGAACGCAAGGTGAATCTGCAGACAAAGTCTCAGGTTGATGGCTGCTACCAAGCGCCCAGTAGTCGATGCGCTGATGTGCTAGCGTTTCGACATCTGCGGTACCAAAGGCAACTGCAATCTTATAATTCTCGTCCTCTTCATGCGAAAATTCGGCGCTCCGCACCATTTCAGCACCATCGGAGCTGCGCCCGAATAACGTTGCCAGTGGAGTCCCATTACGTCGAAAAATCATCGCCTCAACTTGGCGTTTGCTAAAAACATGCACGTTTTCCGGCAAGGAAACCGAATCGGGCCAGCGATCAGGATCATCGACACCTCCGCCAGCCCAATAGACTTGTATTTTGCGTTGAGCCATCGCTTCAAACTGTTCCAGCATGAACGCAACGCCAGATGCACCTGTCGATACAGGATTTAACAGGTCTCCGCTCAAAACCAAGAAGTCGACGTTCTCTACAACAGCATGCTCAAATACTCCCTGAGCCGCTTTCCAGGGAGCTTCAACGAGAACTCGCTTGAGATGATCTGGCAGGTCCAATACATCTTGCAAAGGACGCTCGAGATGAAAATCCGCAGCGTGGATAAATCGAAAGGACTCCTTGACCACGTTCTGCCCCTCCATGAAAACTGCTTTTTTGCGCGCACCGCTTCGTGACTGAAGCATACTCCAACAGCACAGCGCGCCAACATATTAACGCATCCAGCCAGTCTATGCCAACGCCGTTTTTTGCCTCAACAGATCTATTTTCAAACTAACCTGCTGTCCAGGTCAAAATCTACACATGGCTAGCGGCGAAATCCTGCGCACCTCCTGGTGTATTTCTTCCTGCCGCTCGCCTAACTGCTCGAAATTTACATTGCTAGCAATGCCGACTTCCGCCAGTGAATTTTCCTATCAACATTCGCGAAACGGTCGTCGAGGCACGCTTACTGGGCTGCGCCGTCTTCCATTATTGCTGGATCGACAATGTCATTGCAGCCAAATCGATTAACTGCGTGCCCATCGGTCCGAGCGTACTTACCTTCACGTATAAAAAATCTGGCATTGAGGTGAGATTCGGTTGCGCACCGTAGTTTCCGTACGCACCGTCCCGTTTGGGGCAAAATCAGCCTGTTTGAGTCTTATGAACGGAAGTCTGAAATAGGTGCAGAGGCGGTCAGCGGCTCCTAGCAGTCGCGGAAGCTGAACGCGCAGTCTCGATGGGCTCGCGGTTTAACGAAGTCGCCGCAATAACTTAGATCCGCGTGCGTTAATCGAAGATGGCGCTGGCCAATTAGGGTTGCTTGTAGATCACACCTTCTTTCATGACAAAAGCAACTTTTGTCATTAGGTTGATATTCTCAAGAGGGTCACCAACGACGCCAACGATATCAGCAATCTTATTGGGTTCAATCGAGCCAAGTCGGTCATCAATGCGCAACAACTTAGCGGAAACAATGGTCGCCGACTGGATCGCTTTCATCGGCGGCATCCCTCCGTCAACCATCAATTCAAATTCGTGAGCATTTTCGCCGTGGGGTGATACGCCAGTGTCGGTCCCGTATGCGATCCTTACTCCCGCTGCGTAGGCTTTGGCAAAAGTCTGCTTCATCTGAGGTCCGATGGCCGCAGCTTTGGGACGCACGATCTCGGGAAAGTACCCAGGTTCCTCAGCTTTCTTGGCCACCCATTCGCTAGCCATGTTCGTTGGTATCCAATAAGTCCCTCGCTCTTTCATCAGCCCGATAATTTCGTCGTTCATATACGTTCCGTGTTCAATCGAGTCGACACCTGCCAACACTGCTCGCCGGATTCCTTCGGTTCCATGAGCATGAACCGCGACAGTCATGTTGTAGTCTCGTGCCGTTTCGACAACCGCTTTCAACTCAGCCTCCGTAAACTGTGGATTGAGTCCGCTGGCGGCCAAACTGAGCACTCCACCCGTCGCTGTCAACTTGATCAGGTCAGCGCCATCCTTGTATCGTTGCCGAACTGCCTTACGAGCTTCATCGGCGCCATTAATAACGCCCTCGATCGGACCTGGATCCGAACGAAAATTTCCACGCAGGGCATTTGTTGGATCAGCGTGACCGCCTGTAGTCGCCAGTGATTTGCCTGCTGTGAAAATGCGTGGACCAGGCACCCAATTCTCTTGGATTGCTTTGCGCAGCGCGAGAGTTGTCACGCCGTTATCGCCTAGATCTCGAACCGTTGTGAAGCCTGCCATCAGAGTCAGACGAGCGTACACAGTCGAACGGAGTGCATAGTCGGCTTGCTCCATAAAAAAGCGTTCCGTGTACGAGTCCTTGGAATGTTGAGACTGTAGATGAGTATGCATATCCATCAGTCCGGGCATTACGGTGAAATTCTTTAAGTCGACGACTTTATCATCCTTGGTCGGTGTAACGTAGCCAGACGAAACTCGCTGGATTTTTCCAGCCTCTACGAAAATAGTCACCTGGACTCGAACTTGATCGGTAATTCCATCGATCAAACGACCAGCATGTATCAACGTCGCTCCTTGAACCACGGGAGCACACAATGCCCAAACCATACACAGTGAAAATAACTTGAATTGCATCACGTTGTTTCCTGATCGTCAAACATTGAATCAATTCGCCTTGCGCCGCAACGCTCAAGAGCCCAGCCCAAGCCCCTACTTAAACTAACCGGGGCTTGGCCTCTTGCGTAGTAGGCAATGCCCGCAATTAAAATAATCACCTGTTAACAATGATCACCATATATTCTGCTCCCAGATTGTGCCGACTCTGCTTGGCTCAAGGTTTGTGCTTGTTACAGTTAGGAATTCGCGTTTCGCGTAAATGGGAGGGCGAGGTCCCTACCGAGCCACTGCTAAAATGGACTCAGCAGGATTTTCGCCTCTGCGCCCTCCCGATCCCTAGATCTAATCTGTAGCCCTGGACTGGCTTCTTTCGGTTCACTTTTCGCCGAGCATGCGGTTACCCCCTGGAGGTTATTGAACAATCGCTTAACAATATTCGCACGAAGGAGGACTCTCTTGACGGCTTGTTATCAGTCCAATTCGGCGTCTGTGGAAGTCAAGGAGCACTCACGTTCTGATGGGTTTCTAATTCCGGTTGATCATACAGAATTCATTCGAGTGCGCTGATGCACATTCATGCAACGACAATTGTTTCGGTTCGGCACAAAGGGACGGTTGCGATCGGTGGCGACGGGCAAGTTACGCTCGACAAGACGATTATCAAGTCGGACGCGATGAAAGTTCGCAAACTCTTGGGTGGACAAGTAATCGTCGGCTTTGCCGGTGGTGCCGCAGACGCCTTTGCATTGATGGAGCGATTTGAAGCCAAATTAAAGGATTACCCGGCAAATCTTCCTCGGGCGGCTACTGAATTGGCTAAGGAGTGGCGCAGTGATCGTGCGCTGCGGAGGTTGGAAGCCGTTTTAATCGGAGTCGACCGACAACACAGCCTGTTGGTCAGCGGAACTGGCGATGTGATTCAGTCGGCCGATGGCATTCTGGGGATTGGTTCGGGTGGACATTATGCAACTGCTGCAGCGCGTGCGATGTGTCGACACAGTCCACTGGGGGCAATCGAAATCGTCCAGGAAAGTTTGAAGATCGCCGCAGAACTTGACATTTATTCTGGCGGCAAGATTGTGGTGGAACATATGGAGTCCAGCGTATGAAAAGGGAGCAGGACCATCAAACGAAGAAATCTGATCCGCTGACACCTAAAGAGATTGTCACGGAATTGGATCGCTATATCGTCGGACAATCGCAAGCCAAACGCGCTGTGGCCATTGCAGTACGCAATCGGTGGCGGCGCAGTCAGTTGCCTGCCGAATTGCAGGCGGAGATCTCTCCCAAAAACATCCTCATGGCAGGCCCGACTGGCGTAGGTAAAACGGAAATCGCTCGCCGGCTTGCCAAATTGTCGGGCGCTCCGTTCATCAAGGTCGAGGCCACGAAGTATACCGAAGTCGGTTATTACGGTCGTGACGTAGAAAGCATGATACGCGACTTGTTGGAAAGCGCGATCGTCATGGTGCGCAGCCAGCAGCGATCGAGAGTACTCGAGGAGGCCGAAACGCAAGCCGAAGAAAGATTGTTAAATCTACTGCTTCCCGAATCTTATGACTATCTAAACGATGAACAGGACGATGAAGATGAAGACGAGGATGAATTCGACGAACAGAAAGCTAAGAAGCGGGCTGCCGACCGCGCCAGACGCAAGCGAACACGCGAGAAAATGCGAATCATGCTGCGCGATGGAGCCATGGAGCAGCGTTCGGTTGAATTTGTGGTTGAGCAAAAGAGCTCGCCGGTCATGGTGGGCGGAATCGGCTTGGAGAATATGGACGTCGATCTCCAAGGGATGCTCGAACGGATCATGCCCAAGAGCACTTCACGGCGCAGCATGTCGGTTGTGCAAGCCCGCAAAGTGTTGACCGAACAGGAAATCGACAAGTTGCTGGATAACGACAAGATTCACTCACAGGCGATCGAGTTGACCGAAAATTTAGGGATCATTTTTATCGACGAGATCGATAAGGTAATCGCCAGCGAAGGTAAGAACGCCGATGTTTCTCGACAGGGGGTACAGCGAGATTTGTTGCCCATCGTCGAAGGCACAACCGTGAATACAAAATACGGCTACATTAAAACAGACCATATCCTCTTTATCGCCGCGGGAGCTTTTCATCATGGGAAACCCAGTGATTTGATGCCCGAGTTGCAAGGGCGGTTTCCCATTCGAGTCGAATTGGAAGAGTTAAGTAAAGATGACTTTTTTCGCATTCTCACGGAACCCAAGAATTCACTAACTCGCCAGTACGAAGCATTGTTGGCCGCCGAAGGAATTAAATTGACTTTCGCCGTAGACGCGGCCGAACGTATTGCCGAATACGGCTATCGTACAAATCAAACAACTCAGAACATCGGTGCGCGTAGGTTGTATACGATTCTCGAAAGATTACTTGAGGACTTGAACTTCAATGCCCCAGATCTTCGCGACCAATCGATTACGATCGATGCAAAATACGTCGACGATTCGCTGCAGCACATTTGCCAAGACGAAGATCTCAGTAAATTCATCTTATGATGAAACTGGTTAACCCGAGCGTCAATTGAAACCTTGGATGAGATAGAACTTGTGACAAAGTTCCGACGATACTTAGACGAGTCGCAAGCCGTTGATCGCCAACGTTCGCGTGTGGACATGATTTCAAGAAAATCTTCGCCTATTCGAGCATCGATATGGACGTCGAGATGAATGGGGCAATGAAGCAGCTCAAGTTGCGTGCAAGAATCGAACGCAACGTGATGCTGGAGGCAAGTTCGATCGAGCTGGGTGGTCGATCCATTAATTGGCTGAAAGTTGTCGATCCAGACCGTTTGCTCGAAGCTGCATTAATTCGCCAAGACAAACGAGCTGATGAGCTTGATCCATTCTGGGCTGCTACTTGGCGCGCTGCACGCGGATTGGATCAATATCTTGCGAGACTTGACTTGCGGCAAGTGCGGTTGCTGGAAATCGGCTGCGGCTCGGGCCAAGCAGGGATCGGTGCAGCCATGCGTGGTGCACAAGTGACACTCACCGACGCTGTCGGTTTGGCACTGTTGGTGGCGCGAATAAATTCTTTACATGTGACAAAGCAAGTTACCTTTCGCCGTTTGCGATGGGACTGTGATACACTCGTCGTCAAGTATCCCATCGTCATTGGCTCGGACATCGTTTACGATCCAAGACTTTTTCCGCTGATCGATGCCTGTGCAAGGCGTCATTTGACTCAGGGTGGACACTTATACATCAGCGAACCTCGGCGACACACTGGAGACCACTTTGCGAAATGGATTGTCCAAGCCGGTTGGCAAACATGCGAAACAGACATCCACCTCGATGCTGGACGTGTCCCCATTCGGATATTTGATTGTTGGTTGCCAAATGCAAACTCAGCACCATAACGACAGTTGCGATTGCTTTAGCCGAATATGGTGGACGTGTCATCCTTACGATCGCTGTTGAACCCGAAAGTCACTTCAAAGCTCTCCGCGGCCTTTGATCACTGTGCGTTAAAAAGGTCGTGATCAACCAGCGTCTGAAACGCAGGCAACGCTGAGACTTGGAGAAGTTTGACCGGCCTTCTTATGCACGATATCAGCTTGATCGAGCGGGATTACGAACACAGATCCGCCTTATGAACCGCCATGCTTGTGGTTTTGGGTCGGCGGGCGTTGATATCGATTTCGCGGAAAAAGTACAAGCCAATTTATGCTGCAGATTGTTCTGTGGACTGGCTCGGCGCTAGGAGTGCCGCGTTGGTGCCAACTTCTGCAACGACGGCCATGGATTCTCCAGTACAGCTCAAGTCTAGTCCCGGTAATGAAATTTGGGAGTTGGTGACACGTTGGGTATTTCTGAAACTTGGAACAGATAAGTTCAGCATATTGCGAGCGGGCAAAGTTGCACTGCGCAGCTTCGCGAGTGCTGCTGTTACAAGTGACGGGCACTCTACTCTGGCTAGTAAGGCCAAACTGACCAAGCGACCGAAACCGGACAAGATGAACAGCAGATGGTAGGAGCTTTGAGTTGGGCCCAGTCCGTATAGTAACCATCCTCCCAGCAGTGCGCCACCGCACCAAGCGGAAGTGTTTGCCAAGTTGTACATCGTCAGAATTTTTGCCCGCTGAGCCGAGGGCATTGACTCAAAGAACATGAGGAAGAACCCGAGTTCGTAAGCAGCCCAAGTGACACCCGATATGACCTGGACTGCAATTAACCAAGGATAATAATCGCTGACGACCCACAGCGCCGACAAGGGCACGATCGTCGTACCACCAAGCCACAACAGCCATCGTGCTCCATGTTGGCTGGCCATTCGGCCCCATAAAGGTAACGCGGCCGCTTTGGCGATAAAACATGCAGCGATCAAGCCCACGAACTGTCCATAGCTGAGCCCCAGATGCTTGAGCATATAGGGAGTAAAATACGGCCCAGAGAACTGCACCATGCCTTGCACGGCCACCAAATAGGCAATTAATCGTCTCCCTTTTTCAGCTATTATGGGCGTCCCAGAGACGCTCGCTTGGCTGGCAGTGATCGTTGCTTGAAATGAACTTGGCTCGCGATGGTAGGCTAATAGAATCGTTGAAAATAGCCGACAACCACATGCGATCGCAAAGATGGCCGCGAAGGCTGATAACAGGTGCTCGGTGCTGGACGTCTGCAGCAGCACTCCGCCGACAATAAAACCACTAAAGGTCAGCAGTTGAGCCCAACGGATTCGATATGCAAAAAACCGGGAACGGATCGAAGAGGGCACGATATACCCAATCCATGTATTCCAAGCCGGTCCCACTGCCAAGCCACCAAACCAGTACACTGACGCAATTAGAAACAAACCCAAGGGGGAGATGGAACCCCGAAGAGCAGACAACACCAGGGGCACCAAGCTGGCACATTGAATGGCCGCTGTCAAAATGATCCAGCGGCGATAAGAACCTATCCATTGGATGGCTTTAGGTGAAATCGTTTGCAGTACACCGCCGACCAGCAATGGAACACTGGCAACCAGCCCGGCGGTAACTTCGCCCATTCCCATCGCCAACGCGAATGCTGGCAAATAGGTCTCGCCCAAACCAACCATAGCCCCGTAAGCACTGGCTTCCGTTGTACTGAGCGCCAGGTTTCTACGCAAACCTGGCCACCTCGGCTCTTTTGAAAACTGTGAATTTGACTCGTCGTTACCCGAAGTGGCCAATGCAATCATATTCCGGCAATTCGTTCCAGTTGATCGGGTGCCCAACTGATTTTGGGGTCCCGGTTTATCTAATCAGCATAATCGATTCTGCTTTGCGGAGAATATCGGCATGAAGTGAAACAGCAAGATCAACTTTTTTTGCTCGTTTTTCAGTTCTAACACCGTTTTGCGATGAAAGTTCAACGCGCCGCCACAGCAACTCAGTTAGAGTGCCATAGGACTCCTTTGCCACCCGGAAAGTTCACGTGATTTTTTTTGGGGAAGTTTTATTGGGCGACGAATAATACTTGCAAAAGCAATAAAAAGTCCAGTTGCCGTTGATTGTGGCTGAGTTTTAAAGTTGCAAGAACTTGCCAGAGCTGGGCTAATTCAACGAAAGATCGTTAAATTACGATCATGACGACCGTTGATGGGCTAATTGCCAAAGATCGTGCGGTTGAAGTGCGCGCTGTCACCAAGAGCAGCCTAGCTTTGTGCAGATTCGAGGGTGATGGCAATGGAAATTCTATTCTTGGGGGCCGCGCTAGTCGCTTGTATTTGGGGACTAGCCTTCCTACGCACCACTGGCCTGTTTGGTCTAGTTGTAGCGACATTGATTCTTGGAACAGTTTTTGGGCATCCTTTCTTTCATATTTCCGCCCTGTCGCTGGATCGATTGCTGTTGGTTTTGGCGTTCGGTTTTTATGCAATCCAGCGATGGTGCGGTTTCGCCGACGCAAAACCGTGGGGCTCAGTAGACACGGTTCTAGCTCTGTTCTTGCTCGTCCTAACGCTGAGTGTCTTGACCCACGATTGGCGAACCGGCAAGGCAGAACCAGTGTCGAGATTGATCTTCTACTACATTATGCCGGTCACCATCTATTGGCTGGCTCGTCAGAGTCACATCTCTCCTACAAAAATCAAGTGGTTCTATGTCAGCTTGGCTGCATTCGGCCTGTACATTGCCCTCACTGCATGCATGGAACGCATGGGATGGACATGGGCAGTATTTCCGAGATACATCAGTTCGCCCAACGTTTCAGACTTTTTAGGACGTGGGCGCGGCCCATTGTTGAATCCTTCTGGTAACGGCATCCTGATGGTTTTTGCAATGTTCAGCATGATCATGTTGGTACCAAGGCTGGGACGAACCGGCCGTATGGTACTGACGGTTCTACTAGGTGTCTATCTATTGGGAATCTATTCGACTTTGACCCGTTGCGCATGGCTCGGGGGAATCGGAGCGCTTGGAATCTTGGTGATGATTGTGCTCCCCAAAACCCTGCGGCTCCCCGTTGCAGTATCGGCTGTGATGGCTGCAGTTTTATTTGTCGGTGTAAATTGGGAACGGCTGGTCGCATTCAAACGCGACAAGGACGTCAGCATCGAAGACATGCAAGAATCAGCGAGTTTGCGGCCAATACTTGCCGTAATTGCTTGGAAGATCTTCCAAGATTACCCGGTCTTCGGTTGTGGAATGGGGCAATACCTCACCACTGCGAAAGACTATTTGGGCGACCGCGATGTCGATTTCGTATTGGAAAAAGTTCGGCCATACGTGCAGCACAATGTTTTCTTGTCGCTATTAACAGAAACCGGAATCGTGGGAGTCAGCTTATTTACTCTCTTGATCTCAATTTGGACGTGGCACGCATGGCAATTGTGGCAAACGACAACTTTGCGCTTGGAGTATCGACAATTGGGCTTAGTTTTTGTAGGGACACTTTTTGCTTACTTAACTAATGGCATGTTTCAGGATGTGTTGATAATACCCATGGTAAATATGTACCTGTTCTTTTTGGCTGGCCTAGTCCAAAACGTCGCTGCCCAAGCAAAGGGTTATGTGCAGGAAGTGGGACAACCAAACCGTCGGTCCCATGCTGAGTTGAATATCAGTTTCTCGACTCAGTAGGCATCCAAATCGTCTGCCCTTTTCAGTTTGGTCGTTTAGTTACTTTGCGTGCGTTAATTCCCTGTTTCCTTTTGTTTTGCGGCCAAACCCGGCTGCTGGCACGTTGCGGTTGATCGAAAGTGCGCTGTCCAACTAGGATCGTTGTCATGAATTCAACAGTTTCTAAGCCGCTGGTCGAATCTTTGGCGAATGCCGAGCGGCCGGCAAATACGTACATCCGTGGCAGTTCGATCGCGAGTTCACAGCGTATGATGGCTCTCGATGCAGCACGTTTCTTAGCTGCCGTAGGTGTAGTGTGGATTCACGTACCGCGGTCAGAAGAATTGCTACCATCGTCAATCTTAGGAAGATTTGCGGTACCATTCTTTACCGCCGCTGCAATATTGTTTGTAGTCATGGGAGTGGCCAAACGCCCTAGTCA
The DNA here is from genome assembly GCA_964625155.1 of uncultured Pirellulaceae bacterium. Lineage (GTDB taxonomy): Bacteria > Planctomycetota > Planctomycetia > Pirellulales > Pirellulaceae > Aureliella. The sequence continues at coordinate 33,020 of CAZVBC010000010.1, forward strand.
GTCATTAGGGCAGTTTCTGATCAGCAAAATTCAAAGGTTGTACCTGCCGTTCTTGGCATGGAGTGGCCTGTATTTGGGATTCAAACTGTTGAAGTATCTGTTGATTCCCAGCGAACCTAACGATTTTCCGGGCATCGAATTAATTTGGCTGGGTGGGGCCTACCATTTATGGTTCATCCCTTTTTTGATTTCGGTCAGCACCTGTGCTTTCTTGGTCGCCAAATTGGTCTTTCGATTGCCGCATACTGAGCTAAAGAAGGAATCATCTTCAAAACCTGAACGACGATACTATGCAATGGCTTTGGTACTCGGGACCATTCTGGCGATGATGCCTGCCCCATGGAGTACAGAGACTGAATCGCTTGTTTCATCCGGTTCTCCAGCGGTTTACATGTGGGAGGCACTTCCTTCGGTCTGCTGGGGATTCGCCTTGGCGTTTACTGCCAAGTCTGTGCAGCCCTCAACTTCAATCTCCGGACGCCGGCCGATGGCCGCGCTAGGTTTGATGGTCGTCGTGATGCTCGCCTTGTTTTCACTTGGCAGAAACTCGCTGCTAGAAAACTATGCTGGATTATTACTGTTAGTCGCAGCGTTGGAATCGCGTTCGAATTGGCTCACCAACCTTGTTGCAAAAGCTGGTCCCTATGCGTTGGGCATCTATTTCTCCCACTTGATGGTTTTAAAAATAATGGAATCAGCAGCCAGCAAACTCCATTGGCCAGTCTCTTGGAGCTTAGATCTAAGTTGTTTTGTAATTGCGGTGGTTGCTTCACTGGGACTCTCAATGGTATTGGCCAAATACAAAGCAACCCGTTGGCTTGTGGTTTAAATTCGCCACGCAGTTCCTACGATTGCATATCACCAGTAATACAATCGGTGCTTCTTTGTCGTTTACACACGTGCAAATTCTCAATAAAGACGAACTTATTGCAAACTAATTGGCGAGCGCCACCTTCGATTATTGTTGGGTAGACTAACTCATTGCAGCTAAATCGTTTAACCGCGTGCCCACCGGGCCGCGCGTACTTACCTTCACGTAGATATAAAACCTCATTAGCCGGTACCAGCCGGGCTTGGACCAGTTTTTTGCGCGCAGAGAGGTCCCGAGCTGTTAATAATCTGGCATTGAGGTGAGATTCGGTTGCGTAGCTTTTGTTCCGCGCGAACCGTACCTTTAGGGACAAAACCAGCGTGTTTGAGTCTGATGAACGGAAGTCTGAAAAAGGTGCGGAGGCGGTCACTGGCACCTAGCGGAAGCTGAACGCGCGGCCCGATGGGCTCGCGGTTAAACGACGTCGCCTTAATAACTTAGTTCTGCGTGTGATAATCGAAGGTGGCGCTGTCCAATTAACTTGTTGAGTTTAATAGGGTAGTTTGCGCGTTGAGCTGAGGGTTGTTGGCTGACTGCGAGCTCGGCCACAGATTTTGGACTAAAGCGGCGTGCTGCAAGGTTTGAAGTCTGTTGCCGTATGGCTGTTATGTCACAGTGGCGACCCCGTGCGGTATCCCGGTGCTTCAAGTCAGGGTGTGATATGTGCACAAACAATGCGGCGGTTTTGCGCTGTCATTCGTCCGCTGACTGCCAATGATGGAATCGCAATTGCCGTTGCCATCGCCATCGTCGCTACGCGAGTCGTCGGTTGTCACGGTGAACACATTTTTCAGTGTCGTGTTGCACTATAATCGGGCGTGGAAACACCGACTACCGGCGGATGTCGCTGCGCGACACATTGAGTTGTACTGCCGCGTGCGTGAATGTTCTGGGATAAACGAATCGAAGGCGCAGTAGTTTTTCAGCCCAACGGTACTCTATTCAACCAAAAGCGCCTCCATCGCCTAGTTGCTCTGTGAGCGAGGATACATTCTCGTGAAAGATGACAAAGATAAATTCAGTCTAAAAGACCACTTGTTCAATATTGATCGGGTACGCTACTTGGCGAGCCAATTCTCGGGAGTTGATTCTCAGTTCGATGGCTCGGGTTTCGTGCGCAAGGTCATGAAACGTTTGGGAGAATTGGAACTCAAGCAGCGGATCGTCTGGATCGCTGAAACTCTCGAGCAGTTCTTGCCGGAGGATTACCCGTCTGCTGCCAAGCTGATTCTTGCTGCTCTGCCACCAGAACTGGATCCAACTCTCAGCGACGATGATTTTGGGGATTTTATTATTGCACCCTTAGGCGAGATTATCGTGCGGCGTGGAATTTCTGACCAGCACCTGGCACTTTCACTCAAAATGTTGAAGGAAATCACCAAGCGTTTTTCGATGGAAGATGCCCTGCGTGCATTCATCAACGCTCATCCGGAAAAAACCTTGCGTGAGCTGGCAAAATGGACACGGGACCGTAACTATCATGTGCGCCGTCTTGTAAGCGAAGGTACACGGCCACGGCTCCCGTGGTCCGGCCGGCTGTCAATTGATTTCAGATTGCCGTTACCATTTTTAAACCAACTACATGCAGATTCGACTCGTTACGTAACTCGCAGCGTTGCCAACCACCTAAACGATATCGCCAAACTCGATCCCGAGTTGGTGCTCGAGACTCTCAAGCGGTGGTGTCATGAAGGAAAACAGAATCGAGTTGAGTTGGAGTGGATATGCCGGCACTCGTTGCGAACTTTGATCAAACAAGGTCACTCCCAGACGATGGAATTCCTTGGCTTGAGCACAGCCCCGCAGATTTCAATCAGTGATATCGAACTTGATCGTTCCTCGATCCGAGCTGGCGAAGAATTGGCGTTTGCCGTCACGATTACTGCACTGCGAGACGAATCGCTGGTTGTCGATTATGTCATCGACTTCGTCAAAGCCAATGGCCGACATGCTCCCAAGGTTTTCAAATGGAAGAAATTGGCATTAGAAGTCGGCCAGTCAACTTTGATTTGCAAACGTCATCATTTGCGAGCCGACGCCACAACTTACAAACTCTTCTCAGGCACTCATCGACTGACGATTCAAGTCAATGGCGTCGCTGCTGCAAGTACAGTCTTTGAGATTCAGTGACCACGTGCCATCGCCACTGTCCGCATGTCGAATCCCGCAGGTTCAATCTGCAGAGAGTTGCATCAAGCGACACTACAGGCCGAGCAAATAATGGAGAAGGACTCATGTGGGGTGAAGAAACCAATGATCCGCAGGACGAACCTACGGGATTCGATGACTGTGATCACAACAATTTGGCATAATAACCAGTTGGAATTGGCCAATAGTTGATAATTTTATCCTAGTCCTCGCCTTCGGCTGCTGGTCAAACAATTTCGTTGTAGCGAGTTAGCTCTGCCTGTGACAGTCGAAGGTGGCGCTGGCCAATTAGGCATTCTCTGGTTTCAATACGTGTCCTTTATCAATACGGAATCTACAAATGCAATCATTGAAAAGGAATTCGCAGGTACAAATACTTTTTGCAATTTTGGCTAACCTGGTTTACAGCCTGTTTGTCGCAATTAATCCGCTAGCTGCGGAAAAGCCAAATGTAGTTCTAATTTTGGCTGATGATCTTGGGTACGGCGATGTGACCTGTTTCAACACGCGGGCGAAGGTTCCAACTCCTAACATTGACCGTTTGGCAGCGCAGGGCATGCGATTCACGGATGCTCACAGTCCAAGCACGGTCTGTACACCGACTCGGTATAGTTTGCTGACTGGGCAAATGGCCTTTCGCGTGCCTCGAGGTGGATCGGTGTTTACGGGCGTGGGTGGACCAACTTTAATTGCGCCAGGTCGATTGACTTTGCCGAATTTGTTGAGAGAACAAGGTTATGCAACGGCGTGTATCGGCAAGTGGCATGTCGGGCTGACCTTTTTTGACAAACAGGGACAACCGGTTCGCGGCAACGGAATAGAAGCGGTTCGACAAGTCGACTTCGGACGCCGGATCGAAGGTGGTCCGCTTGATCACGGCTTTGAATCGTTCTTTGGTACGGCCTGTTGCCCAACAACTGATTGGCTATACGCCTTCATTGAAAACGATTTGGTGCCCGTACCACCCACTGAACTTCTCGACAAATCTAAGTTGCCACAGCATGTGTACGCAAATGATTGCAGGCCCGGAATGGTCGCCCCCAACTTCCCAATGGAAGAGGTGGATCTAGTCTTTCTTGAGAAGAGTCAGGAGTTTCTCGAACATCACATGCGTCACTTTCCAAAGAAACCTTTCTTTCTTTTTCATTCAACTCAAGCAGTACATCTGCCGTCATTTGCGGCAAACAAATTTCAAGGAAAGTCACCGGCTGGGCCACACGGCGATTTTATTCTCGAATTGGATTACGTTGTCGGTGAGCTTATGGCCACTCTCGAACGGCTCGGCGCCGCGGAGAACACGCTGGTAATCTTTACCAGCGATAATGGCCCTGAGGTTACCAGTGTTGTTCACATGCGGTCCCAATATGATCACGACGGCGCTTTCCCCTGGCGCGGTGTTAAGCGCGACAATTGGGAAGGTGGCCACCGAATTCCTTTTATCGTGCGCTGGCCAGGGAAAGTCCCTGCGAATACTGAATGTGCAGAGCTTACTAGCCTGACCGATGTGATGGCTACAATCGCAGCAATCGTCGAAGTTGATTTGCCCATGGACGCTGCAGAAGATAGTTTCAATTTACTCCCAGCGTGGTACAACGAAAAACATGCAGCAATTCGTCCCTACCTGCTGACACAAGCTTTCCGCGGTCATCAAACGCTCGCAATTCGTCGCGGCGACTGGAAGTATATCGACCATGCCGGATCGGGTGGCAATCAATATAACCGTCAGTCGGAGCTGCGCTCCTTTGTACTTCCGGAAGCATCCCCAACCGCTCCGGGCCAACTTTATAATCTGGCCTCCGATCCTGGAGAACGACATAATCTGTATGAGCAAGAGCCCACCCTTGTAGCTGAACTGAAATCACTCCTTGAACGATCCAAGTTGGCTGGTCGCAGCCGATAACGAACTAAACAACATCGCTCGAGCCCTGAGGGGCAGCATGAATCTTCTTGCATTCGACCATGGCAAGATTAATAGGAACTAACGGATGACGATTTTTTTACGAATGACTTTGTTACTGCATATCCTGCTGAGCCTCGAAATTGATATTCAAGCTGGCGACTCGTCGACGCCATGGAACCTGCTCATCATCACTGCTGACGACTTGAATGCAGATTCAGGCGGCTGGTCTGGCAGCAAATTGGGAGCAACACCTAATCTGGATGCGTTTGCCAAGACGTCTCACCGATTTGTCAATAGTCACGTCAGCGTTCCGATCTGCCAACCTGGAAGATCGGCGTTGATGACTGGACGTGTGCCCCATCGCAACGGAGCTTTAGGATTCAACCCAATCCGGCGAGATGTGCCGACTCTCGTTGAAGTGCTGCGCCATAACGGTTACTACACGGCAGCGGTTGCCAAGACCTCGCATATGGCACCTGCGGACAAATTTCCTTGGCATGCGGTCGGCGAGCAGGCGCTGGGAAAACAACCTACGAGATTGGCTGAGAAATTCCGCGAGCTGTTGACTAATGCAGCACAAGCGAAGAAGCCCTTTTTTATCAACGCAAATATTTGTGATCCACATCGACCGTTTATTAACGGCAGCAAAAATAGAACCAAGAAAAAGGGGAACAAGAAAGCGACGAACACAACGGTAGAAGCATTGGAAGGAGTGCGGATTTTCCGACCTGACGAAATCGATGTGCCAGATTTTCTCGAAGATATCCCACTTGTCCGCGAAGAAATCGCACAATACTACTCCACGGTCAGTAGGTTTGACGTCTCCTTTGGTCTCGTCATGCGCGAGCTTAAGGCTGCTGGACGCGATGTCGACACGGTGGTTGTCTTTATGTCAGATCATGGCATGTCATTTCCCTTTTCGAAAGCGACGGTCTATTACAACGGTACATGGTCGCCAGTATTGATACGGTTGCCGGGGGAGCCAGAACCGCAGACACGCGCTGAATTTGTAAGTAGTGTTGATGTCATGCCGTCCTTACTGGAGTTGCTCGGCGTTCCAGCCCCTGAGGGAATGGATGGCCGATCTTGGGTACCACTGCTGAAAGGACAAACTCAACTTGATCGTGATTTTGTCATCACACATGTGAACACAGTCAGTAGTGGAAAGTCATTTGCTCAGCGATGCATTCGCACCAAAGATCGATCATTGATGTTTCACGCGTGGGTAGGTGGCCCGGAAAAGTTTCGAGTCGAAGCCATGAACGGCCTGAGTTTTGCCGCCATGAGTTTATCCAATGATGAGCGAATTATTTCTCGCGTCCGTCAACTCACAATGGGTGAAACACTGATGCTGTTCGATACTGTCTCCGATCCGTCCGAGCGAACAAACCTCATAAACAAAACCAGCCACGCCGAAGAGGTGGCAGAGTTAAGTAGTAAACTGCTTGAACATATGCAGCGCACTAATGATCCTCAGACCCAAGCCTTTGCCGCGTCACTCGCGGCATTGAAAAATCAGGGCTCCAAGTGAAAGGCCAAGGATCTTTTTCCAAAGGCTGGCTGGTACTTTGTTCCCTGCTTGTTTTGGCGTGGTTTGACACGACCGTCGCAGGAGCCGAACGCCTGATCTTCGACCGTCCAAAAGGGCTGAGCCTTACACAGTAAAGTAATTCTCACACCATTCAGACGTTTTCGCGGCAGATGTACTCTCGGCACCAATTATGGGAAAGTAGAATAGTTGCGATTGCTTCGGCAAGCTATACATGTAAACAGAATCGCGAATACGTCGGTTGTATGAAATTGTGTTTGACGGATGTTCCATGACAAAGAAGTTCTTTCCGACAGGTTGCGTATGCTGGTGGTTGTTGGCCAGCTTAACGGTCTGGGCGAGCGGTCCTGAAATCTCGTTCGATCGTGACGTGCGACCGATTCTGGCCAGCAAGTGTTTTCACTGCCACGGTCCAGATAGTAATACTCGGCAAGGTGATTTGCGATTGGATGACGCAGAGTCACTGTTACGAGTTGCCAAGGCATCCAAGGGCGGCACCAGTGAGATGGCAGGGAGGCTAACTGCAACGGATTCGGATCACCAGATGCCGCCTCCCGCTTCGAAACTTGAACTAAAACCAAGCGAACTACGACTGCTCATGCGGTGGATCGAAAGTGGTGCACGCTACGAAGGACACTGGGCGTTTCAACCACCTCAGCGACCAACTTTGCCGATCGTAAAGGAAGTTGTTGCGGTCGAAAATGAAATCGATCTGTTCATTGTCGCGAGGTTGGAGCGAGAGCATCTGACGTTGTCACCACGTGCTAACTTGGAAGCTTTGATCCGGCGAGCTTCGTTGGACCTGATCGGACTGCCGCCTACACCCGACGAAATTGCCGACGTACTGCAAGACCAATCTCCCAACGCATACGAGAAATTGATCGACCGATTGCTCGGATCTGCTCACTATGGTCAACATATGGCAACGTATTGGTTGGATGCAGCCAGATATGCGGATACGGATGGTTACCAGAATGACCGCCTCAGATACCAACATACTTGGCGTGATTGGGTGGTGATGGCGTTAAACGACGATATGCCGTACGACCAATTTATAATTGAGCAATTGGCAGGCGATTTGTTGCCCGGTGCAACTTTGAAACAACAAATCGCCACTGGGTTCTGTCGTAACCATCGCATCAATTCAGAAGATGGCTCTATTCCCGCCGAATGGCAAGTCGAATACGTGGCGGATCGCGTCGACACAGTGGGGACCGTTTTCCTAGGGTTGACAGTCGGGTGTGCGCGGTGCCACGAACACAAATACGATCCACTTTCACAGAAAGAATACTACCGCCTTTTCGCGTTCTTCAATAACGTGCCAGAATGGGGTGTCGGACCGAATAATGGGAACAGTCCACCTTTCATCGAAGTTCCCAGTGACTGGCAGAGATTGCCCGCCGAGCTTGATCGCCCGATCAGGCCCGAACCTGTCAAGTTGCGCGCGGCACGCAAAGAGGAAGGGAATGGCCTGAAGCGTCCGCAAGCCGGTAATGAATCTACGGTGATGATCATGCACGATCTGGCTGAGCCTCGGCCAACTTATTTGCTCGCCCGCGGCCGATACGATTTGCCAGACAAGACTGAGTTATTATCGCCGGGTGTTCCAGCTTCGCTGAGTACTGAAGCGTTGGAAAATAAGTTTCGCAATCGGCTCGATTTAGCTAAGTGGCTGGTCGATTCTAAAAATCCACTGACGTC
>CAZVBC010000011.1:0-8717 GCA_964625155.1 uncultured Pirellulaceae bacterium
TGACGACGTGTGTTAATTGGCCATGAATTCTGGCCAAGACATCAGCGCGTGCGTCATCGATCTCCTTGCGCCGTCGCACGATTTCCAACCGCAACGCGGTGTCGGCATCCGCGATAGCTTTCTCTTGGCGCTGGTAATCAGGGCTGCCTTCGTTGACACTTTCATTGAGTGCTTTTAGGTCCGCCTGAATTTTTTCCCGCTTGCCGTCAATTTCCGTCTTAATCGCTTGAGCTCGTCCATCAATCGTTTCCATCTCTTTCTTCATGGTCGGATGGTTTTGCAGGATGTAACCTAGATCGACCACGATAACCGGCATCGTTGGACGCTGGGCCGCAGCAGGTTGAGCTTGGGCAACTTGCTGTGCAAAGGCAGAATTGGTCGCGACGAAACAGCCGCATACGATTGCCACGATCAAACTTTGTAATCTCATTTACTAAGCACTCCTTGCTCGAGAATTGGCGTGATGGTGTTGGCCTGCATCCAGCAGAATTATGGCGACCGATCCCATCCGTGCGCCGCCCATCACCTAATTTCCACCAATCTATGGCGGAACAGCGGTCGTATTCTGACAACCATCGACTTTGGGGTAAAGAGCGAATTTTTATTTTCGGTCTCTCGCAAGCAGCAAACGCGTGGAAAAATTGCGCTACATGTATCATCGATATTTTACGAACAGTGCTTTCCATGATTATTTGGCCAGTTTTCATCACTTGGCCAGTTTTCACTGACTAGTGCTTTGTTACAGCTTAGTCTTAGGGATCGAGAGCACGGGAGAGCAAGGTTCCGACCGAGCCGCCGTTAAATTGACTCGGCAGGAGCTTTGCCCTGGAGTGCTAAAAATTTGGTATTGCAGCGGAATCAGTTTGCGTAAGTTTTGTACCACGCGTGGATGCGGAGATTGCTGGCGCAGTGCGTCCCGTTAGGGACTGAGTGCTGGTAGCAATGGCTGCGCATCAAAACTCGTGTCAATCTCAGATTTTTAACAGTCCAGCTCTGCCCCTCCCGATCCCCAGTAGCCTAATTCTTAGCTGTAACCATGCACTAGCTACTTTTTAGTTGCGGGGTTTTGCATGCGTGTCATCCGTAACTTTAGGCGAGCACGTTCGACAAGAGTCAGTTGTCGTTCGATATTGCCCGCTAGCCTAACATCGACTAATAAACACGGGGATCTTCTTTTGCCCCAGTCTGCGGTTAATGGCTACACATGTAAGATTTTTGGGGACCATGGCTCATGATGAGAAAGCAACTGGCAAACGCGTATCGGCAGCGATGGCTGTTGGCAGCAACCGTGAAAGCGTGGTTGATGGTCTTTCTAATCGGTCGTGCATTCAATGCGCTGTTCGCGGGCGATAAGCAGACGTCGCCGGAAACATTTTACGTACAAGTTGAGCGAGCCGAAGTTTATGCTGGCCCAGACCAACAGTTCTACCCGACAGGAAATCTCGAACGGGGAACAGCGATTGACGTTTTTATGACTTTGGAAAATGGTTGGCTCGGGATTCGTCCGCCTCAGGGCAGCTTTAGTTGGCTTCCAGCCAGCCAAGGCTATTTACTGCCTGGTGGCAAATCGGTCGAAGTTACCGATGGTGCTGCGGTCAGTTGGATTGGCACTGAACTGGGTACTGCAAAACAGTACCGCTGGCAAGTTCAGCTTCAACTTGGCGAACAATTGACCGTAGTCGGCGAAGCCATGATTAAGCATCACGATGAGGCTCCTTCGTTGTGGTACAAAGTCGCACCACCCAACGGCGAATTTCGCTGGATTCGTTCCGAAGCTGTTTCAAAAACGCCACCATTCATTTCCAAGCCCGTCGGCCGTGTGGAGCCAGTTCAATTGGCTAATGGACAATCGCAAGACATGGTGCCCAACGATGTCACGACTGCAAACTACGAAGAACCTTCGATCGTTCGCGCCAAAGCGAACTCGCAACGGGCTAAGGCAGAGTATCGGGCCGAGAGTAATAGTAAAGCATCAGGCGTGCAGAAAGATCCGTGGGCAGGCTATCACGCATTTGACTTCTCATCGGGAGCACTGTCGTTTCTGGGCTTGTTACCGCGTCCACCCCTTTCGACAACATCACCTCGTCAAACCGCAAGACAAACAGATCCAAGTGAATTGATTGCGCGACGTGGATGGCGAGATCCCCGCGAATTACAAGCTCGTCGAATTGCCAACAGTGCTGAGGTCAACGACACGTCCAATTTGCAAGCAGACTCGCCAGTACCAGCTACCGATTTTATGCTCACGCCATACGAAAACACGTTGTCCCAAGTTGGGCCTGCGATCTCAACGATTTCCAATATGCCGCCGGTAACCACTGTTTCCGCTGAAAGAGTGTTAGCGAGTGAAGGAGTATCAAAGGATGCTTTTGCGGCAGATGCATGGTATGGAATTCATCAGGCGAGTACATCCCCAGCGACTGGGACCAGCGCAACCGGATTGCTGACCCTGACGGCGAAAGGTCTAAGCGAGATACATTTGGCAGTGAGCGAAATCGTTGCTCAGCCGATGGTGCATTGGAATCTTCAAGGGCTGGCGGACCGTACTCGATACTTGGTCGAACACGGTTCGAACGCCGTGGAGCGAGGTGAAGCCAGATTGTTGCTTGAGCGAATCGAGGGCTTTCAAGTCTTAGCGACCAAGAACGCTAGCCTAACTGCTGGCTCAATGTCACAGTCACAATTGCCCGGAACTTTGTCTCCCTTTCAACTGACATCTGCCAAAAATACGTTCGGCGTGCAACCCACAATTGGTCCAAGTCCTTGGAGTTTCGGCAGTGGATTATCGGCTGCGGAGTCAAATCATGTCACGCCCTCGCTTCCGTACGATGCAACAGGATGGCTCGTCCCGGTTCATGCGGCTAAAGAAAATCAACAAGAGATGTACGCATTGACCAACGATAGCGGCAAGGTCATCGTCTATGTCAGCCCAATTGCTGGTCTTAATCTTGGTCGATATCTGAATCAGCCCGTAGGCATTTATGGACTGCGAGGTTATTTACCGCAACTAAGAACAAACCACATCGAGGCTCAGCGAGTTGTCCGCTTAAAGTGACGAGGTTAATTGATGCGAAGTTCGATTACTTACTAGTCAACTCGAAGTTGATGGTGTTGCTTCCCTCTTTGACATCGGCCGTCAATGCACCTGCGGCTTTGTATTTATTTGGGATCGCCACAAAACCCGTGGCAACGGATTCTCCAGCCGCTTTCATTTCCGCAAGTTCTCCTGCGCTGTACCTCCGGACCTCTAGCTCGACGTTGTGTTTACCGATCATGGCACCGAATTTGGTATCGGTAAACATCAATTCATATTTACCTTCCGCGTTCGTCTTGCCATACGAGGTCGAGCCACCAGTGGGGATAAATGTAACTACGGCGTTTGGTACCGGTTTACCATCAACGGTTACTACTCCGGTAACAGTTGCCAATTGCGGTCCGCCATCACTACAGCCTGCAAGTACCAGCAACCCAGCCATGGCACAAACAAAAGTTCGTACAAGCGTCAACATTTCAGTCCTCTTAACTTCTAACTTCAATTCGATACAAGCTACCGAATGACCCTTACGCGGCAATCGAGCCCTAAGGGTACAAGGTGCAGCACGCGAGCTTGGAGAAATCACAGATCCAGCCCAGCGAGGACTTGTCCATCGTTGATACCACCCAACCGTTGATACAGACCATAGGGTCCACCAAGATTAAGTGGAGCAGTTGTGAAATTGGTGTTGGTGTGCTCGATATTTTCACTGATAAAGTGAACTGAACCATCTGCAAAGACAAACTGCGCCCCGCCGGTATGATAACTATGGAAAGCCGCGTGTTTGTCACCGCCGACAAGTGGGCCGTTCAACTTCTTTCGAGTTGCTCGCAAGTGCAGCCAAGATCCGTTTGCATTTGGACCGCCATTTGTGCAATTCACCGCCCCTGTCGTAATGACGTTACCCAAAATGAACTGGCGATCCGAGCCTTCAGCAAGAGTTGCATTGTAAGGCCGCCAGGAAACCTCACCGATCGCTACCACGTTCGAAGTGCCGTCAGTAATTGCCCCAAAGTTTCGACTTTCGTTGACCACTAATAAACCGATATTGCGCTGCGCGGGGACCATTCTAGTTCCCGATGCGGTGCATCGTTCGCCATCAAACGGGCCAATGCAGCCGGCATAACTGGTGATCGCAATGTTGTTTGTTCCGCCGACGCTGTTGGCGTTGATCGCCCGGGTGGCAGGTGCAATATCCGAAGGGCAGCGGAACGCCGGGATCGGAACCGCGACCGCAGCATTATTGGCTGGACTCGAAAGTGTCCCATACGGCGCAAGTGCAAAATTGATCGAGTTATATAAATTGGCTTGTTCCATAAACGGCAGAACCGCGCTCATCCACGACCAACCTCCATCACCAGTCGCTGGATTGGCGCTCCAATTGTCGATCAGGCCGATAGGAAATTTCTTGTAAGAGGATTCGTAGTTATGCAAAGCTAACCCAAGTTGCTTGAGGTTATTACTGCACGACATCCTGCGAGCTGCTTCGCGAGCCGCCTGCACAGCAGGCAACAACAATCCGACCAAAACTCCAATAATAGCGATGACAACCAACAGCTCTACCAACGTAAATCCGCGCTTCTTGTGCATGATAATTCCACCTAAGGTCGGTCACTGATAAGGTAATTTATGAAAACGGTAGTGATGAGAATGGAGGATCAATCGAATATTACGAATTCACTCAATAATAATCAATTGCCTCTTATTAGCTAGTCATAACGCCGAATCATCTACGACCGCGAAGCATGCTAAATGCTATCGAGATCGGCAAAGCCGCTATCCAACAGTTAGTTAATTTCGCACGTAAAAATGTGCAAAATGTCAATTCGCGGTTGCTCGGCGTCCACCAAGTCATCATGCCACAGACTGGCTATGCGGATTATTGGATTCGAGAATGCGCAACTGAGGTTCATCGAGAGCCAGTGGTCGTGTGGCCATCTCAGCAGCTTGCGCCTTAAGGATCCCACCGAGCAAGTCGGTGGTATTCGAGCAGCGGAAACTTTGAAGCAGAACGATCCTCTCGACCTAATTAGCTAGCGGCATTCGGTCGAGACAAAATCGCAAAAGCCACTGAATATCGCACAATAGCAGAGTTACCTCTCGACAATCTGTCCATCGGAAATTTGGAACAGATGGAGCAGCTTTTTCGCAGCCATATTCGCTGGCAGTTGCGATACCGAACCATCTGCGAAACCGGCGACGAATTTCCCATTCGGGCTGATGTTTAGGTCAGCGACCGGATTGGCGGGGTCGAAGGCATAGTCCTGAGGCGCGGTCCACGGGACGGCGCGTTGGGGTTTGACTTCGATCAACCACACCGAGTTGCTGGTACCGTCAGTGATGTTGTCGAGTTTGATTATCTCGGACTGGCCGAAGGCGGTGCCATTGCCGACTGGGGCGACCCACGTTGTGTAACCAGCGGGCAATTCGTTTGCGACGAGGAATTCCCACGGTTCGCTGCGAAAGACAGCGGGAATCTTAGCTAATAACGGCTTATTGTGAGTGCTGTCCCACGGCTCGTTCAAGCGAAACTGTTGGTACAGTTGATCTTCACCAAGGAACGGCAGCAGATGAACTCGCCAGCTCAGTTTTCCGCGTTCCGCTTCCGCTTGTGAAGGTCGAGCGGGTGGCAAGACCTTGAACGCATTTTCGTAATTGTGAATCGCCAGCGAGATTCGACGCACGCGCTTTATCTTGGATTGCATATCGATCGGGATGATTAACTGATTCGCCAAGGCCGACAGCATGGCCAGGTTTTGTTTGGCATCTTTACCTCCGGCGAACTCAGCTAAGATTTGGGAGTTGACGGCTCGAATGTCAAGGTTCCTCACTTGATTCTGTATCGCTACCGTAGTTTCGCCTTGCGCAGAAGTCGGTAACTGCGTCAACAATCGATTGAGCAAAACTGGCAAATGTTCGGCTAGCGCCTGGGCAGCGGCTGGCGAATTCGATTGCAGCTTGACTTGTAATTTCAAAGAAGACGGATCGAAACCCACCGCACCCCAGCGCACGCCCTCGGTCAGCAGCGAACTTCTGCCGCCACCGAGCGCTTGGGGCATCTCCGGCAATAATTCGCGGACCGTTCGCCACAGATAGTCCGGAGGCACAATCACGAACTGCACTGGAAACTCAGCCACCGATTCCATGGCCGTCCGATAGAGTGCACGCTGTTGATCGCCAGACGGTATGGAATGCTTCGTCGACTGTTCCATCGAATGGGACTGACAAGCGTGCAGATAACCACCGCGCACCTCAAGATTGTTCGGCTGCACGAGACCTCTCAATTCCTGAAGCGGCGTCCCATCGCGTTCGCGAAGCGCCACGCGCACCGTGGGGGCCGAGTCGGATAAGGGTAGGTCCACGAAGAAATATGTATCCCCATCGCCAACCAATTGCTTGAGTTTTTTGATTCGATTGTTGAGGTTTTCAAACAACACTGCGTCGGTGCCAGTAGCCAATGTCGCTTGATCAGGCATTGCGATCTTCGAAGTTCGCAGCTTCAGCAGCGCGATTCCATTCGCATAAACGAATTGGTCGAAGCCGTTTAGATATGCAGTTGTAGTGGAGCCGGGGTTGGCCGCCGGGAGTTGCGCCAGTGAAATCTGAGCTGCGAATACAAACCAACTCGAGGCAGCGATCCACCCAAGAACACTCTTTCTAAGATTCATTTTTGCGTTCCTTACAGTTTTTCGTACAGGTGCGTAGACGGTTTCGCAAAAGTCCCGTTGGGACGAGCTGTTGATAGAGCTTTCCTGGTCGAGTTACGGCTTGGTGACGGCGCGCTTCAGTACCAGTCGATAGCCAAAAGAATTTGCGATTCGTCCACTCAACGCGGCCACATCGCCTTGCAAGTCATACATCAGCGGTGAATCGGCCAGCGGATCATTTGGAACCGGGACGGGCAACTCACTCAGCTTGTTTGGGAATTGGCCATTATGCTCAGAGGCATACATCCGAATCGCTTCGATGGTTTGCAGCATGGCGATGCGTTGCTGCATACGAGCGTGTGCCACGCGAATGGCACCCATTCCCGGAATAAACATCTGAGCTAAGTTGCCCGACCAACCCAGGCGTTTGCCGACAAGATCAACTTCGATACTCATTTGCTGGTTGGCCGATATCGCAGCGACTGGCGACAGGAAGCTGTACTTGAAATACTCATCGCGAATGTCCTCGTAGAATAACTTCAGAGCCAAGAAACTCACCTGAGCCGTTGGATAGGCCTCGATCGTTGGGTGAGGGATCTCTGTTCGCTCCATCAGGTATCGTTTGGCGCCAGGATAGGCAGCCGCGACAAAGGTAATCACCGCCGCGCGATTCGCCGCGCGATCATCGGTTGACCACGAAGGTAAACGGGATACGGAATTCCACTGCACAGCTCGCAAGTGCGGTAGCAGTCGATCGATGAAATCATTCCAGTATTCGACAGGTCGTGGCGTGGCATCGATCTCGCGCAGCGGCTTCAATTGTTCGAATAGAAGTTGCCTTTCAAACGCATGCGCCCGATCCAATTCCACCAGCGGATTGGGGATCGCCGTCAGCGCCCAGTACAGATTCGGTGCTTCTTTGTGTTGGACCAAATAGAGTGCGTCGTTCCAAGCAACTTGTTCGATGGCGATACCGACTAGGGCCGATACATAAAAGTCATCTTTCCCCAAATGCCTAGCGAGTGCGAATTGCTGGCCGAGAATTCGGATCGCATCTTCCATCCGCCCTTCCGCGATCGCCAACCGACAGCGAATGCTCTGATTCCTAGCAAGCTCTCGCATCGCCTGTATCTCGGGCAGAAGGTATTCAATCGGATTGGCGAATTGACGAATGTTTCGATCCATGGAAAACGATCGCAGTCGCCAAGCTTCCTCTAAGAAGAAAGTCTGAAACCCGAAGAGATTGATGTACTTGCGGACTTCCTCAATCGGCAGGTCATTGGGTGCCGTCGAAAGATACGAGTTGGGCGGCATGTTATGGACTTGAACGTTCGATTTCTCGGCACTGGCGCTGGCCGCGCGTTGGATTTCGCGGATGCGATCGCGCGCGTTCGACTGCTCGAAGAATCCTCCCGCCTTCAGATAGAACAAGGCTGCATTGCCTTCACGCACCTCGAATTCATCGGGCAGCAAGCGGATTTTTAATGCCGGACGTGCGGCCGGTTGAGGATGAATGGCCAGTTCACGAACTGCCGTGGTCGCATGCGTGGAATTGCTTCTCTCGTACAACCAACTATCTTGTTTCTCAGAAGCACTTTCCGCCACAGCCGTCGCTTGCGAGTGCGCTGACCGAAGACTTGCCAGAGTCGCCAGCATTGCCAACCAGAACAGGCATTTGTATCTCATCATTATTCCTTCCCAGGTCAATCGCTATCAAAGTACTTTGGCCGGATTGTGATCGAGCAGCTCGTCCAGCAAACGGTCGCGCGAGATTGTCGAAGTCGAGTCGTACTCTAGCTCCCAATTCTGATCGGTAGATCCCAGCGTGTGGTCGTTCATCGCGGGCGATGGACCAGCACTGGAGACGACGGAATCGCCGCGTTGCACTGGTCGAGTGGTTATCAACCTCCGAGCAGATGGCAACAGTCCTCCGGCAACCCAGCTTCGTTCCTCCCACAAGAAGTTCTGAGAATCGAACAAATCAATCACGTTAGAATCGTCGACCGAACGGATCGCTGCGACCTGCCGATCGATCG
>CAZVBC010000011.1:8817-39109 GCA_964625155.1 uncultured Pirellulaceae bacterium
GATTGGGTGATTCAGCAACCGTGATAATCGAGTGATCTGCCTCGCGTTCATCGACAGTCGAATGGTTGGACCTATCGCGAACAACCAGATACATTGCTAGCGCACCGACGATGGCGCCGCAAGTCCACGCACCAACGACCCAACCACACCGTGCCGCCAATGCTGAAATGCCAGGGAATCTCCACAAAACACTCGCGTTTGTTGTACCAACCGAGTGCACGGGGGCGTTGATCGACATTCGCAATCGAGGTGCACGCGGACGAAATGACGCCAGACGCTCTTCAAACGCGGCAAGATCTTTCGATTCGTCAAGAGATTCATCGCGGGAATGGTCGTTATGCTCACTCATGATTCAACTCCAACGAGTTACATTTTTTGATACGCGACGCACCTTCATTTCCATCATCGCCTTGGCCTTCAAACCTGTGTTTCAAATCGGTCAAAGCTCGCAAGTACAGCCGGTGAACGGTGCTCGGAGGCTTGCTTGTCAAGTCCGCGATTTGTCCGAACGTCAGTCCGCCCCAGACTTTCGCCACAACAATTTCTCGCTGGAGGTCAGGTAATTGAGATAGCATGGACTCTAACTCTCGAGCTTGTGCTTGAGTTTCGTGGCGACTTTCGAACCAAGGATCGCGCTCGAGCGCCGATTGAATTTGGTATCCATGCCGACGTCTTTCTGCCCTCGCCAAATTGATCGCTTTGAATCGAACCGCTTTGAACAGCCAAGCCGGCACGTCGCGAGGTGGGCTATTCAACTGCACGAGGTCGCATAACGCTTCCTGCACCGCGTCATCGGGCCACTGACACCACTGCCGAGCATATAGCACGAGCGCCGCGCCATACTGCATCAAGACTTCGGCGAGATGTTCGTGTGTGAAATGCGTCACTATTCGGTCGTCCGACTGATTGTCAAATAGGACGGCAGGCACAGCCATCCCTGCCCACGCAGCGATACTGCCAAACGGGCTTCAGTAGATAAGTCACCGCCCGAACGACGATTTCCCACGGGGATAGGTTAATTTGTGAAGAATTCGACATTACTCGTTAAACGCCACACCTACAACTGCGACCTTGTAGGGCGCGGGCTGGAAGCATTTTGGCGGCGATCGTGTGGTCCGAATCGCAACTGAACTGGGCGCTGCCGTACTGGGAGGTCGCGGTCTGTCGTCGCGGCACACAGCTTATTTTGTTGGACAGCACTACATTCGATTATTGCAGGAAGAACTAAATTGTTGCAGCGAGATCGTTTAACCGCGTGCCCATCGGGCCGCGCGTGTGGAGTTTGCGCGCGTGCAACCATTGCCTTAAAACCACTTAAGAATCGTCTTGAGAAAATCAGCGAGTAGTGGTTCACTGTAAAATCAGCCGCGCTACATCGCTAAGATGACCATTGCCGATTTCTGAGAAATCGGCCCACCCCTCACGCCCTTCGAAGTCCTTAACTGCGGCGCGGGCAGGGTGGGGAGGAACCTGCTGGTGACGTGCTCCAGCCCCTTGTGACCATGTTTGGCGCGCAAAGTGGCGCTGTCCAGTTAGATTCGGCCCTTGATGGCTGCCATGATCAAAGTAGCAGCTTGTTCCGCAGAAATGTTTTGTGTATCAATAACCAAGTCAGCGTCGGTCGGTATTTCGTAGTCGAACGTTACTCCTGGAAAACTGTTTATTTCCCCTTTTTCGGCTGCTGCGTATTGACCAGTATTGTCTCGACTACGGCAGATTTCAGCGGGTGTGGAAAGAAAAGTGTGGAAGAAACGCTCTGCACCAATTAGCTCGCGAAGCTTTTGTCGTACCCAGTTATTAGGAGCGACAAAGGCCGCGATGCAAATCTGGCCTGCATCGTTAATCATCCTAGCGATCTCTGCAGCCCGGCGCAGGTTCTCGGACCTTTCTTCGGCAGTGAATCCAAGATCTCGACTGATTCCCAGTCGCATGTTTTGCCCATCCAATACAATGCACGTACGGTGGTCGTTGAACAATCGCTCCTCTAATGCCATCGCAACGCTTGTTTTGCCTGAACTACTCAAGCCGGTAATCAAGATTGTAAGCGGACTTTGACCATATCGCGTCCTGCGGGCTTCTTCACTTATCCGACTTCGAGCTGGCTGTGGCGCTACTATTGTGGACTCGTGATCCCAATGCCCCGAGGTCACAGGGTTTACTTGAGCGTCGCAGAACATGCCTGCAGCCACGGTCTCGTGGGTAATCCGATCTACTAAAATAAATGAACCGGTTTCTCGATTTGCCGAATAGGCATCAAAGATCACGGGATCATGCATCTTGATTGCGCAACAGCCGATTTCGTTGAGCGCCAGGGAGGATACTGGAGCTCGTTGCAACGTATTAACGTCCGTTCGGTAGCGAACGGATTCAATTTCGCAGGGGGTGCGACGCGTCGTATGTTTCAACCAGTACAATTTGCCCGGAACTAGAGATTGTTCTACCATCCAAACGAGAATTGCTTCACTACGGCGGCTTACTGTGGGCATCGCATTTGGGCCGACCAACATATCGCCACGCGTGAGGTCGATTTCGGAATCGAGCGTTACTGTGATAGAGTCCGTGGCTGATGCTTGTTGAATATTACCGTCCATGGTTACGATAGAATTCACTCGTGCGGATTTGCGCGAAGGGAGCACGGTGATGCGATCGCCTACTCGAAGTATGCCGGAGGCAATTGTTCCACAAAAACCTCGAAAATAGGCATCGGGCCGATTAACCCATTGAATTGGCAACCGTAGAGCATCTGAACCACGATGCGGCTTAACTTCTACAGAGTCTAGAAATTCTAGTAGTGAGGGGCCGGCAAACCATGCGGTACGCGGGCTGGCATTCACAACATTGTCGCCCTCAAGTGCGGAGAGAGGTATCGAAAAGCATTCGACGAGCGAGAGGTCTTGCGTAAACCGTCCGAATTCTTCAGAGATTTGAGTAAACACCTGCCGATCGTAGTCGACTAGGTCCATCTTATTAACTGCTAAAACTAGGTGTTTGATCCCCAGTAACGATACGATGAAGGCGTGACGGCGAGTTTGCGTCGAAATGCCCTTGGTCGCGTCGACGAGAATGATGGCCAAATCAGCCGTCGATGCGCCAGTTGCCATGTTACGCGTGAATTGCTCATGACCGGGAGTATCGGCGATGATGAACTTCCGCCGTTGTGTATTGAAGTACCGATAAGCTACGTCGATAGTGATTCCTTGCAGTCTTTCGTCTTCGAGGCCATCGAGTAGCAAGGCTGTGTCGATGCGCTGGCCGGCGGTGCCATGTTTCGCTGAATCGCTCTTTAACGCTGCGATCTGATCGTCGTAGATGGCGCCGGCCTCGAGCAGCAGTCGGCCAATCAACGTGCTCTTGCCATCGTCGACGTTCCCGCACGTAATAAACCGCAATAAATCCTTGGCGTTATGCTGGTTTAGGTACGCATCGATGTTTGCCTGGGGCATTTATTGTATTCTGCCTGATAGAGTGCCGGTTGTGGGCGATCGCGAGACCGCTCGAGTTGCAGAGTGTCCAATGACGACTCGATCTAAAAGTAGCCGTCGCGTTTCTTGCGTTCCATGGCAGCGACTTCATCGCGGTCGATCGCTCGACCTTGGCGTTCCGAGATTCTCGTAGTTAACATCTCGTACACAATGTCCTCGATCGTTTCGGCTTCCGAATCAATCGCCCCGGTCACTGGGTAACAACCTAGAGTCCGAAAACGCACTTTAATCAGGATGGGTTGTTCGCCGTATTCCAATCGCATGCGACCATCGTCCACGACAATCAAATCTTGTCCGCGCCGCACGACTGGGCGCGGCTTGGCGAAGTACAGCGGCACGATCTGGATGCCTTCTTGCAATATATATTGCCAAACGTCTAGCTCCGTCCAGTTCGAGAGCGGGAAAATTCGCAGACTCTCTCCCGCGTGTTTCCAGGTATTGAATAGGCGCCACAATTCCGGTCTCTGATTGCGTGGATCCCAGCGATGATTTCGATCGCGAAAGGAGAAGATACGCTCCTTCGCTCGCGACTTTTCTTCGTCACGTCGGCCACCACCGATCGCAGCATCAAATTTGTATTCGGTCAAGGCAAGTTTGAGTGGCTGGGTGCGCATTACGTCGGTATAAACTCGACCATGATCGAATGGGTTGATTCCGTCACGAATACCTTGCTCATTGACGTAGGCGATGACTTCCATGCCCAGTTCCTTGCGCACATATTGCTCCCGGAACTCGATCATTTCGCGAAACTCCCAAGTTGAATCGATGTGCAGCAGCGGAAACGGTGGCTTGCTAGGAAAAAAAGCCTTGCGTGCCAGATGTAAGATTACCGACGAGTCCTTGCCGATCGAATAAAGCAATACAGGGTTGTCAAATTCCGCGACCACTTCGCGCAAGATATGGATGCTCTCCGCCTCAAGTCGTTTGAGGTGAGGTGATCCCGCGTGCCCGCTTTTCTCGGTGGATTCATGTTTGGTGTGATACAGAATAGCCTCAGTCATTTGGCAACTCCCGAGGGGCGAACGACTGGATCGACTTGCAAAGGCTCCCATAGCGCATCAAGGTCTAAGCGATAAAACACTTGCTGATCGATAGCAATCAAATGTAACCAACCACCCCTTAGTAAGTCCGAAACGAGTTGGTGTTTAGCAATCACTCGATCGATCATCTCCCGAGGCGCGTCAATCACGACTTGCAGACGCAGTGGTAAGTGTTGAAACTGCTTGCCGGTGTGCAATGATTGCCAGGGCAAACCGGTCATCAAGTCGCCCCCATTGCCCGACAGGATGCCAAAGCCGCCCACAATGTTGTGTACAGCCTTGTTTCCACTACCAAAATGTCGATGGTCAACGGTTGAGGAGTAGTACTGCATGTTGATCCAGTGTGCCACGATCATTGGCGCCGTCATGATGTTTTCCAAAACTTTGCCTTCCGCGTCTCGCGTGTAGTCGTAACTATGCAGAAACGAGCGACCATCTAAGTTTGAGTTTCGCGTTACCGCACGACGTGCCACGATCATCGACGCGTTTCCAGCCAAGCCCCATTCGGGACGGACTTCCGACCAATCCTGCGATCGATTTTGCAATTCTTCCCGAGAGCTGCTTGCAAGTAGCGGTATCCGCTCGTCTAGAGTCTTGCTACTCGCTTTACCACAATAGGCAACCAATGCCTCAAACTCGGTTTTGTGACAACTCGGTAAACTGTCCACATCAAAGAATTCAATTTCATCAGTAGTTGTATTGTGGACTGCGCCGATAAAATATGTGTCAGAGGGTATTGCGATACCTCGCTCTGCGAGCGCATCGCGAATATTCGGTTGGTTGAGAAGCATCGCCGCGAAGCGCGCATTTGGTTCGCCCGAATGGCCGCCGCATGCGCCACAATCCATTCCCGCAGCTAGCGGATTGTTATCTGTCTGACACGCGTGGCCGCAAAATACGACTAGCTTGGCGAAGTTCTTGGTAATACCTAGACCGCGCAGCATGTTTTCCGCCAAATCCGCTTGCCGCGAAGTTGTGAGCCCTTGTTGGATCAGACCTCGCAGCGTTGGCCCCAACGTTAAATGGCGAGTAATCGGTATAACGCCGACAAGCATGTTGTTCACCTTGCGGATAAAGCCAAGTGCTCGACTGAGCAGCTTTCCGCCGAAAAGCAAGCCTGTGGTTTCAACGAATGAGAAGCAGCTCACACTGGAGGCCTGAAAAATCTTCCAGAGGGCTCTCCAAGAGCGCGCATGTTGAAGATTGTCGGCGACTACCGCTTCATTGGACAAATTGCGTTCATGGACGCACTCACTCACTTTGAATTGCGGCTTCAACAGTACAGGCAATTGTAAGTTACCGGATCGCTGCCCCAGCCTCACATACTCAAAAGCCATCCCGAAGAAGCCTGCGAAACCAAATGTCTCGATATCGCCGGACAACGATTCCAGATGGCGTCGCATTCGCTCAGAACGTACGTCGATGCAAAACACCATCTGAGCGATTCTTCGGTCCTGGTTGTAACTTGGGCGGACTTCCGAGAACGTAAGTGAACTTAGCAAGCTATTTCGGTAGGCAATCTCGCTGGCTCGCAAGAGGATTAAACGCACGCATGCATCGCCTTCCAAATCTGCTCGCGGTACCTTGAATGACGACGGAGATAATTCCACATAAGTACTCCATTTAACACTGAGCAGATTCGCGTCTGCAAGCGCCACATCGTATGCCAATCGAATTGCCAACAAGCAAACAAGATCATTCTTTCCTTGACCGCAACTATCTTGGTATTTGGCCCAAGCGCTCCAGCCCGACACAGAAAATGCTTGGCATAGCAAGAACGTTGACCAAAGCGGTTGTGGCACACCCAATTGATCGAGCAAATGCACGATTGCGGTTTCTGGTGTTTGTGGTAGCCCGGAAACATACTTGCGAAAGCTCGTCAAACCAAGGATTTCGATATTGCAGTCGTGTACGGCAGTCTTTCGCCATGCCTGGTATAGCGTCAAATTCGAGTATGGACTTCCCCAGGTCGCCTGACCTTGGTCGTAGTGAGCCGCACAGTGCTTAGAGACTTCTTCAATGATCGCTTCGTTCCAGTCGATTCCTATTCGTTTATTTAATATCTCTGCGATCGTGCGGATTGGGCGATCCTGGTTCGGTGTCGCCGTTGGTAGCTCGGCAGACGTATGCACTATTCCGATCGCCGTCAAATTCTCCGCTATTTGCTCTGCTGACAGGACGTACGAGATACCGCTCGAAGCTAATTCGTGGATGGCAGATTCGATATCTTCCAGCGAAAAACGTCCAGAATTATATTCGGCTGCGTAGTGTTCGATCGACATTAACAGTTCGCAGTCCGAGAATACTCTCAAATAAGATCGCGCATCCATGAAGGAACGCGCCGAGAGTCCCGAGTATGGGTTTACGGCGACGTAATCATTCAACGGCCAGACTGGTGAGATTACTGCGCTGACTTCTGCCAACATCGCCTCGAATTGACTTGTGGGTGGCGCTGTCTCACAAGCTGGCGCAGGTAGAGTTTGTCCAAGAGTTGGTTGCAAAGCTAGCACGGAAATAGTCCTTTAATACAAAATTGATATTCAGCAGATGTTGGTATCGGATCAATTATTCAGCAGTTGTCCAAAGACTCGACGGAAAGTGCTCTCCAGATAGAAACCATTGGACGCATGAATGCGCCACCTATTCAGCAGCGCAGCCCTATGGCCATCATCTAGTATCGCCCGTAGGCACAGCAGCCCGATGAAACCTAGGAGCACAAGACCGGCAAACAGCCAGAACATCTCTTGGCTACTTGCCGACGGTAAACTTGGGGAGAGAATGCGGTCAATTGCTACAAAGCTGGCTGAGTACATTAGACATAAGGCGAATGAGATTATCACAGCACGGATCAGAATTGCTTGATTGCCAGTGCGCATCACTTGCACAACCCAATGTGTCAGTGCCAGACACATCACGCCTCCCAACAAAAGTCCACCTGGCTTCGTCGTCGGGTGTATCCCCATGATCTTGAAGCTCGTTCCTAAGAATACTAGGACAAGCACGCAGGCAAGCGCGAGTTCGATCCACTTGGGCCGATAATCCAACGGTAACGCGCCGCGCGTCGTTGCCCGTTCGGTGATCACGCTGCCGCTGCTCAGAAAAGCGTACGCTTTGTAAAGTGAATGAGCGAGGATATGTAACATGGCAGCCGAAAAGGCACCAAGTCCGCACTGCAACAGCATGAACCCCATTTGTGCAATCGTCGAATATGCCAACACCTTCTTCACACTTGTTTGAGTCGCCATCACCACGGCCGCGTAAATTGCTGTCACACCACCAATGATGGCCAAAGTTGTCAAGGCCCAGGGTGAAAGTGCGACCAGCGGACTGATCCGAATCATTAGGTAACCACCTGCGTTGACGATACCAGCATGCATCAATGCTGACACAGGCGTCGGCGTTTCCAGCGTTAGCGGTAACCAGGTGTGAAACGGGACCTGAGCCGATTTGGTTGCCGCGCCGAGAACCAACAAGAATCCGGCGACCTGCATTGCAGTGTTTGCACTTGGCAATGAGCTAGCTAGATTCAACAATTCTGCAAAGTCCAGCGTATCGAATTCCAAGTAAACGATCGCCGCCGCTGAAAACAGCGCCAAGTCTCCAAGTCGGCTAACCGTAAATTTAGTCCATGCTGCTCGCCGAGCTACAGCTCGATGTCCGTAGTGCAACAGTAGCTGGTGCAACCCTAAACTGGTCATCACCCAACCTCCAATGAACATGAGCAGGTTGCCGGAAATCGCCATCAGCGAAACCGCACCGATCGTAAAGCTTGCCCATCGGAAATAACGCCCTTGGGTCGGTTCGCCGTCGAGATATCGCACGGAATACTGGCAAGTAACCCAACCTACAAAACTGATTAGCGCTAGCATTAAACCGCTGACACCATCAAAGTAAATCGTGATGTCCAGTGGCCAGCCACTTAACGACTCTATCAACACAATGTGTGTCTGAGAGGCCCAGCCGGAAACTAGCGCCATCACGAAACTGGCCGCCGCGATAAACTGAATAGCTGTGATTAGGGTAACTGCGCGCCGCATCGCTATGGCCAATGATTTGACCCAGCCGTCCGGAATGGCAACCAGTGCCACGAGAAGTCCTGCGGTACAAGTTAAAAACATGGCGTGAAATTGGGTCATGATGCGAACTCCGGTTAGCGATAGTCAATGCACGAATTGTGATATGCGACATGTGGTTCGTCAATAGTATGTCGTGTGATGGCGATCAAAACTTAAGAAAAAATCGATTCGCTTCAAAAACCAATGAAAAGGATCTAGAATTTGAACTTACTCAGTGTTCGTGAATCGAGTTTCGCGAATCGGTTGATACACTCGAGCAATTGTTGAGTTTCGTGGTTCGCTCTTTGTGTGGACGCAAGCATGACCAGAAAAGCCACTTCCAGCAAACTAGCAGAGGAGATAAGCTCAGTTGAGGCGACAAATCGTTGGACTTTTCTGACCAATCACGCTCACGTATTGATCGCTCTTTACGAAAATCCTGACTTGGTCTTACGCGAGGTCGCTCTGCTGGTTGGTATTACCGAACGAGGCGTGCAGCGGATCGTGCAAGACTTGGAGGACGAGGGCTTTATCCGTAGAGAAAAAGTGGGTAGGAAGAATCATTACCAAGTGCTAACGGAAAAACCGCTGCGACATCCTATTGAAGCCCACCGCAAGATCGGCGACCTGCTGAAACTCGTCAAGGGCTGACGTTTCAACGGTAATCATTCACTGAAGGTGTGGGGGCGCAGACTGGTTCGACGAATGGCAGCGAGCGAGTGTTCTTTGGCTTCTGCGAAGGACTTTTGCGTTGATGGTTAGCTGAATGCAGAGAATATTGGGTAGGAATTAGGATCTGTCATTGAGTTGGCTGTGAGATGTTAGGTTATTCACTTAGCACCAGTATTTGAAGCTCCTTGCAAGTTTCGCAAGGCGCGAACCCATAACATTCGAACAGCGCCATTACGACTCATACCTCATACCTGCTCGTTGGGGCTTACTTATTTGGTGGTGTGGCGTTTTGGCTATTTGCATTGCTTCTGCGATTGCGTACGATGGAATCAAACACTTGATTAAAACGGCTGTTTGCGAGAGGGTGTTGGGCGTATTTTCCCACACAAATTAGTCTGCTAGCCCATGCATGTCACAAAAGGAACACTAAGGAGAGATTCGGCCTCTCAGCGCATTATCGATGCAGCGGGTCGAGTATTTGCTGAGAAGGGCTATGGTGCAGCAACCATTCGGGATATCTGTCGGTTAGCGGTAGCGAATGTGGCAAGCGTGAATTACTACTTTGGTGATAAATCGCGGTTGTACGTTGAATGTATTCTGGAAGCCTATCGCCAGCGCGATGCTGTTCTACCCTTGCATGAAATCGATCCGCAGCAACCACCCGAACAAGAATTGCGCAAATATGTCAGAGCGATTTTGACTCGAGTCTTGGCGGGCGATGCAGAAACTTGGCAAGCTCGACTGTTATTGCAAGAAACGCTTCAGCCGAGTCAGTCTGCGACGCCAATGTTGCGAGAGTACTTCAAGCCCAGTTTTGAATCATTTGTAGCCTTGTTAGAGCGGCTGAGATCGAAATTCCCGGACCAACATCAAGTGGACTATATGTTGGTCGTTTACACATTGGTCAGTCAGTGTCTGTTTTTTCGAGTGGGACGTCCATTTATGCAATTACTTACACCGGAGTGGGAAATTAAAGGCTTCGAAATCGAGCAACTGACCAACCACGTGACCGCGAGTATTCTTGGGATGTTCGCAAGGCCCAATGATTCCAGTGAACTAGCGCATAACGATTCGCCACGGAGTTAAGACAGTAGTTAGCAGTTGAGTATTATTGGTACCAAGGCCTGCAAAGATTCTCGTACAGTTATGATCACAAATCGCTCACCATAGTTGCCGCAAATTCTGATAAACAAGGCAAGCAATTTGTTTTTTTTCTTGTCTTAGTCCATCAGCGATTGCAAATTGGTAAAAGTCTCGTCGAAAAACAAACATCATGAAATCGTCAAAACTCTTACAAAACATTGGCCTGGGAATTCTTTTGCCGTTGGCCATCGTTGGCCTTGGTACTGGTGTGTTCTTGGGATTAGGCAAATCTGAGCCCAAACAGGTTTCAGACCTAGCACAAGGGCTGGCTGGCAGGTTGGCGAGATTGCCCATTGTCCAAACGCAGCTTAGCGAATCTTTCGAAGGGATGGGAACAGTCGATTTGGAGGCTAATGGCGTTGTGGTTCCTTACCGTGAAATAACGCTGGCGGCTGAAGTGGCAGGACGCGTTTCTTATAAGAATGAAGCCTGTGAACCTGGACGATACATTAATGCAGGGGACGTTCTTTTTCGAGTTGATCCTCGAGATTACGAACTGGAGATCGATCGTACTCGAAGATTGTATGAACAAGAGCAAGCTCAATTGCGAGAGTGGCAACAGGAATTAGCAAATGTGCAGCGTTCGCTGCAGTTGGCTGACGAAGAGTTACAGTTACAGGAACAGGAGCTCAAGCGACTGCAATCTGTGAAAGGAGGCTTTGTTAGCCAAACGGAACTCGATCAAGCGCGGCGTGCCAAGCTGGCTAGTGCTAATCAAAGGCAGTCTTTTCAAAATCAAGCTGATTTGT
Organism: uncultured Pirellulaceae bacterium; assembly: GCA_964625155.1. GTDB lineage: Bacteria > Planctomycetota > Planctomycetia > Pirellulales > Pirellulaceae > Aureliella. Next base: position 19,959 of record CAZVBC010000011.1, read on the forward strand.
TGCAAACGCGTCGCAGTCGTGTCGAGCTAGCTCAGCAATTGGCAGCAACTCAATTAGAGCAGGCCAAGTTGAATTTGGCTCGCACAGAGATCAAGGCACCGATCTCAGGCATGATCGTCCGCGAATTTGCGGAGGCGGACTCTTATCTGAAGAAAGGGGATACGCTGTGCGTAATCGAAGATACACAACATATTGAAGTAACTTGCGATTTGCGGATGGATCAGTTGATAGTTCTGCTAGATCAACAAGAACAGTCGCGGTCGGGGCAGCCTTCTCCTTCGCGGAATGAAGATGCTCGGGCTGCGCATTATTCACTTCCTCCGGTACCAGTTTCATTGCATTATCATGTGGCCGGTCGCCAAGATATGACCTTCGAGTGGACAGGACACTTGAGTCGTTATGACGGAATTGGACTGGATCAGCAAAGCCGCATGATCCCGTGTCGAATTCGGGTCGATGACCCCAGACGTTATACGATCAATGGGCAACCACCTACCAAATCGCCGGGCGGTCCCCAGGCGCTGGTGCGTGGTATGTTTTTAGATGTCAATATTCACTGCCAACCCAATCGACCATTGATGCTGGTCCCCAAGCTTGCGTTGCGGCCGGGAAATATTATCTGGAAGTTTGTCGAAGACGCGTCAGTGCTCCAGCAAGGCACTGTTTCGCCAAGCAAAGAGCCACCACTGCAAGCCCCCGCAGAGTCGCTTGCGTTGGCCAAGTCGGCAAGTGTTGATCAGGAACACGAAACAGGATTCGACCCTGAACAATGGGCGGCCGGTCGCATTGCGATAATTGAAGGATTGAAAATGGTACGTCCATTTACGCTACCGGGAAAACCCAACAGTCGCCCGAAGGAATTTTGGTTGATCGAGGCACATGAAGCGATTGTCCCGGGCGATGCTCTGGTTGTGTCACCCTTAGCCAACGTCTCGGGTGTTGACACGTTTGTTCGAGCGAGTCGCCGGCTGGGCGAAAGCAATTGAGGCAGTGGATTCCATGAAGAACGCGATACGATGGGCTATCCAAAATGGCCCGGCAGTCAATGTCACCGTGGCTGGCGTGTTGGTCGCCGGCTTGGTCAGCTTTCTACTCATGCGGCGCGAGATTTTTCCCGAGTTCCAGCTCGATGTCATTCTGGTTTCCGTGCCTTATCCGGGTGCATCGCCTGACGAAGTAGAAAAAGGGATTTGCCAGCAGATCGAAGAAGAAATTCAAGCGATGGCCGGCATAAAGCGCTTGATCAGTATCGCTCGCGAAGGAGGCGGCTATACGATTGCAGAACTTAAGAGCAATGTGACGGACCCTCAGCGAATACTCAATGAGGTTCGTTCAGCCGTGGACCGCAAGTCAGCCTTTTTTCCACGCCGTGCCGAAAAGTCCACTGTGGAACAGATTACTTTTCGGACGCCCGCAATTCGAGTCGCCGTTTTCGGACCCGCTGATCAAAGTCAAGAATCTGCATACCGATTGAGAAAAGTTGCCGAACGAGTGCGCGAACGCCTGTTGGATCTTCCTGAAGTCTCGCGAGCCGACATGCAGGGGGCTAAACCGTTTCAGATCGATGTCGAGATGTCCGAAGATACCTTACGCAAATATGGCCTGACTCTCAATCAGATTGCGGCTATTCTTCGCCGGCAAAGTATCGAAACCCCAGGTGGCCAGATGCGCACCGATGGCCAGGAGATTCTCTTGCGTGGCAAGAACAAGCGTGAGACGGGCGAAGAGATCGAGACCTTGCCAGTGATCACTCAGCCCAATGGAGCAGTTCTGCGCGTGAAAGACTTGGGGACAGTGGTCGATGATTTCGATGATGTGACTGCCATCAACGAGGTCAATGGCCAACCGGCGATGGTTATTGAAGTTGCACGTACGTCTGATGAAGATCTGCTGAAGATTTCCGATGCAGTGCGCAAGTTTGTCGATCAAGAAGGAAGTTCATTCGAAGCCGGATACTATCTCAAAGCTTGGGGCGATGAAAGCGTTGATGTTCGTGAACGTCTACAAATGTTGACTGAGAATGGAATCCAAGGTGCCATCATCGTTTTTTTGTTGTTGGCTCTGTTCTTGGAAATGCGCCTAGCGTTTTGGGTGGCGTTGGGGATTCCAATCAGTGTGTTTGGGGCGGGGATTGTCCTGCTGGCAACTGGTCAAACGCTGAATATGCTCAGCATGTTCGCATTCTTGATGGCCATTGGTATTGTTGTGGACGATGCCATTGTGATTGGCGAAAACGTGTATGAGCACCGCTTGATGGGCAAGTCCTATTATCAGGCTGCGATAGAGGGTGCAGCTGAAGTTCTCCCTTCTGTGTTTTCCAGCGTGGCGACGACGATTGTGGCGTTTGTTCCGCTGCTGTACGTTTCAGGTGTCATGGGCAAATTTATCGCCGTGATGCCTGCGGCGATCATCGCCATGTTGCTCATCTCCCTGACGGAAGCTTCGCTGGCCCTGCCGGGCCATTTATCACATGACGAAGATCGGCCGAAGAACCTGTTTGCGTGGCTTGTCGGTGGATTGCTCAAGCCATTTCGCCCATTGGCGATGCTGATCAGTTTCCTCGGCAGACATTGCAGTCGAGCCTTGGATTGGGTCGGCGACCGAGTCTATGAACCATTATTCAAGATCTCGATGCGTCATCCCGGCATTCCGATTTCTGTCGCCATCATGTTATTGCTGGTCACATTTGGGTTGGTGCGGTCGGGAACGGTTCCGTTTAATGCTTTCCCGAAGCTGGATGGCAAGAGTATTCTCTCACAGGTTATTTATCCCGATGGAACTCCAGCAGAAGTTGCTGATGAGGCCACGCGTCGAATTGAACAAGCGATTCAGCGTATCAGTGAACGGATCTATGTTGAAGAAATGGAGAAACAAGGACGCCAGGTGACCGAGCCACCGGACCCTCAAAATCCACGTGGTCCTGTAAAGCTGACATATCGACAAGTTGGTCAAGCAAAGGGGCAAGGAGCACTTGGTTCAACTCAATCGAGTAATGGGAGCCACGTAGGCCAAGTGCAGGTCGAGCTGACTGACGCGTCATTGCGCAGTATTTCGAGTACAGATATTATCGCGATGTGGCGAGCTGAATCGGGCGTATTTCCGGGAGCTGAGCGAGTGACCTTTGACGCGACGGAGATGGGGCCGGGAGGTGCGCCGCTTGAATTCAAAGTTCTGGCACCCTCTGAAAATCAATTGGAGTTGGAAGAAACGGTCGAATTGTGCAAGAAGGAACTGGCTGCGTACGCTGGTGTCTATGACATCCGCGACGATTCATCGCCGGGTAAGGTGGAATTTCGTATTCGCGTGAAAGACAACGCCACGACGCTCGGGATCTCTGATGAAGACTTGGCCGAGACGGTCCGTGCCGCTTACTATGGCGCCGAGGTGATGCGGATACAACGTGGCCGCAATGAAGTAAAGTTGATGGTTCGGTATCCGCATGCCAATCGGCGGTCGATTGCGGATTTCAGCGAAATTCGGGTGCGAGGTGCTGATGGAATCGAACGTCCGATCACCGAACTGGCGGAGATTTCGGTTACGCGAGGATATTCCGAAATCAACCGGCTCGACCAATATCGTTCGATTACCGTGACCGCCAACTTAGACGAAACTCAGGCCAACGCTCAACAGATTATTGCTCGACTGCAGCAAGAGTTTTTGCCCAAGATTCAGCGGCAGCATCGCATGATCCGATTTCGCTGGGAGGGGCAAGCGCAGCAAACTGCGGAATCGTTGTCTAGCTTGGGAGTTGGTTTTGGCATTGCGATTATCGCCATGTACGCGTTGCTGGTCCTCGAATTTCATTCCTACTTTCAACCCTTGCTGGTGTTGGCGATTATCCCCTTTGGAATTATTGGCGCGGTCTTTGGTCATGCGGTAATGGGTTTGCCAATTACCTTATTTAGCATGTTTGGGTTAGTGTCGCTTACTGGAGTTGTCGTCAACGATTCTATTGTGCTGTTAGATTTCATCAATCTACAAGTTCGATCGGGAATGCCGTTGCAGGAATCGTTGATGACGGCGGGGCGTCGTCGTTTAAGACCGGTCTTTCTCACCAGCATCACGACGATCGCTGGTTTACTACCAATTTTGATTGAGGAATCACTACAAGCTCAAGTGGTCATACCCATGGCCACCAGTTTGGCCTATGGGCTGGTCATGTCCACTGTGCTGGTCCTATTTTTGGTTCCAAACCTGTATTATTTCTACGCTCAAGTGTCAAAGGCAGTTGGTTTCGAAGTAACTGGGAAGGAGACCTTCGATCAACAAACGGACCCCGCGCACAGTGATAGCGGTCATCCACAATTAATTGTGTAGGCCGCATGCATATAGGTGACGTTTGTTTGACACTTCTCATTAATCGCTAGGTCTACAGTTTTGGCTGCTAGCTGAATTCTGCAGATATGCTGATATGTCTTGCGGATGTTTAGGAGTCTAACTAAGACACGATACTCAAGAACGTTCACGAGAACTCGCCAGCGGCTAACGAGAAGTGACGTTTTTTCCCCATTAAAATCAACATAAACGGTATAGCCCGTAGTTTGGAACGGTTTGCGAAGTTACGATTTTACGGTTCCTGCAAGGAATGCTTGCGATCCTGATAATTCTATGAATCTGTTAAGGCGGTTTCTGCTCGATCTGCTTGGGACGGCATACGACTGTGACTATCGTAATTAAAGCGTTAACTGCCGTGCCTTTCTTCAAGTGCGAGCGAACAAGCCATGCAATCTACGACTGCGAAGCTCGGTAATCATAGTTGGCGAGATGTAGTACGCATACTCAAGCGGCATTTTCGGGCCAGCGCAGCCTTTTTTATCGTAGTTTGCCTACTCGTGGTGTGTGTTATATTCTTCGCCCCGCGGAAGTATCGCTCGACTGCAAAATACTTGATTCGCTTTGGACACGAAGCTGCGGCGATCGATACTGTTGGTGCGTCGGCAGAGGTCCATCGCACCAGCGACAGTATCGTTAAATCGGTACAGGAAATAATTCAAAGCGAAGTTGTCGCTGATCGCGTCGTTAAACAACTGGGCGCTAAGACCATTCTGAATGGCGACCCGGCCGAGCCAACATCCGGTGGTGCGAGCAAAGGCCCGAGCCTATTGAAAAGCTTGCTTGGCTGGTTATCCAACATCGATCCGATTTCGGAAGAAGAACGCGCGATCATCTTCTTACATCAAGGCTTGAAAGTTTCCACGCCAAGTACATCAAACGTGGTTGTGGCGACTTACAGTGCGTCCAGCCCTGCACAAGCGTTTAAGGTGATGGAGACGTTTTCTAAAGTATTTTTGGAGGAACATTCTCGCATACACCAAACAGTCGGCTCCTACGAGTTTCTCCTTGATCAGAACAAGATCTTGGCCAAGCAAGTGGATGCAACCTTGGAAAAACTCAACTCTGCCAAGAATCGCTATGGCATGGGTTCCGTGGAAGGAAAACGAGCAAACGTGGAACGACGCATCGATGAAGTCGAAGCCGCATTGTTGGTCAACGCGCGTTCGACAGTCTCCAGCCAAATCCGCGCCCAACAACTGGATTCAATTCTGAAGAATCTGCCGGAGTTTGTAAGACTGAACGCGACCAGCGGAGTTGACGACCAATCCAGCGCTGGAATGCGTCAGAAACTATATGAACTGGAGATCCGTGAAAAGGAACTGCTGAGTAAATACAGCCCTGATCATCCCAACGTCAAAGCCATACAGTCACAACTGCAAGAAGCTAAGTTGATTTTGGCCACTATCCGAAATTCTCGAACCGAAACCTCCGAGGGGATTAACCCAGTTCACCAATCATTTTCGGTGCAACTGATGGGCGAACAAGCGAATCTGGCGGCTTTAGCGGCTGAGACAAAGGAACTGAAGAGTCAGCTTACTGAGCTGAAGACTCAGCTCGTCGCGATTAACAATCAGGAGGTTGAAATCACTCAACTCGCAACCGAAGCTAGTGTGGCCAAGTCGAAGCTTGAGTCTCACGCAGTGCAGCTCGAAAGAGCACGCATGGAGCTGGAGCTATCGCGCGACCAAATCACCAGCATTGGCGTGATCGAAACACCACGCATCCACGAGCGTCCCTCCAGTCCCAACAAGAAATTGGTCGCACTTCTGGGATTAATTTTCGCTATTGGAGGTGCAGTTTGTTTTCCATTCGTCATTGAGTATCTCAAGGACGAACAGGGCGCTCAAGAAGTCACTCGTGAACAGAAAAACAGCAGAAGGGGGCGACCAACCGAACTCGACGAGCAAGACGACGACCTAATCGATCCCAGTTTCTTGGAACGAGAACGAGTGGCTAACTGATGACGGTTACTCACGGGTCCGAGAAGCGGTTGTTCCCAGACTTTGTTCGAGAGGTGACGTCTGGTGAAGTGCGCGTTCGACATTGGCGACATAACGCAACCAGTTGGGCGACCATACCGTGTCGTTGGTTGCCTCGGCCACAGTCGGCAGGCACGTGTGGGATTCTAATGTACCACCGAATTTGCCCACGACCAAACAACCGTTTCTCTCCCACCTATTCAGTAACTCCATCGCGATTTGCGAAGCAACTGGCGGGCTTGATACGACGAGGCTATCGCCCGTTTTCTCTTACGCAGCTCGTCGAGGCTCAGCGGGCTGGCACGCGCCTTAGCGAAAAGGCCTTTGCGGTAACGTTTGATGATGGCTATGCCAACAATTTATTGTACGCTCTGCCGGTGCTGATTAAGTTGAATGTCCCAGCGACACTTTTCTTGGCGACGGCATACGTTGGAGAAACAGGTCCATTTCCTTTTGATGACTGGATGATCAACGCACCGAATGATATTCCGGAAGATGCGTGGCGACCATTGACCCTGGACGAATGTCATCGGATGCGCGAATCAAAATTAATGGAAATTGGTGCGCACACGCACACTCATCAAGATTTTCGCAACAACATCGAACATTTTCGAGGCGACTTAAAGCAATGTCTCGAATTTCTGCGTCAGCAGTTTTCGATCGATCGCCCGTCATTCGCCTATCCATTTGGTGATCCACAGAGCGGGTTTGCTTCCGTTGAACTGGCTGATATCGCTGCGCAACTAGAGTGCAAGTGCGCTGTGCAAACGGGCAATCGGTGCGTTCGAGCAACCGATGATCTATTTCACATACCTCGATTCGACGTGGCTCCCTGCGATAACGGTGCTAGCCTGGCCGCAAAACTTGACGGATGGTCGGAATGTCTTAGGAACTCATTGAAATCCTTAAGAAATTGGAGTTTCAATGGTGCCGTATGAATCGCCGACCATGGCTTCGGATGTTCTCACATCTCCGACAGAAATCAGTAGCCAGCATTCACACTGGGTGTCATGGTTGATCTCCAAACGAGCTGTTTGGGCCCTTGTCGACCAAGCGGTGGTTAGCTGTGCTAGTTTTATAGTGTCGCTGGTGATCGGACGCTATTTGGGTAAAGAGAACCTCGGTATTTATTTCTTGGCGGCAGGTTTGTTTACGATCGCTCAGTGCATATGCGACCAATTGATACATGTACCGTATTTGGTTCACGCTCCACATTTCGATTCCCGACGTACGCGAGTGTATTCGGCAAGCGCTGCAGTACATTGTGCGATATTGAGCATCGTGGCGATGATGGCCATTGTCTTAGCCGCGAATTATCAACCGGCTACGGTTGAAGGAGTTCACTTACGTAACGCCATGCTCGTACTGGCGATTTGTTTTCCTGGGTTAATGTTACGAGATTTTCTACATAACTATTTGCACAATCGCTTGCGTCAGTTTGAAGTGACCTGCCTGGACGCTCTGGTGACGAGCCTACAACTGATAACTTTGAGTGTCTTGATGCTGAGTAACTCTTTAAGTGTCGAAAACGCACTACTGGGTATCGGAGCGGCATGTATGGTGGTCTCAGTAGCTTGGCTGCCGAGGGTCGCCTCCGAACTTGAATTTCAGCCTCGTCAGTTTACTCCCGATTTCTCACATAACTGGGGCATTGGAAAATGGGCTTTAGGCTCATACTTGATTGGTAGCAGTGCTCCAACGATTCTACCTTGGTTCTTAGCATCTGCTGCGGGTGTTGATGACACAGGCCTGTTCGCTGCCTGTCTGACGTTGATCGGAATCGCTCAAGTCCTATTACGTGGAGCCGGTAAGTACATGGCACCGCGCATGGTAGTTGCGTTTGTTGACGGTGGTCGTACGGCACTGCGGACAAACGTGCGCGTTACTTTACGATATTCGCTGGCGCTAATGACACCGGTCACCACGGTATTGTGTGTATTCGGGGGTGCCATGGTGCGCTTCGCGTTTGGAGCACAATATGCAAACGCTGATTCGACAGTGTGGGTCCTCTCGCTCGGTTGTTGGTTGCAAACGATCGACATCGTTGTAGGGAACGCTTTGCTCGCGATGGGACTGTCTAAGCTGAATTTTGTTGGAGATTGTGCACGCAGCGTCGTGACGATTGTTTGTGCGTTTTTGTTGATAGGAGAGCATGGCCCATTTGGGGCTGCAATGTCCTTGGTCGTAGGAACGGTTGCTGGATTGATTGTGCGAGGGATTTATTTTTGGCGCGAATTGGAATCGAATCGGTCCGATGCCAATCCAGTGTTGGTGAGTTAGCGACTTTGTTGGATACCGCCAAACGTAAACTGAAAGGTTTTTGGCGGAACAATTTACCCTTGAATTTCCTGGCAGTAGTGGTCGACATCTAAAGTGAATTGCCATGTCTTCAAACTCATTTTCACTTAGTGCCAATGCAACTCAATTCTCTGACCGCGATACGGCTGAGGTAGAGTTGAGCTTTTCTCTTGGCAAGCCTGAATTGGGTTATCTGTTCGCACTATTGGTTCCCTTACTAGCCGCGATTTCTAGCTTTCGCGACCTTTATCTAGGTGGCATCAACTACCTAGCGGGTTTGTCGTTGTTCGCACCGCTGGTCCTGTCTGGGTTAATCTTAGTGAAAGCTGGCTTAGCTCCAGAGCGACTGCGATTTTGGTCGGGGTGTTGGCTGTGGCCACTCTGGTATGGAGTGATATGGTTGTCACTATTGTGGTTGGAAGGTATTGACCAGGACGCTATCAAATTTGCATTCGAGCTATCGACTCCCTTCATCTATGGACTGGCAGGAGCGATGTTTGTGCGCACGCGATCGCAAATGTCATGGCTGTTGTACTGTTATTGCGGAAGTATTCTTATCGCATTCTTATGTGTGGCGACGTGGAAAATCGGCCTCGTTGAATTTGGAACTGGCGTCGTAACATCAGGCATGGCGTTAGATGGCCGGCCTCATTCAATGAGTTTGTTGCCACTGGCAGCATTAGCAGTCGCCTTGTTTCCCAGGCATATACTGTTGAGCATCGTCCTGTGGATAAGCTGCCTGTTGGTTTCCGGTATTGAAGGGAGTCGCGGGACTACGCTGTGCATGCTTGTCCTGCCCGTGTTTCATCCGCACGTCGGAGGGTTGTTGTGGAGATTTCTGAGCTTGACCTTGGCGTTCACTATGGCGCTGGGAGTGTTCTATCTGCCGGCAATGCAAGAACGACTCTTTCCAAAAACTGGCCAGGGAACGATCGCTGAACTATTTGACACCAAGGTCTCAGGTACAGGGCGATTCGACGTATGGCCACTGGTTTTAGAACGCGCATTGGAAAAGCCCTGGTTGGGGCATGGGGTCTCGAGTGCTGCAAGATACATCCCCACGGTATGGCAGAAAATGGAGAGTCCGCACAATGAGTTTCTGCGAATTGGATACGAATTTGGCGTACTTGGATTGGTGACTTTTATTGTCGTGATTATTCTTCAGATGACCTTGTTGGCTCGCAAAGTCAAGTGGTTGGCGTATCCGTTCGATATGACGGCCTCAGCGGTCTTCCTAAGTTTCGTAGCTTTTGTTCTGTTGTGCCTTACCGACAACCCGCTATCCAGTAACGTAAGATTGTTAAATCCGGTATTTCTCCTCCTTGGCGCGGCACTCGCATTCAAATCCGGTATAGAAGACCCAGAAACTTCTCGAAGTTGAATCGCTCTCCAATTACTATCCTAATACGGCTTCTATTTCGATCGAATTCTTCCATTGGAGACAACACTCGTGACGTGTCCGGATGTGTCCATTGTTCTTTGTACGTACAATCGGGCAAGCATGTTGCGTGAATGTATCGAGAGTCTTCAGGGGCAACGGACTTGCGGTGAGTTTACCTACGAAATTGTTGTTGTGGATAATAACTCGACCGACGAAACGCCACAGTTGGTGGAGGAACTCGCACGGCGATCATCGATTCCACTGAAGTACGTCGTTGAGCGCGAACCTGGTCAAGTTCACGCGCGACATTGTGGATTCACAGCAGCGCGTGGAATGTGGATCGCAAATTTCGATGATGACGAAGTCGCCGATCCCAATTGGTTATTGGAGTTGCTGCGACTGGCACGAAGTAAGGACTTGCGTAGTGTAGGTGGTTTGTTGTGGTTGAGGTTGCCAGAAAACTGTACCCGAAAACTCCATCCGCGAGTACGTAGGATGTTAGGCGAATCGGTTACTTGGCCTGAACCGCGACCATATACGCGCAGGCAAGGGCCAGGATCTGGAAACCAATTGATCCACAGAAGTGTTCTTGACGAAGTTGGCTTATACGATTTGTCGCATCAAGTTCGTGGCTACGACACCGACCATTATCGCCGCATTCGCGAAGCCGGAATTGAAAGTTGGTTTACACCGCTGGCGGTTGCGTATCACATTACACCGGAATCTCGTTTGACTGAACAGTATTTGCGAGATACCTGTTTCCACGATGGATGGTGTTTTTGCCGCCGAGATCTTGCTCACTTTGGTGCATTAAGATGTGCTGGAATCTCCATATCGCGGCTGGTGATTACTGGCTTGATTTATTGGCCAATTTCGCAAGCGGCCAAACTACTTGGAAAGACCGAAACCGCGATTGCCTATTCAGTATTATTCAAACGTGCCGAAGGATATACCCGCTGTTTCTTATATAGCGTCGCGCCCAAACTGTTTCCGCAACGATCCACGTTTACGCAATATCGACTGCCACAACACGCGCACGAACCACCGACAAAAGTTGCGCAACCCACTCACACTCACGCCAACGAGCAATCACGAACAGATCAATCACATTTGGAAGAGACGGTGCAATGAGCTGGCAAGTTTCTTTACCAGCTCAGTTGACCGACGTGGAATGGGGTTCATGGACGGAGATTCTGGAACAGAATCCTGCATTGTGTAGCCCATTTTTTCGGCCGGAGTACATTCAATGCGTTGGAAAAGTACTTCCAATCGAGATTGCCGTTCTTCGGCGCGATGGTAAACCGCTGGCATTCTTCCCGTTTGAACGTACCAACCGCAGCCAAGCTGGCGCTCCAGGCCGAACATTCGCGGATTATCAAGGGGTCATTCATCGCCCGGATACCATTTTTGACGTTCGAGAAATGCTCTCCGCCGCAAGTCTTATCCAGTGGCGATTCGATCATCTGCTGTTGACCCATCCTGACTTTGTTCGTTGGAGTTGGACGCAATGGAATTCGCCACAGATTGATCTGTCGCGTGGAATTGAAAATTATTTTGACGATTTGTACACACGTCATCCAAATCTCAAAGGGCTAAAAAAATCCGAACGTCGGGTTAGTCGCGACATCGGTCAGATACGCCTTGAGTTTGGCTCTTTGGACAAATCGCTTTTGGATTTGATGTTGAATTGGAAAGCAGCGCAGTACGAGGCGACTCAGCGAAGTCATCCATTCGCCGAGTCGTGGGTACGCCCTCTGTTAGAAACAGCATTGAACTGCTCCGGTACTGACTTTTCCGGCCGATTGGCAGTACTTTGGGCAGGTTCTGAACCGCTTGCCATTGAATACTCTTTGCAATCGCGGCACACTTTGCATACTTTGGTATCCGCCTATAACATCGAGCACTCGAAACATTCGCCAGGAATGTTGCGAGACTTGCACCTAATCGAATCCAGTAGCCAACATGGAATTAAGACTATCGATATGGGAAAGGGCTTGGAAGGTTATAAGCAGAAACTTATGAATGCAGCCAGCACTTTGTGTGAAGGTGCCATCGACACTAACTACTTGCGAAACGGCTTGAGAAGTTGTTTTCATCGGTCGCGATATCGATTCTTGCGCTCCAGTTGGTCGACTCCTATAAAACGCATTGCTCGGTCAGCAGCCAATGTCTTCCCGTCAATTCGCCGTTTGCTGTTCATGCGATGACCAAGAACAAAACACATCAGCTTGCGATCACACTTACCATCAACCTTCATACAGGATTCATCCGTTGATCGAGAAGATTTTTGCGACCAAGTACCGATTTCTTAGCCTCTTGTTGGCCGCCGATGCGGTCTTGGTAATCCTGTACGCGCTCTATGGGTTCAAGTTTCTCACGGACCCTAAATTTGGTCTGATTGAAGATTGGTCCTATGCCGAAGTGTTTCAATATACCAAGGAGTTCTGGATCGTCCTTTTGCTATTGATCATCTCCATCCGCACAGGTTCGTGGCGGTATGCAACCTGGATCGGAGTATTTGTGTATATCTTGCTGGACGATAGTTGTCAGATTCACGAGTTCGCCGGTGGACAAATCAGCCAATTGCTCTCCATCGAGCAATGGGGGTCATTTACAGGCCAGAACTTCGGCGAACTTGTTTTTATGGGGTCCGTTGCCGGAATAGTCGGCACGATGGTTTTGGCCTCGTTGTGGAAAGCAGACCAATTCTATTTACAAACTGCCATTACTCTGTTCGCAATGATGGCTGTATTTGCGTTTTTCAGCGTGATCGTCGACCAAATGTTTTTTGAAACCTATTGGCTTGTGGATAAAGCAATTGGAGCGATCGAAGATGGAGGCGAGCAAGTTGTCATGAGCTGTATTACATGGTACGTCTACCACGTTTCGATCAGCAACAACATTGATTCCTCCGGTACGTAGGCCTTAATTCGCGCCAAGACTCGTCTCTTGCGCCACAAATGCGGATCGTATCGATTTTCCCGTGAACTTTGTTTTTGTCCTGACGAGTTCATTTAGAAAAAGGTGAGTAAGTTTGACTTAGGCGTGGAAATAACACATGTTTGCTATTGCAGTCGACTTACTGAACCAACGCTTGAGAAATTCGCTGGGAGGTAAAACATGGCACTATGCACATCATGCACGACTCAATCTATACCCTATCTGCCGTTAAAGACCGCCACAATTAGTCCTGTTCCGTTGATCGAACAAGATGAAAGTGCCGAAGGAGCCGACGGTCCAGCGATCAACGGCAGTTACACGGATGAACTTGATCTGAGCGATCCAAGTGAAACCGCGAAAGACACCGCTGATGGAAGCTTTGATTACGTAGGTGCGGAGGCCGAAGGTGGCAACGGCGGGGCCGGCAAGCTCGATCTGTACGTGTGAGCCTGTCCTTGTCCGCCTGGAATTTGTGCCGCAGTTATCGGCAACACAGTATCGTGCTCAGATCCACAGTGACCAATGCGATTCCGCTTAGACCGCCTGGCGTTTCGATGGCCTGCGTTAGAATCACCGAATCAAGCGTGGAACCCGCTCGCTGAGTAGCTCAAGTAAGTTCTAGCCTCTCAAGACTGTCCCTCACGATTGCCCATTACAACGTGAGGCGACATTATTGGTGTCTGGAATTAGTTTTCCGTTAGTACTCAAACTATGTAGCCGAAGTATCAATGGAATCTTGAGCGCTTTCGGCACTGGTGGGCGACTGCAGTAGTGGGAACGATTCCTCCATAGCGGATGAGCCTCGATTAACCAAATCTTCGAGAGCCTCACGTCGATAGGAAACTTCCGACTCTTGGAAACTGCGGAAGCCAGTACCTGCCGGAATCAAGTGTCCCAAGATAACGTTTTCTTTGAGGCCGACCAATTTATCGACCTTCCCGGCCAGCGCCGCTTCGGTAAGCACTTTGGTCGTCTCCTGGAAACTGGCCGCCGAAATAAAGCTGCTGCTTTGTACAGACGCTTTGGTGATTCCCAACAACTGAGTGCTGGCGGTTGAGGGCTTGGGCTTTTTACCTTTAGCCGCTTTACCACCTAAGCCCTCAATCTGCAAATTCGTCTGCTCCAAAGCCTCTTTCGGAACAAGTGCGCCAACCGCATAATCGCTGTCACCGTTGTCGGTGATCTTCAGGCAGTTATTCAACTCGTTGTTAACGCGGCGGAACTCAAACTTATCCATTACCAATCCCGGCAATAGGTTCGTATCTCCAGGCGATTCAATTTTCACTTTTCGCAACATCCGCGCGATAATGATCTCCACGTGTTTGTCATTAATCTCCACGCGTTGACTTCGATAAACCTGCTGGATTTCATGAACCAAATACTGCTGAACCGCCTCTTCGCCACTGACACGAAGGATATCATGCGGGACCAATGGACCGTCAACCAGTGCTTGTCCCGCTTTGACAATATCGCCCGAATGCACCAAGAACCGCTTACCGTGAGGAACGAGGTGTTCCTTTTCTAAGCCGCTCTCGCTGCGGATGATAATCGTGCGTTTGCCACGGCGTTTAGTCGGTTGAATCTCGACTTTACCATCGATTTCGGCAATTACCGCAGGATCTTTTGGTTTGCGAGCTTCAAATATCTCTGTGATTCGTGGTAGACCGCCAGTAATGTCGCTAATGCCCGAAGATTCGCGCGGGGTCTCGGCCAGATCTTGACCGGCCGACACGGCTGTACCTTCCTGGACCGTGATCACAGCCTTTTCAGGCAGATAGTATACGTCCCGTGGTTTGCCTTCTTCGTCTTCGACGACGATTTGCGGATGTAAGTCACCTTTGTGGTCGATGATAACTCGGCGAACACCACCACTGGGATCGCGTTCGATGCGCATGGTTTCGCCTTCTACAACGTCATCGAAGCGAACCTTTCCACCAACTTCACAAAGGATCGGAATTTTGTGGGGATTCCAATCGCACAGAATGTCCCCTTTCTTGACTTCCTGATTCTCACTGACATTCAACTTGGCGCCGGTTGGGATTTCATATTTCTCAAGCTCACGACCCTTGGGATCGAGAATGGAGATCTCTCCATTCCGCGTGAGGACGATTTCTCGACCCTCGTCATTCTTGACCACACGGAGACGTGCGAATTTAACGATACCTCCCTTTTTGACCTTGATATCGCTTTCCTCAACACTGCGATTAACGGCACCACCGATATGGAACGTTCGCATGGTTAACTGAGTACCGGGCTCGCCAATCGACTGAGCACCGATAATTCCCACTGCCATACCTTCTTCCACCAGCGCACCGGTGGACATGTCCATGCCATAGCACAAGCGGCAGACACCCAGCGCCGCATCGCAGGTCATAGGGCTACGTACTTGTATCTTTTCAATGCCCATCTCTTCGATCTTGCGGGCAATATCGAGAGTCACCATCTGGTTTTCAGCTACGATGACTTCTTGAGTTACCAAGTCGACGATGTTCTGACGTGAAACACGTCCGTTGATCGCGTCCGCCAATCGCACTTCAACTTTTTCGCCGCGATAAACAACTCCCTTGGTAATTCCCTGGGTGGTACCACAGTCATTCATAGTAACAACGACGTTTTGTGCCACGTCAGCTAGTTTTCTGGTGAGATAGCCAGAGTCGGCCGTCTTTAATGCGGTATCAGCCAAACCTTTGCGAGCACCGTGAGTACTGGAGAAGTACTCTAGCACCGACAAACCCTCTCGGAAGTTAGCCTTGATGGGTGTTTCAATAATTTCACCGGTAGGCTTAGCCATCAGACCTCGCATACCCGCCAACTGCCGAATCTGTTCAATACCACCTCGTGCACCCGAGTGAGCCATAAGGAACACTGGGTTTACATACCAGTTCCCCAAATGATCATCGTGCTCCATCGCCTGCATCATGTCTTTCGTGATCTTTTCGCGTGCATGGGTCCACAAGTCGAGCACCTGGTTGTAACGTTCTTGCTGAGTGATCAAGCCGCGGTCGTGCCGCTTCTTGAACTTCATAACTTCCTTTTCCGCTTCTGTGATGAAATGTGTCTTTGATTCTGGAGTGACCAAGTCATCGGTACCGAAGGACAGGCCACTTCGCGTCGACTCACGGAAACCAAGCTGGTTCATGTCGTCCAGCAAGTTAATGGTTGCCTTGCGTCCGAGTCGTTGGTAACAATCGCTGATTACCGACGCCAAGTCTCCACTGCGCAGTGATTGATTGTAAAAGTCCATGCCATTGGGCAGCATCATATTGAAGAGGATGCGGCCGTAAGTTGTCTCGATGATCGCACCAAGTTTGGCATTGCCTTCTTCGGTCTTCATCCGACGGTGTCTCGGCAGACGCACTTTGATTTTGGCGTGCAAATCAATTACATGTTGTTGGAATGCCAAATCGGCTTCGTCAAAGCCAGAAAAGGTCATGCCTTCGCCTTTCATACCACTCTTTTCCAAAGTGATGTAATAACAACCCATCACCGTATCCTGTGAGGGGCTCATAATTGGCCGACCATTGCTGGGCGCGAATATATTATGAGTACTCATCATCAAAGTATGTGCTTCTACCTGAGCTTCAAGCGACAATGGTAGATGCACAGCCATTTGATCACCGTCAAAGTCGGCGTTAAATCCTTTGCAAACCAACGGATGCAAATGGATCGCGTTTCCTTCGACCAGTGTGGGTTCGAAAGCCTGAATGCCCATGCGATGGAGCGTCGGCGCACGATTGAGCAGAACCGGATGGTTGCGAATAACCTGTTCGAGAATATCCCAAACTTCTTCGTCTTTCCGCTCAAGCATTTTCTTTGCCGACTTAATTGTATCAGCATGCCCCATGTCCTTTAGCCTGCGGATAATAAACGGCTGGTACAGCTCGAGCGCAATCTTTTTCGGCAATCCACATTGGTGCAAGCGCAAACGAGGACCGACTACAATCACGCTACGCGCAGAATAGTCAACTCGTTTACCAAGCAAGTTTTCACGGAAACGACCTTGCTTGCCTTTGATCATATCGGTGAGCGATTTCAGCGGACGGTTACTGCTCCCCAACACCGGACGCTTGCAACGATTGTTGTCGAACAGAGCATCGACCGACTGTTGCAGCATGCGCTTTTCATTGCGAATAATGACCTCAGGAGCATTGAGGTCGACCAATTTGCGCAATCGATTATTGCGGTTGATAATGCGGCGATACAAGTCGTTCAGGTCGCTTGTCGCAAAATTCCCACTATCCAGCAAGACCAATGGCCGTAAGTCGGGAGGAATAACAGGGATTACGTCCAGAACCATCCATTCAGGACGGTTATCACTGTCCCGTATCGCTTCGACTAACTTCAGTCGATTGATCAAATCCTTTTTCTTCTGTTTGCTGGTGGTATCTGCCAACAGGACGCGCAAGTCGTCACCCAAAGTCGACAAATCCAATTTCTGAAGCAATTTGCGAATTGCCTCAGCTCCCATATCGGCTTCGAACGAGTTATCGCCATACTTCGTACGAGCCTCTCGATAATCGGCTTCGGTCAATAATTGCTGTGGCTTGAGATCCGTTTGTTTGGGGTCAACGACGACATAGTCTTGGAAATAAATGACTTTCTCGAGGCTGGAGGTCTTCATGTCCAGCAGTGCGCCCAAACGGGTAGGCATGGCCTTAAAGAACCAGATGTGAACAATTGGGGCCGCCAATTCAATGTGCCCCATGCGTTTGCGGCGCACTCGGCTGTGCGTCACTTTTACGCCGCAACGATCACAAATCATTCCCTTGTACTTCATGCCGCGGTATTTTCCGCATGCGCATTCCCAGTCCTTTTCTGGTCCGAAAATTCGCTCGCAAAACAATCCATCTTTTTCAGGCCGGTACGTACGATAGTTGATAGTCTCCGGTTTTTTAACCTCTCCAAACGACCAACTGCGTATGTCTTGCGGACGAGCCAGACTGATTTTGACCGACGTGAAATCGTTTACGCGATCGTAGCTTGTTTCACCACTTGACATGAAACCCTGCTCCCTAAAGATTGGAACTGCCAATCAAACCTAGTATTTCGAAGTTGCGAGTTTGAATAAAACCAGAAAAAATTTGGGCTTGCTGCGGCAACAGCAGGTGCCAAACTCAAATGTTCAGCAGCACTGCTTGGCGATCTAAATCCGTCGTTTCTCCAGTCGCATATTAAGTGCTAGTCCGCGGATCTCATTGGTCAACACGTCAAAACTGGCCGGCGTGCCCGCTTCGAGCGTGTTTTCTCCTTTAACCATCGACTCGTAGATCTTGGTTCGCCCTTCGACATCATCGCTTTTTACTGTGAGAAGTTCTTGAAGAATGTAGGCGGCGCCGTAGGCCTCCAACGCCCAAACCTCCATTTCGCCAAAACGCTGACCACCAAAACGCGCTTTGCCACCCAATGGCTGCTGGGTGATCAATGAATAGGGACCTGTACTACGTGCGTGAACCTTGTCATCAACCAAATGATGGAGCTTGAGCATGTAGATGTATCCCACCGTCGTCTCCTGCTCCATCGGCTCGCCAGTTCGACCATCGATCAAACGTATCTTACCGTGACGAGGCAATCCCGCTTCATGCAAACTATTGTTGATATCGGTCTCCGTCGCGCCATCGAAAACAGGTGTGACTGCTTGGAATCCAAGTTTGGCTCCAGCCCATCCTAAATGTGTTTCCAAAATCTGTCCGACATTCATACGACTCGGAACGCCCAGCGGATTGAGCAAGATCTGCAGAGGAGTACCGTCGGGTAGGTGAGGCATGTCCTCGATCGGTAGAACTTTCGAAATCACACCCTTGTTGCCGTGACGTCCGGCCATCTTGTCACCGACCGACAGCTTGCGCTTGCTGGCGACGTAAACGGTCACCTGCTTGATGATGCCGGGATCGACATCGTCACCGGCCTCGATGGAGTCCATCTTGCGCTCCTTCTCGAGTTCGAGTTCCGCGAACTTGTGTTCGAACTGGCCGATGATCTCGCGGATCTTGTTACGGATCGGCGATGGATCGATATCCACATGGTCGTAAACCCCGGCGAGCTTGCGGAGCAGCGTCTTGGTGATCTTGCGGTTGGCGGGGATGATGATTTCACCGCTCTGCGCATTGACCACGTCGAGCGGGATCTTCTCGCCGAGCAGGATGTTCGAGAGCGCCTCGGTGAGTTGCTCATGGAGTTCCTCTTTCTTCTTGATGAACTCGTCCTCGATCGCCTTGCCC
>CAZVBC010000012.1:0-24012 GCA_964625155.1 uncultured Pirellulaceae bacterium
CCACAGCCAAACGTATCATTTATTTATTTCAGGCCGGTGCTCCATCGCAGATGGACTTGTTCGATCCCAAACCGGCGATGGATAAACGTCGAGGCGAAAATTTGCCCGAGTCGATTCGCCAAGGACAACGCCTGACGACGATGACTTCAGGCCAAAAGAGCTTTCCGGTCGCGCCATCAATTTTCAGATTTGCTCAGCATGGTGACTGCGGCATGTGGATGAGCGAGTTGCTGCCGTATCTATCGAAGATGGCTGACAAGCTGTGCATGATTCGTTCGATGTATACCGAAGCAATTAATCATGATCCGGCAATCACATTTTGCCAAACAGGTGCTGAGCTGGCGGGTCGTCCAAGCATTGGCGCCTGGGTTAGTTATGGTTTGGGGAGCGAGAATCATGATTTACCGGCCTATGTCGTTCTAACGTCCTTTGGCAGTGGTCGCAAGGACGACCAACCTCTGTACGATCGTTTGTGGGGAGCTGGCTTCCTCCCTTCGAAACATCAAGGTGTTAAGTTTCGCAATCAAGGTGACGCGGTACTGTATTTGTCGAATCCACCTGGTGTGTCACCGCAGGCTCGTCGCAAAACTCTGGATCGAATTGGTGAATTGAATGAACAGCGATACCAGTTACAGGGCGACCCAGAAATTCGAACCCGTATCGCTCAGTACGAAATGGCTTTTCGCATGCAGTCGAGTGTGCCAGAGTTGTTGGACACAAGCGGCGAACCACAGCATGTGTTGGACATGTACGGACCGGATGTAACGCGTCCAGGTAGCTATGCCGCGAATTGCCTGCTCGCTCGACGACTTGCGGAACGTGATGTTAGATTCATTCAATTGTTTCATATGGGGTGGGATCATCATTTTGGTTTGCCTCCGGCACTGCGCGGCCAGTGCCAAGACACCGACCAAGCAACTGCGGCTCTGATCAAAGATCTTGAACAGCGAGGTCTGCTGGACGATACGTTGATCGTGTGGGGTGGAGAGTTTGGCCGCACAATTTACTCACAAGGACAGCTTACAGAAACGAACTATGGACGCGATCATCATCCGCGCTGCTTTACTGTTCTGCTGGCGGGAGCTGGCGTAAAAACTGGGCTGACGGTCGGACAGACCGATGAATACAGCTACAACATTTTGCAAGATCCTGTCCATGTGCATGATCTGAACGCCACGATTTTGCATTTATTGGGTATCGATCATCTCAAGCTGACATACCAATACCAGGGGCGCGATTTTCGTCTGACTGATATTCACGGTAACATAGTAAAACACGTCTTATCCTAACTGCACCACGTACTGAATGCTGTCAGGGATCGTGCGGTAAGTCATCGCGTCCAGCCGATGCTGTGACATACTGCTGTCTTTTCATAAGCTGGATATCACGACTTCGATCGTTGGCTGCTATAATCGAGTTCGTGTGGCTGTGATCTGTTTGTTGCGCGAACTGATGGTTCGTTCTGGATTTTGGGGTTGGATTCAATGACCGTGCAAATGCAACTGGCTCGCATTATCATCAGCGAGATCAGCGATAATCAGGTAATCTATCTGCAAGAGGTGGACGGCGATCGGCGGTTTCCTATCTTGATCGGCATCTTCGAAGCCACCAGCATCGATCGCCGCGTTAAGGAAGACTACAAACCAACTCGACCATTGACTCACGACTTGGTTGTTTCCGTCGCTGAGCAATTGGGAGCCGAATTTGACAGCGTGATGATCAACGAACTGCGCGACAGTACGTATTTCGCCAAGCTGAGATTGAAGAAAGACGGAGAAATCATTGAGATCGACGCTCGTCCCAGCGACGCGATCGCTATCGCTGTAACATGTTCGCCTCGCTTGCCAATTTACGTTTCCGAAGAAGTTCTGGATGAGGCGGCAAGTTAATCAAATGCTGGACGGGACGTTGAAATAGTGCCCCGTTGGCGAGCAGTCGGCTATTTGGTTAACAGGTCCGCGATCGCATGTCGGTCAGCGAAACATCTGGCCATGTCCGACGGCTTCAAATGCGTTCTTGAAATGCCGGACTTCTGGCTGAGAATTCGGGTGCAAGATGGTGATGGCAATCACGTCAAAACGGCTGGGATGCTCGAGCAACCCACGTTTCTTTAGATAGATTAAAGCGGCTCGCGTTAGCCGTTCTTGCTTTTTCTGGTTTACTGCGCCAGCCGACTCGCCTACGATCCCTTGGCTCCAAGTTTTAACTTCGACAAAAACTAAAACAGAACCGTCCAAGGCAATCAAGTCGATTTCGCCGAGCTTCTGCCGGTGTCCTCGAGCCAAGATGCGGTAACCGAGCTTCTGCAGGTACTCCGCCGCAATGCGCTCACCCATCGGGCCTAAAGTAACACGGCCACTGGGGCGAAACCAGCGGCCGATTCTCTCTAGCCAGCGCTCAAGCACGGTTTCAACCGCGCCGTTCTTTCAGCCGTACTGCCTTTCCACTGCGTTGTCGCAAGAAGTACAACTTTGCACGCCGCACAACACTCCGGCGTTTGACCTCCACTTTGTCGATGCGTGGAGAATGAAGTGGAAACTTGCGTTCAACACCTTCCCCGGCGACGATGCGTCGCACAACAAACATCTCGCGGCTGCCACTACCGCTGCGCGCTATCACAACGCCTGAGAAAATTTGAATACGTTCTTTGTTGCCTTCAAGAATCTTGGTATGAACGTCAACGGTATCGCCAATCTCAAACTGTCCTACGTTCTCGCGGAGTGACGACTGTTCCACCTTTTGTAGTATCGCACTATTCATGATCATCTCAATATTGGGATCGGTACCGCAAAACCTGGTACCATCAGAGTCAACAATTGAACTCGTCCGACGACTGCTCCAGCAATCATAGTTTTTTCATAGTTTGCCCGAAAGTCCGAAGTTTGACTAGGTCAGACTGAACATTCTGACCATCAATCGTTGGTGTTTTTGTCGTTCGAACCCGTTTGACCGATTCGCCGTGCCAGACTTCTTGCTCGACTTTGCTGTTCACGCCATTGGGCTATCGATTGGTGGTTACCATTTACCAGCACTTCTGGGACTTTGAGCCCGCGAAAAACTCTCGGACGTGTATACTGCGGAAATTCCAACTCGTCCGGATGAGAAAATGAATCTTGTTGGCTTGACCGCTCATCACCCAGGGCGCCTGGAATTAACCTCATAACGGAGTCAATGATAGCCATAGCCGCTACTTCGCCACCGTTCAAAATAAAATCACCCAGGCTGATTTCGCTGGGCTGTAGAATGTCGATGATGCGTTGGTCGAACCCCTCATACCTGCCGCAGACCAGGATTATTCTTGGTAACTGCTGTATTTGCTGCACCAAGGACTGGTTCAAGACCGTTCCCTGTGGCGACATCAAAAACACTTTACCAGGAACCGCTTGAAGTTGTATTGCTTCGACACAGTCAACAACTGGCTCGGCACGAATCAACATGCCTGGCCCACCACCATAGGGGCGATCATCAACTTTGTGATGTTTGTCTTTCGACCAATCCCGAAGGTTGTGGAGGTGGACACTTATAAGCTCTTTCTGAATCGCTTTGCAAAGCAAACTCTCAGAAAGGTAGCCACTGAAGATCTCAGGAAAAAGCGTTACAACGTCCACCCGCATCGGCTAACTAGCCTTACGCTGGGGTCGGAGACCTGCGTTTACTGCGTTCCAACGCCGCTTTTTGTTGGGTTAAATGGGTGCCGTTGGTACCATATTTTAAAATCAGCACCTGTGCCTTGTCGCTGGGTTGGGCACCAACACTGACCCAATAATCAATGCGTTCACCCTTCAAAACCGCTCTGGCGTCCGTCTCGCGCACCATGGGATCATAATATCCCAATTCCTCCAGCACCTTACCATCACGGGGGCACCTGGAATCTACCGCACATAAACGATAAAACGGACGCCCTTTGCGCCCCATTCTTTTCATTCTGATACGAACAGCCACAAACTCACTCCTACCTAACGCACGACACAAAAAGAGGGTGGTAATTTAACACATTGATTTGATTCTGGCGAGACGACTTTGAGATTGTTGCAAAATAACTCCACAAATTCTAAGTCTTCTCGCCTCGTATTGGAGCGCTCAACGCTACGATTCGTCGCGTCAATGTCAATCATCATAATTTGACTCTTAAGGGAAGCTCCGGATCATTTCTTTTTACGTTTCATTTGGCGCAGCATTTTTTCACGTTCTCTCTGCATTTTTTCACGTTCTTTGGGGCTCAAGCGTTTGCCAGTCCCCTTTTTTGTCTTAATGCCGCCCATAGTTGGATCGCCCATCAAGCCCTGTTGAAGTTGTTGCATCATACGCATGCGATCCATTGTTCCTTTGCCTGCGGCCATTTGCATAATGGGAGCAATGGTGTTGAACTGCTTGATCAATTGATTGACCGCCGCCGGCTGAGTTCCCGCACCTGCTGCGATGCGATTGCGCCGAGAATTGTCAATGATCTTTGGATTCCGTCGCTCGGCAGGGGTCATGGAGTCGATGATCCCCAACATGTGTCTGGCTTCGCCCTCGGAATCAGCACCTTGTACCATTTTCTGCAGTTCGCCCATGCCAGGTAGCAGCCCCATCATTTTCTGGATTAGGCCAGGCTTGGCAATCTTCTCCATCACGCCGCGAAAATCGTCTAATGTGAACGTCCCCGCCGCCAAACGTTCTTCTAATTCTTGGCGCTCACGCTCATCGATCAATCGGTGCGCCTCGCGAGCGGCGGCAACGATGTCGCCCATTTGCAGAATGCGGCTGGCCATTCCCTCAGGCCGGAAAGGTTCAAGTGCGTCGAGATGTTCACCCGTTCCAATAAATTTGATGGGCACTTGTGTAACATGCTTGACGCTCAACAACGCACCGCCGCGCGCGTCACCGTCCAGCTTGGTCATGATGACCCCATCCAGCTCGAGCGCTTGATTAAATGCGGCTGCCGAGTTGACTGCATCCTGTCCGGTCATACCATCGACGACCAAATAGACCTGGTCAGGGCCTACTCGACGATCGATTTCGGAAAGCTGCTTCATCAGCTCTTGGTCGATCGCCAATCGACCCGCAGTATCCAGAATGACAATCGAGGCCCCTTCTTGTTTGGCCTTGGCGACACCATCACGGCATACTTGGACCGGATCTTGTGAACCAAGTTGGCTGTATACTGGTACATCCAACTGGCGACCTATTACGTGCAATTGCTCGATTGCGGCTGGACGCTGCAAATCTGCAGCAACCAAAAACGGTTTAGCCTTCTGTTCTTTTAACAACTGCGCCAGCTTACCGCAGGTCGTGGTTTTTCCAGAACCCTGCAAGCCGCACATCATTAGAATTGTGACTTCCCCCTTTTTTACCGGAATGGATATATCCACCGGTCCAAGGATCTCGACCAATTCCTCGTAGACAATGCGTATCAACTCTTCATGAGGCTTGAGAGCAAGTAATACCTTCTGTCCCACCGCTTTCTCGGTAACTTGGTCCATAAATGCACGGACCACCGAATAACTGACATCCGCTTCGATCATCGCGTTTTCGACCATTTGCAGGCCATCACGGATATTCGATTCAGTAAGCTTGCCTTTTCCTCGCAATGACTTAAAGGCCGATTGCAGTCCTTCTTGGAGTGATTCGAACATAGTCCGTTTTTTTCCGTAACAATTATTCAGTTAGCAACTTAGAGCGGTGGATCAAAAACATTCGAGGAAGGCGCAATAACCGGTAACTCGCGGCGCAGGCGATACGCCCCCTAGTTTCGTTTTAATTCAAGCAAACTGGCCAGCTTCCGATACGCGGACAGTCACACTACCTTCCAAGTTACGCAGGATTCGTTGAATCCTAGCACTTTGGTGACTCTTTGCAGTAAAAACTGACCATTCTACGAGCTACGGTCCACTGCTGGCAATCGGACTCCAGGCACGTTGGAGCAGGAAATGAAATTCGGTCCCAAGCATCCCTTAAATTCTTAAATTGGAATTCATTCCTGGCCATCGCCACGGTAGACAGAAGACCCACGCCACAAGGGCACGGTAAATGCTTGTGCAGAATTTAACTTGAGGGTTCGGACATTGCGAGTGCTAGCCGAATAATACTGGCGATCCTCGACGTACTAGGTCAAGTTCTTTGATACATCAGTTCGGTAGGCAATGAATGCGGGCACAATGCCTGCCAGCGTCGCCAAGACGATAATGATCGGCAGAAGTATGATCTCTAAACTGCTGGTTGCGCTTAACAAGCCAACTCGTATGCCGGTACGTTCTTCTACCATGGGACTGGCGAGAAATCCCGCGACGTGTCCAATTAACCAACCAAGCGCACCACCAAGCAGGGCAATCAACAGCGATTCAAGCAGAATGACGGACATGACAACGTCGCGGCGAGCTCCCAGGGCACGCATTACGGCAATATCGCGTCTGCGTTCGTTCATGGAATTGTAGATGCTCACCAAAATACTGACGGCGCTGACGATACACACCAAAAAAGTCAGCGCCAGCAATGCATATTGTACCGGACGCACAAAGAAATCGAGCATCGTTGCAATTTGCTGGATCGGTGAAGCTGCCATGGCATGGGCTGACTTGTTGACCTCCATTTCCAAACGCATCGCGCCAAATCCTGAGCTAGGCCGCAATAAGATTGCCGTTAAATCACGTTTACCTAGCGGCAATCGACCGGCGACTTTTGGATTGGCTGGAGGGTCGGCAGTGACATCCACCAAGTCATGTCCAGCGATCGCTGGATTGGCAAATTCGCGAGCGTGTTTGTCGAGCAACAAAAAGCCTTCGAGGTTTACGAATGCCGCTCGATCGTTAGGAGTTCCTGTGGGAGCAACTACGCCGACAATATGAAACTCCTGGCCATGCCCTTCCCCTTCCGGATCGCCATGGTTGAGCTGAAAAGTATCGCCCACTCGTTTTCCCATTTCTCGGGCAACCTGCCAGCCGATAACTGCTTCATAAAACCCATGTTCCACAGACTCATCTTGAAAATTCCGTCCTTCGGCAAATTTATATTCGATGTCCGAAAGATTCCCGTAGCGGAGATTCTGAAAAAAAGCTGAAGTTGTACCGACGACCCGAAACGAACCATAATAATCGCCCAAACAAACTGGAATTGCAAAACCACCTTTCATTGTTTGGCTGTGCTTGCCAGGTTTCTCAGGGTCCCAAATTGTCCCACCAATCTTCCTGATCATGGCTTGTCGCTCGTCACCCGGTAGGAATTCAAGGTAATCTTCGTAAGGCAACACCTCGATTGGTCGGCTGAGATAGTAAACCGTGTTTAAGGTCAATTGTAATGGACTCCCTTTGGAGCCCACGATCAAGTTATAACCCACATTACTATTGCGATCGAAAGACTCAGTCACTAACCAACTGATGCTCAGCACCATCACGACTAGCGCGACTCCCAAAGCCATTGAAAGAATGGTCAACAGCGATGCCAATCCACGCTGTTGCATGTTGCGCCATGCGATAAGCAACAGACTCATTTCAGTGCCCTTTGTTGTAGTTCAGTCAACAGAGTTTTCGTTCGTACATTTGCAGGCCAACTCTATTCGTGCCTTGTTGGTTGGCATTGAGAGGAACTCTTCCACGCTACATTAATTTGCTCAAGCCGATCGACTCTGGAGAACTGTTCCGCCACAGCCGTTGAGTGAGTCACCATTAGCATCGCCACTTTCTCTTCAGTACAGACTTCTCGCAAGAGGTCGATAATCCGCTGCTGGTTAGTTGGATCGATATTCGCTGTCGGTTCGTCCGCCAACAACAATCGCGGCCGATTGGCCAGAGCGCGTGCAACCGCCACTCGCTGCTGTTGTCCCACTGACATGGCGGCTGGCTTGTGTTCCATGCGGTCTCCCAAACCGACTCGCTCCAACAACGATCGAGCGCGTGCGAAATCGTGTTTTCCACTGCCAAACGTCATTCCTAATCGTACGTTTTCCAAGGCAGTAAACCCTGGCAAAAGGTTAAACGTCTGAAAAACGTACCCCATTTTTGCCGCACGCACGCGATCTCGCCCAGATTCACTCAATCGCGTCAGTTCCAGATTGTCCAACCGTATTGAACCGGAATCGGCTTGCATGATACCGGCGATGCAATGTAGCAAAGTCGTTTTGCCACCACCACTTTCTCCCATCAACACGACCTGTTCCCCTTCGGCAATCGAAAACGCAGGTACATCTAATACCAAGAGCCGTTGTCCTTCGGGGAGGCGAAACGATTTTTTTAAGTTCTCAATGCTTAACATGCATCATCCAATCGCTGATCATTCGATACCCTGCGTTCATGACTAAACCATTCCTGCAGCAAAATCAAACCGGCCCCCCGTATTTCCAGAGACGCAAGACTTTATGTCCACAATCAACGATCACTTTAATCCGGGCCGCCGCTGAGCACGCTGCATATCGCGCTGCGCGTCCGCCTTTTTCAGCTTTTCACGCTTGTCATGCAACTGCAGCCCCTTACAAAGCGCGATCTCGCACTTGGCGATGCCTCGGGGATTAAAGTACATTTTCAAGGGGACAATCGTAAGCCCTTTTTCTTTAGCTCGTCCAATAAATTTATTGATCTCCCGTTTGTGTACCAGCAATTTGCGAGGGCGTTTTGGCTCGTGATTCCAAATAGTCGCTTGTGGATACTCGGCAATATCACAGCCGATCAACCACAGGTCATTATCACGCACGCGTCCATAGGATTCGTCTAAGGAACACTTTCCGTTACGCAAGCTCTTTACCTCGCTTCCCAATAAGATCATGCCGCACTCCAGGGTATCCAAGATCTCAAACCGGTGGCGAGCCTTGCGATTCTCCGCAATCATTTTGTTGGCTGGCTTCGCAGATTTTTCAGTAGTCTTTTTCTTGTTCGCTTGGTTATTGGTTGACTTTTTGCTCAAGATTCATACTCGTCCATTATCTCAGACGGCGTTCGAGACGTTCGCAGCAACAGTCTCGATGTATACGATTCAAAGTGCTTTCTAAGTTCGTTCAAGGGAGCGGAACTCCGCTGGAACTCTCCCCACCTGCTCGACATGAGCACATCAATGCAATTGGAGTTGCACCAGCATTTGGGGACTGCTGCGTCAATTAGCGAGACCGAATACGAGATTGTCAAGTGACTGGCGCACTTCCAACTGTGGCCGTCTCGCGAATATAATCAGGTCTCCATCGCAGTGAGCAGCGATTGGCGGCGCGAGGTGGCTCACAGCAATTTGTGCAAGAATCGCTATTGACCAAGAACTGTCATTGACATTGTTTGGATGTCACATTCCAAAAACCTGCGCAACTTGTGGGATCGGAAACCACGCTCCCTGCGAAATTTGCACACAACACATAATTGTTTTTTCGGTCTATAACTGCCATTTGATGGCTCCGCCATTATGAAAAGGTGAAATTCAAAAGTGCAGCTTCCAGTTTTGTTGGAAAAAAAGGTCGGGAATGAAAGTGGTTGCGCAGGGACGGACGGTACTGAGGTAGTGTCTCGAGCAAGGTTGCCTGCTTGGCTGCGCCGCGAGATTCCTAAAGGAAATGTCGGGAATTTTACAGCCGGTTTGTTAGAGGAACTGAAACTAGAAACCGTTTGCGATAACGCCAAATGCCCAAATCGGATGGAATGCTACTCTCAGAAAACAGCAACCTTTATGATTTTAGGCAATGTTTGTACGCGACCATGCGGATTCTGTGCCGTGTCGCGAGGTAAACCGGATGTCCTACAAGCAGACGAACCGGGGCGAGTTGCCGAAGCGGCACGTCGGTTGGGGTTGCGTCATGTAGTTATCACTTCGGTGACACGCGATGATTTGGCTGATGGAGGCGCCGAGCACTTTTATCAATCCGTAATTGCAGTTCGCAGGGCGACAGGTGCAACGGTTGAAGTCTTGACACCCGATTTCGTAAACGATCGCGCGGCGCTGGACCGCGTGGTAGCGTCAGCCCCCGAAGTATTCAATCACAACATGGAGACAGTGCCTCGGCTTTACCGACGTGTGCGCGGCCCCAAGAGCGACTATCAATGGACTCTTGGTCTGTTGGCACGTGTAAAAGTGCTGAATTCTTCTATCAAAACCAAAAGTGGTCTGATGCTCGGATTGGGAGAAACGCGCGACGAAGTACTTGAGTGCTTGGCCGATCTGCGCCGTGTGGATTGTGATTACTTGACTTTGGGCCAATATCTTCAACCGGGTGCAGGCTATCTACCAGTAACAAGGTATGTACCTCCAGAGGAATTCGACGATCTAGGCGAAATTGCCAAGAAACTCGGGTTTAGTAAAGTCGCGAGTGGCCCATTTGTGCGTTCAAGTTACCATGCCAAGGAAATGGTCTAAATCGCTTCGGATGCGAGTATTTAACGTCGAGCTGCAGGCTACGTTGTTGTGTGTTTCGTATTCATCTATGTCGAATCACGTCGAGAGACTCCCGTATAGATCTTGATAGGTCCTGCAATCGAGTCAGTGCATTAATAAACTGGTGATCGCTGATCGGAGCCACCGTGCGATGGTCGAATCATGAGCGGATTGCATTGGATTGACGGAGCAGTCATCAGCGCTTATTTGTCAGCGATGCTTGGGTTGGGGTGGCTGGTCAGCCGTCGACGCGAAAGCGCTGAAGAGTACTTTACTGGTGGCCGGCGCATGCATCCGGTGCTGGTGGGTATGTCGTTGTTCGCAACACTGATGAGCACAATTTCGTATCTTTCTGGACCCGGTGAGATAATTCAAAATGGTCCAATCATGTTGGCCGGAACGCTGGCTATTCCCATTGGCTACTTCGTTGTGGGATATTGGTTAGTTCCCGTCTTTATGGAGCATCGGCTGACCAGTGCTTACGAATTTCTCGAAATGCGTTTAGGGCTCAGCACGCGCATGTTAGGGGCAACGATGTTCATTGTACTGCGCCTGATGTGGATGGCAGTCTTGTTGAACTTCGCGGGACGAGCCGTCATCGTGATGTTGGATTTGGAGCAAGCATGGTTACTTCCCGTAGTCACCATTGTCGGTTCTATCACCATGTTTTATTCCTCTATGGGCGGATTGCGAGCAGTCGTAATAACGGATGTTGCCCAGTTCTTCCTTTTGCTTGGCGGAGCGATCCTGGTGATCCTGGTCGTGACCATGGATTTCCGAGGGCTAGGTTGGTTTCCTACAGCGTGGCCAGCGAATTGGCAACCACAACCGGTTTTCAGTTTTGATCCTTACACTCGCCTGACTATTGTCGGTGTCGTGATTATGCAGTCATTGTGGACTATTTGTACTGCGGGTGGTGATCAAACTGTGATACAGCGATTTATGGCGACCACGGATGCCCATGCGGCACGCCGATCATTTTTGGTGAATTCGTTAGCTGCGTTTTGTGTAGTGATTGTGCTCGATTTAGTGGGTTTATCATTGATGGGTTTCTACCAAAAGAATGTCGACAGCCTGCCCGTGGGACAGACCTTGGTGAGTTATGCAGATAGTCTCTTCCCACATTTTGTGGCGCACCATCTGCCGGTTGGAGTTTCAGGTCTCGTTGTCTCGGGGATGTTTGCAGCGGCCATGTCGAGTGTGGATTCCGGACTGAATTCGATCAGCGCTGTCGTGGTCAGAGATTTTGTTGATCGCTTTCGAGTCGGCGAGCTGAACGATAAGTACCGCTTAGGGATTGCTCGCATGACCACCGTTGTTGTCGGAGCGGTCGTAATCGTTGCCAGTCTTGTGATCGAATACGTGCCGGGGAATTTGATGTTAATTTCTAAACGCGTTACAGGTCTATTGATGACTCCGCTGTTCACCTTGTTCCTAGTTGCGATCACCATGCCGCACATCGGACCACGTTGGACAAACTCAGGCGCTGTGGTCGGATTTGTAGTTGCTGTCCTGATTGCGTTTTGGAATCCGCTGGTAGAGAATCGTTCGCTGAGCGTCACCTGGATCGGCCCATGTTCATTGGCGGCGGGAATCGTTGCCGCATACTCGTTCAGCAGATTTGGACGTAAGAGAGTTCATGGGAACTAACGTGGCCGAGCAAAGTGGATAGGACGTTGGTTGTTAGAAATGGGAAGTCTCCGACGTGGATTATCGAACAGTTGGTCAATCCGATTTGCGAGTCAGTTCGCTGGGAATGGGATGTGTTACGTTTGGACGCGAGATCGATCGGCTGGCTGCATTCGAGATTTTGGACTATGCGACCGAGCAAGGCATCAATTTGCTTGATACCGCAGCCGCCTATGGCAACGGTGCTTCGGAAAGCGTGGTTGGTGAATGGATTGCCGATCGACGTTCGCGGACAAGAGTATTGCTGGCAACCAAAGTGCATGGCTCACTGCAAGAAAACGAGATCATCGAGTCGCTGGAGAACAGTCTCAAACGCTTGCGGACCGATTGTGTCGATTTATTTCAGCTACACCTTTGGAATGCTCATACACCACTGAGTGAAACTCTTAATGCGCTCGACAAAGTCGTTCGTCAAGGAAAAGCCAGATACGTAGGATGTAGCAATTGGAAAGCATGGCAAATGTGCAAGGCACTTGTCATGTCCGCCAAGGAGGGCAATGTCCGCTTTGAGTCCATTCAGCCACCGTACAATCTAGTGCAGCGTGAAATCGAGGCGGAGTTATTACCTTTATGCAGCGATCAGCATATCGGCGTTATCTCGTACAGTCCTTTGGCTGCTGGTTTTTTGACAGGTAAATACCGACAGGGCCAATCGATACCCAAGGGAACTCGATTTGACGTGATGCCTGGACACCAACCTATTTATTTCACGCCATCGGGGTTCGAGACACTTGCACGTCTCGACCAACTGGCGCTTACCACCGGTCGCTCGCGAGCGCAATTGGCGTTAGCTTGGGTTTTGAGGCAATCGGCGATTACATGCATGTTGTTTGGAGCCCGCTCGCGAGCACATGTCGACCAAGCCTTGGAGGCTCGGCGCGCTAGTCACGATCCCGAGGTAATTGAGTCTCTCGCCAAATGGTAATCCTTTCGCAACGGATTTGAGTATCGTGAATGCAGTATCCAGACTGGACGACCTCCATGAACAGATCGTCCAACAAGGCTATGGTGTACTTGAACATGTCATCCCGCCCCACCGATGTGCCGAGATTCGCCAGAGGGTAAGTCAAGCGGTAGAGCAACACTACGCGAGCACACCTGTCGGCCGAACAGCCGCCGAACGCAAAGTCGGTTTTACTCCCAGCGTTATCAATTACGATCAATCATTCGCAGAGTATCTGGCGGATCCCCGTTTAATCTCAATCACTGAAAGACTGTTAGGAAAATTTCTGAAAATCTCGTTTACTTCGGCCATCATCAATCATCCTGGTAATGCTAGGGGCGGCTGGCATGCCGATTGGCCCTACAACCAAAAAAACGCAGGACATTTTCCATGTCCCTATCAGGATATGTTTACGCACATCACTACTTTGTGGATGCTCTCTCCGTTCGCTGCCGAAAACGGTGGCACATTAGTCATCCCAGGCAGTCATCGATGTGCATTTAATCCGACTCTGTATGAAACCGAGGCGTGCAGTGCTGCGACCATCGAAGCCGCGAGTGGCAATGATCGTCAACTTCAGCAACTGGGACTGACGTGCGTGCCTCGCCCAATGGAAGCGGTACCCCAGGAAGTCAACGCGCACGGAGAGATGGGAAGTGTGTTGCTCATGGACAGCCGCCTGTGGCACGCGACAGCCCCGAATTCAACGCAGGAACCCAGAGTGGCCCTAGCGGTCAGGTACGCTCCCTGGTGGCTGAATCTCGAAGTCTTGCGCCCGGAATCCGACGATCGTCGCCGCATGTGCGATGAAGTTGGAAGAAACGACAATATTGTGCCATCGATTCTCCCGCACGTATTTGATCAGTTGCCATTCGCCACCCGCCAATTGTACCGGCATTGGGTGCAGCGGAACTGAGCGAACGCCGCGATCCAATCGCGACTGTATGGTTTTGGGCTATAATTGTCTCAGTTGGCAGATCGTACATGCGCGTTCAGATAACACTCGATAGATAGTGAGTATGGCGATGATCAATGGAAGTGAGATTACTGGTTCGCGCAGGCATTTTTTGGCGACGCAATCCATGGGCATTTGTTCTTTGGCTTTGGCTTGGTTGCTCCATCGCGATCAAGTGCTGGGAGCGCCAATAAAACCAAGCTTTGAAAAACCAACCTTCGACCTCAAGGCCAAACGTCCGCACTTTCAACCCCGCGCGCAGGCAATGATCAGTATGTTCATGCAAGGTGGTCCGAGCCATGTTGACCTGTTCGATCCCAAGCCCGAGCTGATCCACCACCACATGCAAGAAGCCGCTAGCAATGACTTCAAATTCGACAGCGTCGATCAGGCGAGTCGGAAGCTATATGCTCCGCAATGGAAATTCAAGAAATACGGCGAATGTGGTATAGAAATGAGCGAATTGCTGCCCCATCTGGGCAGCGTTGCCGACGAGATATGCTTGATCCGCTCTATGAAAACTGGAGTCAACAATCATGGTCAATCGATCTTGGCACTTCAGTCAGGAGCCATCTTACCAGGTAAACCATCGCTGGGTTCTTGGGTCACTTATGCGCTGGGAAGCGAAAGTGATAGCCTGCCTGCGTTTATGGTACTTCGGGACCCTGCCTCGCTGCCTGTCGAGGGAGTCTACAATTGGTCCAATGGTTGGTTGCCTTCTTTGTTTCAAGGAACTGTTGCTCGTCCGATTGAACCACGCATTCCGAATTTGGATCCGCCTGCATTCATGAAAGGAGCGACTCAGCAACGTTTCTTAAACTACTTGCAATCGTTGAATCGAGAACATTTGTCAACGCGTCCCAATGAAACCGACTTAGCAGCGCGCATTGCCAGCTACGAACTGGCAGCCAAAATGCAGGTGGCGGCCAAAGAAGCGTTTGACATTTCAGACGAATCTACCGCGACGAAATCCATGTACGGTTTGGATCAACCTGAATCACGCGAGTTTGGCACGCGCTGCTTGATTGCTCGTAGGTTGGTTGAACGAGGTGTTCGGTTTATCCAGATCTTTACACGTAACCAGGAATGGGACCATCACAACGACTTGGCAAAAAACTTGCCTCCAGCAGTCAAAAAAATCGATGCCGGCTCAGCCGCACTTGTTCGTGACCTCAAACAACGAGGCCTCTTGGATACAACCTTGGTGCATTGGGGCGGCGAGATGGGACGCTTGCCCGTAATTCAAAACGAAAAGAACATCGGTCGAGATCATAACACGTACGGATTTAGTATGTGGTTAGCCGGCGGCGGACTAAAGCGAGGTATGGTCTACGGTGCGACTGACGAAATCGGGCATCGTGCCGCCGAAAATGTGGTCATGCACTACGACTATCATGCTACATTGTTTCATCTCTTTGGACTGAATTACGAACATGTCAATTTCCAGCGGCCCAACGGCGTTGGTGCGCTCATCGAAAACGAAAAACCACGATTGGTTTCCGACATCATCGCCTAATCTCGCTTACCTTTAGAGGATACTACAATCGAGATGACACCCATCATCGACGCACGCGTGCTTTTTCGCCCAGAGACAGATGAGCTCCGATTTCTCCCGGAAGGGCCCACTGATCTAGGCAGTGATCAATTTAGCTGGGTCGCGATCCAACATGGCCCAGGTCATCGTTTTGGTTCGTTGAACATCTTTGACTTGAAGCAGATGACCAATCGTGCGTATGTACTACCCGGGCGTCCTGGTTTCGCCAAACCAACCGATGCGCCGGGAGTTTTTATCGTTGGCGCCGAACACGAACTGGGGATTTTCGACACTTCGACGGGCTCGTGGAAAATCATCTGTGAGGGGGTCGACCGGCACGTGGAAAATACGGTCATCAATGATGGGTACGTGTTTCGCGATAATTTGATTTTCGGCACCAAAGATCTAGAGTTTAAAACTCGCAAAGCAGGATTGTATCTATTTCGCGGCCGTGACCGA
Source organism: uncultured Pirellulaceae bacterium (assembly GCA_964625155.1). GTDB lineage: Bacteria > Planctomycetota > Planctomycetia > Pirellulales > Pirellulaceae > Aureliella. The sequence goes on from CAZVBC010000012.1 coordinate 15,901, forward strand.
AAACTGATCCAGTTGCTGGACGATCGAGTCTGTAGTAATGGCAAGGCCTTTATCGAAACAGCGCATAGTGTCAAGTTGCTCGATATCGATTCGCTGCTGCGGCAAGTGGTTGAATATGATCTTGATATCGATCAAGGGAAAGTTACTCCCACGCGAGTCGTTCTCGATTTTTCGGGGCACGACGCTGTACCAGATGGGATGACAATCACCGCCGATCGACGAAGTATCATTATCAGCTTTTACAACCCCACGGACGTTCCGTATGGTGAGACTCGGCAATATGACATAGCGTCAGGTGCACTTCAGTGCGTGTGGCGCACCGCTCGCAGTCCGCAAGCGACGTGCCCCACCCTCATCAAAGGCTCTGACGGACGGGTAAAGATCGTCATTACCACTGCCGTCGAATTCATGCCGGACGACCGTCGCGCACGAGCCGACCAAGCAGGCATGATATTCTTCGCAGAGACCGATTTTCAAGATACCCTCCCTCAACCTCAATTTCCGTTGGCAGCGTTAAGCGGGTTAGCGTGAATTGCTGTTTGCCGACCAACAGGAGAGGAAAAAGTGAGCCTCCCGCCGACCATCTTGCGGAAGCCGTTTAGTCTAATCACAGTTCGGCTGGAGCCTCGTCGGCCCGTTACGTATTAATCGCTGCCACGGTCGAACATATTGGCCAGCTACCTAATTCTACTCAACTTCGAGTTTTCCGGTCGTCGAGCGAAAGGCGAACATGGCAATTCAACGCTGTACGAGCTGGCAACTACGCACAAAGAAAATTCATTTTGGTAAGCTGCCGCAACTTATGGGAATTGTTAACGTAACTCCCGATAGCTTCTCGGACGGCGGCCATTATTTCAGCCCCCAGCTTGCAATCGATCATGCTCTGCGACTGGAAGACGCCGGAGCCAGTATCTTGGACATCGGGGGTGAAAGCACTCGCCCCTACAGCCAGAGCGTGGCTGCGGATGAAGAGCTGCGTCGTATCGTTCCCGTAATTGAAGGGCTTGTCGACCGCGTGCAAGCGGCCCTTTCAATCGATACATCAAAGGCTTGCGTTGCTCAAGCAGCGATCGACTTGGGAGCTGAAATCATTAACGACGTAACTGGCTTGGAAGGTGACCCAAACATGCTGGATTTGGCACACAAATCGGGTGCTGCGGTATGTGTCATGCATATGCAGGGAACTCCTTCCACGATGCAAGACAATCCAGTTTATGGTGATGTCGTCACGGAGGTTATCGACTATTTGCGAAATCGACATTCCTCGCTGTGCCAAGCTGGTATTGCACCCGATAGAATCTGCTTGGATCCCGGTATCGGCTTTGGCAAGTCTCACGACCATAACCTGCAGTTACTATCCGCGTGCATGCGATTTCACCAACTCGGGCGTCCAATTTTGATCGGCCATTCGCGCAAGGGTTTTATCGGCAAGTTGATTGGGGACAAACATCGCGATCGCACAGATGGCTCAATTGGGATTTCCATCGCAGTTGCGCTGGCTGGCATGCAGATAATTCGAATCCACGATGTCCAAGCCACGCGTGACGCGCTTGTATGTTTCGAAGCCATTGCAGCGGACCATGACTTCGCAGGACAAGACTGACGCGAATTTGTGAGTAGAGTATTTCTGCTGACCAAGCAATTGACCAGACGCTACCGGCGACGATGGATCGCTTCGCATGCTGCTCGAATTCGCTAGCCGCCTGATAACGACGCACCGTTCCGAGCCTATCGTTCCGAGCCTATCGTTCCGAGCCTATTGCGCCGTGCGTATCTATAATCCCGACTTATTGATGATCTAGACCTACGAGCTTTAGTAGGCGCAGAGCGTTCGTCGTCGGTGTCGGGCCGGGCTGCATTTTGTAATCAAATCGCATGGCTTCGTGGCCGTCAACTTGCTCAAAATACTCTCGAAAGTGCACAATCTGGCCAATCCGTTGAATCTCTGGGATCGCTGCCAAATCCAGATCATGCGTCGAAACGGCTCCAACGGCCCCACATTTTAGCAAGCGTTCGATGACGGTGAGGACCGCGATTTGACGCTCGCGGCTATTGGTACCCTGCAAGATTTCGTCCAACAAGAATAGGACTGGTCGATTGCTTTCTCGTGAGTTCTGTTCAGCGATATCCACGACCATCTTCAATCGATGCAGTTCGGCCATAAAAAAGGAAACGCCGTCCTGAAGGCTATCGCGAACCCGAATGCTGGTAGCAATCACATTCGCTGGTGTTTGCATGCTCGATGCACAAACAGGTGCACCGGTACGATTCAGCAATTCGTTTAAGCCAACCGAACGCAGCAGCGTGCTCTTGCCTGCCATATTCGATCCCGTAACCAGCAACAAAGGTTGAGCGCGAATGATGGTTAGGTCATTGCACACTCGCGACCGGTCTTTCAACAAGGGATGCCCCAGATCCTTCACCGCCAATAACGATTGCGGGTCATTGTTAGGTCGGGCAAAAGACCATTGCGGATATTCATAGGCTATCGTCGCACTGCACAGCAAAGCTTCGAACTCCCCGAGAGCCGCAAACCACTGGCCAGCACAAGCTCCAAAACGCTGCTGCCATCGTTCGAGAAATTCGAGAATGCGGAAATCCCACAGCAAAACCAACTGCAACACCAAGTAAAGCACATACAACAGCACATCGCGCTGCAAATTGGCAAGCTTCACCAGAGGCGTAAGTTTTCGGAAGGCTTCATTGGCATTATTAGGACCTTCGCAGGTCACATGGCGGATTTTATCTAAGATACCATTGTCCTGCGGCAGGTCGACCATTCTCGCGAATACGCTTTGAAACTGATACACGTCGCGATGCTTGCCATTGATCCGGCTGAAGATATCATGCAACCAGCTACTCCAGCCGATCGTCGTTACCAGGTTAAGTGCAAAGCCACTCGCCAGGACGTAAGCAGCAGCTTTTCCAGCCACTGACGATTCCAAGACCAATGCCAATAGCAGTCCGATGATGGCGGCGATTACGATTGTAGGCCCAATGATGGACAGGACGTGCGCCAATCGATGTTTGGGCAGCCAGCGCTCACCAGCCGCCCAAGTGGGCAACGCGTGCAAATCCTCCTGCCCTTCGCTAACCTGAGCAATGGCCAGCAGAATTTCTTCTCGCAATTCGGTCTGCTCCGCCAATACTCGAACGGCGCGCTGACGAGTCTGTATCGTCGGCCAGTCGGACCAGTCCGTTAGCCAATGACGCAATGTTGCGTGTCCTGCCGCAGTGCCACCCAAAGACAAAAACTGTAGCAAGCTCCCTTTTCCAAAAACATCCAAATCATCGGCCATTGCGTCCGAGTCATTAGCTCGGTAATTAGTATCGCCAGCGGACATTGATGATCCATCTAGACCGCTCGGCCGAAAACGAGCGATCGCAGGAGGAATTGGTAGGTCATTCCACCGTCGATCTAGTCTTGCTAAGAGCCGATTATATAAGCTCTGTTTGTCCTGCTGCCACAATTGTTTTAGTCGAACGTGTTCATGCCATACGATGGCCACTAGGAACCCTGCGGCGAGTAACCAGCCGATGGCGACCACCGGGATGTTTATGGTTTCCCTTGAATACCCCAAGACCAAGCTGCCCAAGGCAGCAAAGAACAATAAAGTGCGTGCCCATACCAACTTTAGGTGCACCAGATTCAGTTGAGCAACCTCTTGAGAGATTTCTTTCAGTATGCGTGCATAACGCTGGTGAGCTGATTCAGTTTCGATGGCCATTAATGAGTGGAAACCCTGTGATCAAAACGTTAGTTGCAATGCTTGGGAGGCTAAATTTCTTTGCTCGGTCCTTTTACATTCGCCAATTGCCTGTCTATCTTTTCGAAAATCTTGACGTCTGGTCACAAATGATATCCGCGATTTCTCGTAATGAAGGCTTGATGAAATTTTTCGACATGCATTTAGAGGCCAGAGACCGGTATCTAGATCGCGAGCTTGGCACAAACCAGCCGACTTGCTGACAAATCCTAAAATTTTTTACAGCCCTCTGAGGACTCAAAACCCTCAACAGTATTGGACCACACTCCTTCGACGCGATGATCATCAGGCCTAATTGACATCGTTTCTTGGGCGGGTCGGTTTTCTGTCGTTCCCTCAAATTCTTAGACCGATTAAGATCTGTGGTTTAAGTGTTCACACTTCGTCAATGAAAAATGGAAACCAAGCATGCTTCTCGATACACTTTCTCGTTTTGTTCACGTTTCGACGGCAATCGTACTGGTTGGCGGTAGCATTTTTATGTTATGGGTGCTGATGCCTGCCGCCTTGCAAATCAGCTCATCAGAGCATGACAAGCTGCGCGGATTAGTCGTTGCTCGGTGGAAGCGATTCGTTCATCTCGGCATTGCGCTGTTTTTAATTTCGGGTTTATACAACTATATGCAAGCGATTCCTAAGCACAAAGGGGACGGGGCATACCATGCGCTGCTGGGTACGAAGATGCTGCTTGCATTCGCAGTATTCTTCATTGCGTCGGTTCTGGTTGGGCGCTCAACCAAATTTGAGGCGATGCGCAATGCACGAGGCAAGTGGCTGGCCATCATCATCTTGCTGTCTGCGATTATTGTGGGTATCTCCAGCTACGTCAAAGTAAATCACCCACCCAAAGCGGACGGGAATCAAATTGTTCCGGCGTTGTTGAGCAAGTTAACATATTGAAGCCCCAGCTTGATGACCATAAACCCAATTATGAACATTACCGAAAGCCAGATGGCACCGCTGGCAATCATGGCTAACATGCTTAATGCGGCTTTGGATCGCTCGCGATATTGAATTGCCAGGTGATCGAGCGATTCAGTTTCGGTGCCACTCAATTCGCCCAATCGCACTGCTTCCAAAAACTCGTTGGGAAATACACCTGCGGCATCAAAGGCATCACCGAACGAATTGCCTCTTTCGATCGCCGCCAGTGCTCCGTCCATGCCGCTAATAAAGTAGTGATTGCCAGTCGACAGAAACGCTTGTTTAAGGCTTCGCCGCGCTTCGACGCCGGCGTTGAGCAGCATCGACAGAGTCATGCTCAATCTCGACAGCCCAAGTGTTGTCAGGGCGGTTCCCAAATTGGGAATGCGTTGCACCAATGGCATTAACAGGCGATGGCAATTTAGCCAATTCTTCCAGACTCCCAGAATTATTGTCCCGACAAAAGCTGTGATCATGACCACACAGGTACAGTATAGTAGGAAGCCGTTTACGCCACTGAGCCCCAACCCGGAGGCATCGTAAGCTGGACCGTTAGGCGAACTGGCAAGTAGACCCTGAATGAGAATTACAGCGCCAATTACAAATACCGCTAAGATCAACTGAATTACCGGCCACGAAATCTGGCTGAAAAAGTGGTTGCGAGTTTTGAGCAAGTCTTCGTAATATTCTGCCATGTTCAAAAACAATTGATCCATGCGTCCGGCTACTTCGCTGGCATGAACCAATTGAATTAGGAGTGGTGGAAAGTACTTTTTTTGCTCTAGCATAGCGCCGGCTAAACTCTTGCCACTACGCAAACTCACGTCTACGGTTTTCATTATCACGCGATGCCTAGAGTCTCCGGTGCGAGTTTCCGTTTCGATGATGCGCAGGATGTCAACCCCAGCCCGCAACCCGACTCCCATCCGCCGGCAAAAACTACCTAGTGCTTTGAGTTTCATAGTCCAATGCTCAAAATCGAAAATGATGTGCTCACAGATCGCCAGTAGCCAGCCATGATTTCGACAAGCCTCGCAAACCGCCCTCTATGAGTCGCTGGGCAGCGCGTAATAGTCCAATATACCGCTAGGCACCGCCGCTTCGGCTGACTATTCGCAGTTTAACAAGAAATTGGAGTTGGTGATTTTGACGGTTTCTGCTATTGGGCAACTTGTGGTCAAGATCTTCGTTATTATGGACTCTTGGAGCCAACTTGGCACTCAAGATGTAAACTCAGTTTATCTGCGGTATTCAGGAGTGGTATCGATTCCCGTTCGTGGCAATATTCGCTCCGCTGCTCTCGAACGGGCCTTGAGTTAGCTTGTTATTCATCTGCGGATTGCTGGCATCGCGGCATTAGATTCCAATGGTAAGCTCTTTGATTTAATTGTTTTTGACGGCGATACACTTAGAAACGATTTCTCTTGGCTACTACTACGTAGAACTATGCAGAACCACACGATGAGCAACCTACCAAACAACTCTCGATGTATGCTGGTGATGTTCTTTGTACTTCTCTTTGAGTTTGCTGCTTCTGCGGCAGACCGGCCGAACATTGTATTGATGCTGGCTGACAATTTGGGTTACGGTGAACTGGGATGTTATGGCGGAGGTATTCTGCGCGGCGCGGCAACTCCGCGAATTGATCAATTGGCTAGTCAAGGCATGCGTCTGCTCAACTACAATGTCGAGGCGCAGTGTACACCCAGCCGTTCGGCATTAATGACTGGCCGGTTTGCAATGCGTTCCGGAACGATGCGAGTCAATCGAGGTGGAGCATTGTATGGACTTACGCAGTGGGAAATAACCATTGCCGAGTTATTAGCACAACGTGGATACGCAACCGGACATTTTGGCAAATGGCATCTCGGGAATTCTGAAGGTCGATTTCCAACCAACCAGGGTTTTGATCGCTGGTATGGCATTCCGAATTCGACTTCAGTAGCTCCTTGGACTTCATTGAAGGGATTTGATCCTGCGGTTGCCCCCATGCCACATATTTTGGAAGGGACCAAACGCCAGCCGACAACTTCGGTGGAAGTCTACGATTTGTCAGCCCGCCGGAAGATCGACGCTGAAATCACACGGCGAGCGATCGAATTTATGCGGCAAAATGCCGATGCCAAGCAGCCTTTTTTTGCCTACATTCCGTTTACACTTGTACATTTTCCTACACTTCCCCATGTCGACTTTTCTGGCAAGACTGGCTTTGGAGATTTCTCGGACTCGCTTGCTGAACTCGACCATCGCGCCGGGCAGGTACTTGATACTCTTCAGGAATTGGGGATTGAGGACAATACTTTAGTGATTTTTGCTAGCGACAATGGCCCAGAGGAGTTACTGCCGTGGCGAGGTTGGGCCGGCCCATGGTCGGGCTCTTATTTTACTGCCATGGAAGGATCATTGCGGGCTCCCTGTATCATGCGCTGGCCAAACCACATTCCTGCTGGAAAGATCAGCAATGAAATTGTGCATCAAGTTGATATTTTCTCCACGCTTGCTCACTTCACCGGAGCAGAGATTCCGCGCGACCGGATCATTGACGGAGTGGACCAAAGCAGTTTCTTGCTTGGGAAACAAGAGAAATCGTTGCGGGAAGGGTTTCCATGTTACGTCGGCGACGTATTGCATGCGGTCAAATGGCGAAATTGGAAAGTACATTTTGTGTGGCAAGAGTTCATGTTCGACTCTCCTCAGCCGTTGCCCAATCCACGAGTCATCAATTTGATCGAAGATCCTAAGGAACGTCATGTCGGTGGAACTTTTGATACGTGGGTTTATTATCCAGTCAATAAGATCGTCGCTGATTTTCAAGCCAGCTTGAAAGTTGAACCACCAATTCCCGTTGGCACACCCGATCCATACGAACCACCAAAAAAATAGTTTGGTTGTTGTAGTTGTGTCACGCGACCGCGATCAAGTAAACAATAACGTCCGACTCGAGGAAAGCGATGAGACTGACAGGTGGCGGACAATGAGTACAGCTTAAAAAGAGCGGATTCGGGTGATTGACACCAAATCGTGTTCAATCATGCACGGGTGTGAACCGATAATTCCTTCACGGGAAGACTTATTGATTCGTGGATGCCTGAGGAATCGAAAAAAATGGCTTCTGTAGAATGGTTACCAACCAATGATTTACGGCGCATTCACGATTCACAAGCTAACTTCAATGTAAAAACAGAAAACCGACCAGACAATCGCAGACTGGCTTCGACGGCTGTTGCGGCTCCTTTGTTTGGCTCGCATTCTCAGATCAAAAGTCGATCTGCGAACTCAAAACCGACTACCGATTGGATGTCCGAATACTTCGTGAAATCAAGCTTCGAATCGACTTGATGTTGTGCGGGGCCATTAATTCTCAAACTGTCGCTGGCCATTGGCTCGGGCTGGGCGTTATTCTGCAGCCTTGAGATTCTGC
>CAZVBC010000012.1:24112-38002 GCA_964625155.1 uncultured Pirellulaceae bacterium
CTGTCGCTGGCCATTGGCTCGGGCTGGGCGTTATTCTGCAGCCTTGAGATTCTGCGGCCTTGAGATTCTGCGGCAATGAGCAGAGCTAGCATATTGCTTTGCGGTTACAGTATGCCCTTGGTACTGGGAATCCCCGCCTGCCTTGCATCCAAATGAATCGCCATGCGAAGGGCGCGAGCGGTGGCTTTGAATATCGCCTCCACGATGTGATGGCTATTGCGGCCATAGTGCAATACGACATGTAAGTTACACATGGCATTGCTGGCAAATGCATACCAGAAATCTTCCACCAACTCGCTATCGAAGTCACCTATTTTGTCAGCCGGAATCGGTGCTTGGAATACTAAATAATTTCGCCCGCTAAGATCGATAGCCGCTGTTACTAATGACTCTTCCATGGGTAAGACGATGTGCCCGTACCGCGCGATACCAGCTTTGTCACCTATTGCTTGCGCAAAAGCTTTACCCAAGCAGATACCAATATCTTCGGTCGTATGGTGAGCATCAACGTGCGTGTCTCCGTTACACTGAACGTCCAGATCAAACAAACCGTGCTTGGCAAATAATGTCAGCATGTGGTCTAAGAACCCGACTCCTGTCTCAATGCGACTGGCTCCCGTTCCGTCAATATGCAGACGCAACGAAATCTTAGTTTCCGCAGTTTGCCGGACGATCTCAGCAGTTCGCGTTATGGACAAAGGATTTTCTCCAGCAATGCCAAACAGGCATCAATTTGTTCGTCGCTGCCAACACTGATCCGCAGCCCGTCGCCCCAGCCGGGATAGTTCATGTAGCGCACCAAAATTTGCTCTGACTTCAATTGTTCGTAAATGGGTTTAACCGCTCGATCGGCCCGCGTACACCACACAAAATTGGCTTGCGAGGGCTGAACAGTAAAGCCTAAACCACGCAAGGATTGAGTCATTCTGTTACGAGTGGCAATGATCTGGCGACGGTTTGCACTCAACCAATCTTGCTGGCCAATGGCCACTGTCGCACCGGCGATACTCAGTGCATCACAATTGTAGCTGTCTTTTACTTTGCGTAGCATTTCGATCAAAGGGGGCTGAGCAACCAAGAACCCGAAGCGTAAACCCGCAAGTGCGTAGGACTTACTTAGCGTCCGCGAAACCATGATTCGGGGATTCTGGCGAACCAAGTCGAGGCAATTCGAGTCGGCAAAATCGGCATAAGCCTCATCGACCAAAAGGGGACACGGCAAGCGGTTCGCTAGTTGGAGTATTTGTGCGGGTTGTAACGCCGTTCCGCTGGGACTGTTGGGGTTCGGCAAAAAGGCTAGCTTGAGACGCGAGTCGAATTTGGAAAAATCGTCCGCTAGAGAAAAGTCCGAACGAAACCGGACCTCTTCGTAGTCCGCACCCTGAAGTTGCGCTAAAGTGCGATAGAGTATGTAACTCGGATACGGCAGTCTCAACAAGTCGCCTTGTCCAACAAACGCACGAGTCACCATCGTGAGTATGTCGTCACTGCCATTTCCGCAAAGAAACCAATCCGGCGGAATACCAAATACTTCGGCCGCACGCACGCGAAACGATGTACCTAACGGATCAGGATAACGCTCCAGTTGCTGGCTCGCTCTTTCCTTGATCGCGTCAATCACTTGTGCGGCAGGCGGATAAGGATTCTCGTTAGTGTTCAGCTTGATTACCTTCGAGCCATGCTGTGGTTGCTCGCCTGGAATATACGCTTGCATCGAACGTATTTCAGGGCGAAAACAGGCTAAAGCTTCCTCGACGGTAACGCTCACGTTCGAACTCACTTACTTGCCTTCATCACGGTTAAAGATCTTTGATTCACTTGCTCAGTTGGGAAGCGTCAGTTTCGATCAAAGGAAAGGCTTTTGTAGGACCAGTTAGCGCCACTGCGGTAACACGCAGTATTTTTTGGCTTCGACACACGACCGGATAATGGTATGGCGAATTGATAGGTCGGTCACAAAAGAGACAACGTCGCTACTCAGTCCATTCACCCAACTCTACGCTCACAGCGTCCACCGCGTTTCAAATCGTACTGAACGATGCAGCTTTTACCGCAGAGAGCAATGTCGATCCAACAGCGATATACGTAAGCTGATGCGTAACGCATATTCTGCAAGGTGGGAAAAATACCGTCAATAACCCGGGAAGAGACTTCCAAGTTCAGGCACTAGCTTAGTACTCCCCGAAATTCCGTTATTGATCTACAAACCGCTTCGACGGCTCCAGCTCTCAATTTCCAGGATTGGAAGTTTTTTAGAATATGTTGTGGTAACAAGCCTGACTACGAGCTATCGAGCTGCAAAGCGTCGCGAATACTCGACTGGACGGAACGTCCAAGGTGGTATCTAACTACGTTTCTTACGCGTGAATCGATAGGCCTAGAGCGTCTCGCGGATAGGTACGACAAGTGGTAGTTTCTTGTGTTGGAGTTGCGTCCAGTAAATTACGACTTGGTCCGCTCTTAAGCCTTGTGCTGCATCTCTTGAGGAGTTGAAGATGAGTTTAGACTCTCGACAAAAAATAGGGATTCTAACTGGAGGTGGCGATTGCCCCGGCTTGAATGCTGTTATACGTGGTGCTGTAAAAACCGCGATTCACTTAGGTTACGAGGTCGTTGGTTTCTTACGCGGTTTCGAGGGGCTGGTTGATCCCATCCAAACGCTTTCTTTGGATGTCGCGAATACCTCCAATATTCTTAATCTTGGCGGGACTATTCTGGGCTCAACGAACAAAGGGCGATTTTCAGCAAAGATCGGCATCGAGCAACGAGCGACAATAAACTCAGAATTGTTGAGACAGGTATACGAGAATTTGCGTCAACTGAATATCGACGGTCTGATTTGTGTTGGAGGAGATGGTTCATTGTCGATTGCCCAGCAATTATTCGAAGTCGGAGTACCGATCGTTGGTGTACCCAAGACCATCGACAACGATCTCGGATGCACGGCTTTCAGTTTCGGATTTGATAGCGCAGTCGCCTGTGCGGCCGATGCCCTCGACCGTCTGCATACAACTGCTGCCAGTCATGAAAGGGTCATGGTCTTAGAGGTCATGGGACGACATGCCGGTTGGATTGCTCTCCATTCCGGTATCGCTGGTGGAGGTGACGTCATTTTGATTCCTGAAATTCCCTGGACGTTCGACAACGTTTGCGCGAAGATTGCTCAGCGTGCTCAGATGGGTAAGCGATTCACACTTGTTGTGGTTGCCGAAGGCGCCTCGCTTCCTGGTGGCACTTTGGTAACAGCCGATTTGCCAACACAGGATGGCCAAGTGCGATTGGGAGGTGTTGGGCAACTGGTTGCAGCGGAGATCCAAAAACGGTTGGGGACTGAGACACGTTGCGTGGTCCTAGGGCATTTACAACGCGGCGGGTCGCCGACCTTTTTCGATCGTGTACTGGCAACGCAATATGGAGTTCACGCAGTTCGCCTAGTCGAAGAGCAGCGTTTCGGTCACATGGTGTGTTACGATCCGCCCGATATCAAGAGTATTTCGATCGCACAGGCTGTCAGCAGATTGTCCCAGGTTGACCCCGCAGGATCAGCCGTGGTTGCTGCGCGCGGGTTGGGTGTCAGCTTCGGCGATACGCCCGGTTTTGAGAATCCGTTTCCTCAATCCCAGGTAACTGCACAGACATTTGCTGAACGCTTCAAAGCATCTGCAACCGATTATTCCATGTTACTGAATGACTACGACTGAATTTACATTACGCTGAACAGCGGCAATAGATGCAGCACCAAGGCAGAATTAACGAACTGGGTTTTCGTACCAAATAACCCCTAGGTTTTCAGCTTCTTCGCAGGTCAGTACGTCCAAATCACCATCTCCGTCCAAGTCGATTAATTCAATGCGATCGTACTTGGTACCACTTGGGCCACTAATCTCGTAGGCTTGCCAACCATCTGCTCCCGGCGAGTTCCTCAACCAGCGCACGCCGGACAGTGGCCCAACAGCCTGTTCGCAACTGAACACCAAATCGGGCTGAAGGTCCAAGTCGATGTCGCCCACAGCCACCCCTTTGCTGGTACCACATTCCGCCGCGAACTCAATCGCATTCCAGCGCCAAGGTTGCTTTATGTCGCCGGAAGGGCGAGCGAACTGGAGCAGTGATCTCGGTTTGACCGCTGCAAAAACACTTTCTCCCTGATCCTTCGCTAGCGAGCCACGAGCGACAAACATAACTTCTCGGTCCACCGCCCCGATGACGTGTACCGGCCACGTCGCACCGTCTTTGAGTGACCGACCAGTATTTTCGATCCATTTGACTCCGCGTGTCGGTCCTTTGCGATCTGAGTATAGGATATCGATATCGCCATCGTGGTCTACGTCTACGTCGTCAAGCGTCATAATCCAGCCAGCGCTGGAAAGTTGATGATACTTCCATTCATTTACGTTTCTTGCATCTTGTGAGATTTCGAGCCACCCTACAGATGCTCGGTCGCCCTTGGAACCAACTACCAATTCCCAGCGGCCTGTTTTGTGCATTTGTACAGGCAACGCAAACATCCACATTTGTTGACCCTGCGTGCAAGGAATTGCCTGCGTTTTCCAAGCACTCTCGTCCAACAGTCGCGCACGATCTTGCGGAGCCCAATGCACGAACATTGTTCGTTGTTTTCCTTCACAAGAAGTAATCACATCCAGCGCTCCGTCATTGTCCAAGTCTGCCATGACTGCATCCTCCGGAGCAAACACCGAACCGACGGTAACTGCTGGCCAGCGTTGTGCGACGTTTTCGTGACCGGGATTGAGATACAACCTAACTTTGCCACCCTCTTCCCAGCCGGTGACAATATCTTGAAGTCCATCTCCATTCGCATCCGCCAAGCGAATTCCATCCGCTCCGCGAGAGGAATCGTCGATAGTATGTCGACGCCAAGCTGACGTTGGAACGCGTTTCTTCTTCGGAACAAGGCGCAGGATATACGATTGACGCGTATTTTCACCCGACATCGCCGAAATCAGGATGGCATCGTTGGTTCGATTCCAACACGGGGCCTGATCGATGCGTAGATTACCTTCAGTAAACTTACCTCGCGAAAATGGCGGCGAGCGCACGAACAAGCCGTCAGTGCGACGCATTAACAGATATGCATTCTCTTTCCCTCCAGAAAGTGCCCAGCCGTTAGCAAACCAATTTCCGTCGGTGGAGAGTGCTATGTCGGCTCCCGGATTGGGAAAATCGCCTCCTTTGCCGATACTTCCAACCACTTGCCCGCTAAGGATGTCATAACGAACCTGTTGGTCCCCTTTGGCTCCGATAACTACTGTTCCCAGGTCCCATTCCGGATGTCCGCCAATAAACTCGTGCGCCCGCAAGTCAGTCCCATCAGTTCGAACACTGCAAGGTACGTTGACATATAGTGGCACACCCTGGTAATTGCCTCGAGTATAAAAGTAAACATATTCTCCTGTCCGATTACACAACGAGTGATTTATATATAACCCCGATTCCAATGCGTGTTCATACCTTTCGCCTACCAACTGCTGAAGCTGGCGAAATGATGCCAAGAGCTTTCGTTCTCCGGTATCAATATCGATTCGAAACAGTCCGTCATTGTCGGGCGCCAAAGATTTGTCAGTCGGATCAAATGTATCAGGGTAGCCCGTTACGGGCCGCAAGCGAGCCATCCGCGCATAGTTGATTGCCAGAAAGAATCCACCTTGGGGACAAACTCCACCATTCGCAACTGGCAAATCATCAAAACGATACTCGCGTATTCTGCGCCGCTGTGACACGTCGTATAGAACGGTAAAGATCTTCTGAGTATCAGTATCTCGATCGTTGAAGAAAAACTGTGATTCGGGATGATCCGGATTCCAATAGAGCATCGTACCTTGTTGAAAATTCCAGGCTCGCGTTCGGTCGACTACAATTTCACGATAGCCCTGTTGTGTATCCAGTAAGACTATCTCGGCTTGGTCATTCGCGGTGGGCATGCGATCATGAAAGGTAGTGCGCAGCATGAGGATATAGCGCTGGCTGGCATTCCATGGAGTCGTTTGAGATTGGCCAATGTAACCAAAAAAATGGTGCATCGGCCCACGCGTAATCTGCTCGACAGACAATTCCAATTCTTGCGAAATCAAGTTAACAGAAAGTACAACCTCGACCAGCAGAATCAGGCAAAGCTGTTTAGGTGACACTTAAATTGCTCCTGAAAATATCTCTAGCTTGACAGGTATCGAGCGTTACTAACCAAGTCGATAATTGCTTCACCTTCATAAAAAAGTAACGCATGCACTTCACCAATTGTGGGCTGTGGTGGCTGTGCGTGCTAGTACCGAACATGCTCCTCAGCACAACTGTCCATGGGGCCGTCGATTTAACGCTGGGTTCAAGCGATCAGCTTGCAGGTTATGCTATATCATTTGGATCCTATTAGAATCCTGAAACGGTAACAGCATGCCAGCTTCTAGACTCAGTCGAACTTTCAAAAACTGCATACCGTTAACAAGACGATTGGCATTAGCATTTTTATTGTGGGCGAGCGCTTCCGTACTGCCAACCTGGTCACAGCCACACGAGCTACAAGAGCTGTCTATATCCGTAAAGGTGGTTAATGAACAGGGAGACGTGGTGGAGAACGCCGCCCTTGAACCGTACGCACTTAGATTATCTGAGATCAGTGAACAGATTTCTTGGGAAGCGGCTCAATTGGCTTTGCGACCGCAACTAACCACAGGTGAGAATGGTCTCAGCGAATTGCCATGTCCGAAAACTGTGCGTTACCGTGCCGAAGTCATGAGCGTCCGTCAGATTTCGGTGTGTGTACGCCATCGCGACTATCTCGATGCTCGAGTACACATCGCTGTCCCGCCAAGTGGTCCTACACAAATCGTTTTAGAAAGAGGAGGTGAAGTTCAAATTTCGGCCGTCGATCCGTCTGATCGGCCAATTTCAGAATTCGCCGTTTGCATGGCTGGCCCGTTTGCTACTTCCCAATGGCAGCCCGATGGGCAAAGTGGTCGACAATCGCGGAGCGTAAAACCGGGCAAATGGCAAACTCTCTTGGTGCAGTTTCAGCCTGGCGATCGAAACTTGTTCAGCAACGTTCTTCCTTTGCCCGTTCGACTTGGACAAATAATACGCATTCGCAATGTCAAGTTACTTCCTGGAACCGTCGTAACAGGTCAGTTATCATCCAACGTACCTCGACCAGTGATCAACGGTCGTGTTTATGCAGTTTCCGTTCCCCAGCCGGCTGGCGCATCTCAGGTTCGTGAAGATCCTTCGCTGACTTGGCAAGAAACGGTGGCCATAAATCCAGATGGTACGTTTGCGCTGCCATCACTGCCGCGCGGTGGCCAAGTGCAATTGCTCTCCATATGTGAGGGCTGGATTTCCAAGTCCACTTTGCCTGAAAACCCGCAATCGATAACCGGCCAATTGTTTGACCTGCCCAGCGACCGACTTGACGTAACAATGGAGATGGAGCCAACCACGAACATCAATGTCGATGTAAGTTCGGGGACAGACAGGCCGGCAGGAATATCGGTTGTCGCCCATGCAAATCTTTGGCTCTATAAATCAGGCTTGCTGGCTCACAACAATTTTCAATCTTCTCGCGACACACTGCGTGTTCAATTAGGTTCGAAGACTAAGCCAATGTTCCATCAACCGTTTGCATCAATCGCCATGACCGACCGCTTTGGACGAGCACAATTGAGCGGATTACCGATCGGCCTCCCCGTTCAGATATCGATCGAACACCCTCGGTACGCACTTTCCAGGAAAGACGGCGTGCGAACGCGCACGTATATTCCTCAACCTAATCAAGCTGAAATACTACGATTGGAAGTTGAGGAAGCCGAGTAATCGACGATTATTCCGCGCATGTTTTACTTGGATCATAGCTGTTACTCGCTAAAAAAGTTGCCAGTGTTTACCGTGACGGGGCTTGACACATGCTAGTGCGCACAACTTTAATGAACCCATCTAGATGCAGATGCGTATCCTACGCATGTAAGCCTACTGTGAATGAGGTTCAGTTTTCGATCAATTGGATTTGAAATGTATCAGTTCCGGTCAAGCATCGCCCTCATAGCGATGGTGTCGCTGTTCATCAGCGAGACTGTGATGCTGACACACGGACCGTGCCTTTGTATAGGTCTGGTTTGCCAAGCTGAGAATTGCATGTCTAGTTGCGATTCGAAAGCTGAGTTTGCCAAATCGAGTTCATGTTGCTGCAAGCATCATGCAGGACAGCAAGCCTTACCTGACGACACATCAGGGGAGAATGACTCACCTCCCCACGATTCTGATTCGTGCCCAGTGTGCCGAGCGATTGTGCTGGCGCACGATGCTACATCGTGCGACGGTGGCGATACGTCCGCAGAATCAGTGTCTCCACCGGTGGAAAAACTCGCGAATGTTATCTGCGTGTGGGAACAGGGAACGTTTCTACTGGTTTCTGCTCCACGTGGGCCGCCAGTAATCTCCGAGGCATGTGCCTAGTTAATCTGCGACATGGATAGCCAAAGTTGCGGATTGATGGCCTCGCGCCTCGGTCCCCCTTGTCGATTTATCAACAAGTTTCACAGCGATTCAATTATTGACTCTCTCAAAACTCCGTTGGTAATGCAATCGGGTGTTTCGCATCTGAACGAAGTTTACTGGTCGCGACCGGGCAAGCTGAGCTGAACCGTAGTTCGCTGATTTGTGAACGGTGTTGCGCAAGTTTGCTTTAAGCGACGTTCGGTGAGCAAGTGCGGTACTCCTCCTTAATCGATTCTTCGATGCATAAACCCTACAACTTTGGGTTTTCGTATCTTGCCCAGGGTTGGTGTCAGAAAGCTTTCTTTATGTCAACGATTCTCAGTACAGTGTCCGAGAAAAAGGCGTGTGTGCCTTTCAATCGCTCGGAGTTCGTCACTCGGTTGCTGAACACCGACTTTTGCCCTTGGCTAAATCGGTATGTCTATTGGCTAAAGGAACCCGTCGGATGGTTTGTTGTCGCTGGACTGGCTAGTGTTTTGGTTGGGCTATTCCTCAGCCCATTAGGATGGGCGCTGGCGGCTGGGTTAGCGTCAATTATTGCGGTAGGCTTAGTTTTTCCTTGGTTAGCGGTACGCTCAACTACCTGCCGATTGGAACCGCTGTCGATGGTTGTTTCGGAAGGCCAAGCGGGCGAGCTGAAGTTATCGGTTCAGAATCGTCTGCCGATTCCTTTGTGGGGACTGGCGATCGAAGGCTATCTGGCCGCACCAATCGATAATATCGATCAACCAAATGACGTGGAACTGCCTCCTGACGTTGTGCTCGCGCAGGTACCTCCGCTGAGCCGAGCTTGCTTTCGTTTGAAAGTCGTTCCGCACTATCGCGGGCACTACCCAGTGTCGGCTCCTGTATTAAGTTGTTCATTCCCTTTTGGGATCTGGACAGCTCGTCGCACGGTTTCGCAATTCGAACGCTTAGTAGTTTGGCCATTTCAGATTCCGATCAATGAAGAATGTGAGATGTCGCTGGGTCATCACGCTGAAGTTGGCGAAGGAACTCGGCAAGGTGATCAAGGTATGTTTTCCGGTGTCCGTCCTTTTCGGCAAGGTGATCGATTGCGCAGTATCCACTGGGTTCAATCGGCTCGACAAGGTTCGATGATCGTCTGTGAGCGCAGCGCACCCCAAAGAGCGACTGTGACCATCGATTTAGACGCTCGGCGGCTGGTTGGCAACCGAATGGATAATCGCGATCACTTGGCTTGGCGCGTGCGTATTGCAGCAGGATTGGCGATGTTGTTGCATGGCCGCCACACTCCTGTGCGACTGCGCATCGGCGAAGAGATCCTCGCGATTTCAACCTGTTCACGAGGAGTCCAGCAGGCAATGGATCGATTAGCGGCTGTACCTCTAGACGGCTCGTCGAACAAAGCACATCACTTGGCTAATGCCGATGGAGTAAATATTAATGAACATCTGATTCGAATTGGGGTACCCGATTCAAAATTAGTCAATCCCGGCGATCTGCCCTACTTAGTGGGATTTCAATTTGCGAAACCAGGTCGTTGGCAATCCGTTGGCGAAATTCATTCTCACACACTCGACGTGCGACAGGACCTGAGCCGTCAAGTCAACGAAATCTTGCGGAGGGTGATTCATGCAGATTGTGTCGCATGAACGATCTCCTGCGCATGCCAGCTTGATTCGCGATTCTCAGCAAAGCGCGTATCTGCTGGGAGCAGTATCAAGCCGGCGCCGACTTGAAGCCTGTCTCTTGGCGACTATATCGCTGCTGGCTCTGGTGCGTTTGAGGGCTACTGTTCAGCCGTGGGCATGGCTAGCGATGGAATTGCTCATTTCGGCAAGTATCTTCGCCCTGCTCAGGCGTTGGCTCATACAAAAGCTGGAACAATCAATTTCGAGCTGGGCAAAACTATTGTCGGCATGTGCTGTAGTTTTGTCACCAATCTTAATGAACGTTATTTTCAAGATCGTGGGCCAAGGAGCCAGCCAAGAATTATCTCTCATGACCGCATTGGCTTGGGGTGCGATGTTGATGGCTGCATGCAGTCAAGTGCGGAGACATGTCAGCCTGTCCGTGGTTGCCAGCGGGTTTCTAACTTTGTTTATCACCTGCAGTTCCGATCAAACCAGTGCTATAGTTTTCGCATTATTGTGGGCCGTTGTTTGCCTATGGTGGTTGGTTGCCAATCATTGGGAACGAGTCGACACTTGTATGGCAACTACTGTTGACCGAGCAAGCTTGACTCAGCCAATGACAGTAGGTGTGGGGACCTGCTTGTTTGTTGTGGCGGCTTGGTTGGCGTCAGGTTGGCTGACTACTTCGCATCCACTCGGTTGGGAATTGTTACCGACCAGTGGAGGAACCTCGCAGCACGACTCAACTGCCAGGTCAGGAGTTGGAGATGGAGCGGCAATCGTGGCTGCGAAAGAGAACGCTTCGGCGTTCGGTGCCGTGGAAACCAACCAGTTTCTCGACTCTCCTGAACCAAGCCTGTTCGATCTCTACAGCGAGACATTTGGGGAGCCGATTCGCCCGAAGCGAAATGAAATGGCAGTTGCCTTGTCGCTCGACCCAATGAATCAAGACCAACATCATCGTCCTGGTGAATCACGACAATCGTCTGCTACATTTTCAACACACCGTCGCTCGCGCATACACCAACACACCCGCGACCGAGACTCGGAGGCAATCATGTATTGGATTGGCCGGCGAGGAATATCCTTAGCTGTGGAACGGTTTGACGAATTTGATGGTGTGAATTGGAGCCACAGCGAACCGAGGCGAGTTGAATCGAGTGTGCTTGAGTCCATCATCGGAGAAAAGCATTGGTACTCCTCAGCACCTGAGCGAATGGGGATCAGTGGACCATACGTGGGTGCGATTGGCGAAGCACTCAAGTTCATGCGTTATGGTTCTGCACGATTGCCGACTCCAGCGGGAAACAAACTTTGGCATATCGACATGGTAAATCGAGCCGATTTCTTTGCGGTTACACCTGACGAATGCCTGATCATGCCTGGACGAGAGAAAGTGCCAGATTATACGATTTTGCGGCTGGTCAACAGCGAGATCGACCTGGGAAAGCTCGAGGTTTTGACCGCACACGCTCCCCGATATATCGCAAACGGCGAAGGCAATTTGCCTGAGCCAGCATTGCTGGGAAAACTGTCCGAAAAATGGGGTGGGGACTACGAGCGAGGATGGCCGCAGGTTAATTCGATCATCCAACAGCTACGCAAGGAATTTGTGTTCGATCGCAGCACAGCAACGAGTACAGACGAAGCCAATCCGCTGGAAAACTTCGTAAGGCTGAAACGAGGCAATGACGTACAGTTTGCAACTGCTGCTGCAATTATGTTGCGACACGTGGGATATCACACTCGGTTTGTAACAGGATTTTACGTGGCCCCTCACCGCTCTCAACCATGGACCGGTGAAGCTGCGATCACAGCAGAGGATACGCACGCCTGGTTGGAAATTCAAGTTGCCGACAAGCAATGGGTGCCATTGGAACCGACCCCTGGATTCGCAGAGCCAGTCTATCACATTTCGTGGGCTTACTGGTTGTCGCATCAGTGGCAAAGGATACTCACGGCGCTGGTAAGTGCGGGCGTAATGTCTGCTGTGATTTGGCGTTTGCGGGCAAGTTTGTTTGAGATTGGTTGCTGTGCCGCTTGGTTGATCGTCGGGCTCCTCAACCATCGAACTCGAATTCGGTTACTTCTCTACATCCTAGAATTGCGAGGTTGGCTGGCTGGTCGTCCACGCCCGCGATCAATCGTGCCTAGGCATTGGTTAGCTGCTCAGACCGAACTAACTGAGAACACTCTCCGGAGAGCACTCCAAAGGCTATGTGACGAAGCTGATCGTGTATGGTTCGGAGGAGCGACGTCATTGTCTCCGGACGGACTTGTCGCTTTAAAGACGTTGTGGTGGAACTTGACCGTACGATGCCTTTCACGAAGCCGCAGCGGACGTTCACTGGCACACGATCTATTGGCTGTTCCTGCACCCGAGGAAATCAAGTAAGACGCATGCAAATTCAAAAACCTGTAATTGCGCTCGCCGAACAACCTCTCGGCATTGAAAGCCACGCAATGGTTAGAGCCAACACGCCAGACACGCTCAGCGTACTGCGCGAGCGACTAAATATGATATTGCTTGGCAAGAGAGACAAAATCGAGCTGGTGTTGGCATGCTTGTTGGCACGAGGGCACTTGTTGCTCGACGATCTGCCGGGTTTAGGCAAGACCACATTAGCGAAGTCGATCGCACAGAGTTTTGATGCCAAATTCTGTAGAATTCAATGTACTCCAGATTTGTTGCCTACGGACATCACCGGTTTTAGTCTCTTTAATCAAAAGAGTCGCGAATTCGACTTTCACCCAGGTCCAGTATTCTCCGACATTTTGTTGGCAGACGAACTAAATCGTACAACACCACGGACTCAGAGCGCTTTATTCGAAGCGATGGCTGAAAGGCAAGTTACCATCGACGGCCACACGCACGTGTTGGCGCCAACTTTTTTTGTAATTGCCACGCAAAACCCGATCGACAATCACGGTGCTTATCCTCTACCCGAGGCTCAATTGGATCGATTTGCCATGCGATTGGAGATCGGCTATCCCAACGCCGCTGCGCAATTGGCAATCTTGGAAGCTGCGAATACTCCGGCGTCTGTGCCTCAATCAACAGTTGCACCCTTGTCGCTTGACTCTCTCGCATCGTTGCAACAACAAGCGTCGGCAGTTCGTATCGACACAGCTATCCAGAAGTATGTAGTTGAACTATGTGAGGCTTCGCGAGCGCACGACTCAGTCGTCTTGGGTGTCAGTCCGCGAGGAATGCTGATTTGGCAGCGTGTGGCGCAGAGTTGGGCGTTATTAGCAGGCCGCGAGTACGTCATTCCGGATGACGTTCAAGAGGTTGCAAGACCTGTTCTGTCGGTTCGTTTGGTTGCCCGAGGGCGAT
Source organism: uncultured Pirellulaceae bacterium (assembly GCA_964625155.1). Taxonomy (GTDB): domain Bacteria; phylum Planctomycetota; class Planctomycetia; order Pirellulales; family Pirellulaceae; genus Aureliella. The sequence continues at coordinate 37,550 of CAZVBC010000012.1, forward strand.
CCTCCGAGTCGATCATCGACTCGATGATATCTTCTGTGAAGGTTCCAACTTATCAATGAAAATTCACATCCACCAAAACTTTATGGGCACAATCGCAATAGTGGTTGGAGCCGTTTTAGTTGTGGCAGGATGCGGTCCAGCGAAACGGTCGCTACATGAACTCGATCATGTGCAACCGGCACATTGGCCGGCTGGACTTGCTGACGCAGCGAAAGCAATCCGTTTACGACTATCCATCGTCCACGGCAGCCAGCCAGGAGAGCGGCAAATCGCACTTAGCGAACTTCAGGACATTGTCGCTTGGACTGCCGAAATAGCCGCAGACACGGACCTAACTGAAGTGGAATGGTTACCAATTTACACAGCCTGCGAAAGCGCTCGTCAACAACTGAAAGATATTACTCAATTACCACCGGGACTATCGGTACAGCTTGAGCAGCTATGCCAAATCCT
>CAZVBC010000013.1:0-15671 GCA_964625155.1 uncultured Pirellulaceae bacterium
CACGCGTGGTGGATTTGCAATCCACTGCCTTAGCCACTTGGCTACAGCGCCTGATGTTGGTTTTTCTACAAAGCCCCTACTAATGCGTCAAGGGTACCGTGTGGATTTAATTCGGTTGGGAGGGTTGTGGAACTTTTGCAGAATTTTCCAGAAACTTTTTGTTAGGCCACGGTGCAGGCGGGGAATTTATGAGGGGAACTCAAGTGGGACGGGTTTCAAAGTTAGCGGGTTCGCCTATAACCTAAATAATTCAAGTCAAAAGTGATAATGATTTAGTGATCAGCGCTGGCCTTTGCGAACTCGGTGACCGCCGGTGCTCGGGTCAGCGAGGGTACTTTTGCTTCTATTGCGAGTGTTCACAAACTTTCTTTTTGGGCAAACAACGTCGGATTTGTAAAATCATGAGCGCTCAGTGTGATTTTGGGCTAATTGGGTTGGCGGTAATGGGCGAGAACTTGGCTTTAAATGTCGAGAGCCGAGGATTTCGCATGGCAGTCTTCAATCGTACCGTCGAAAAAGTTGACGAATTGGTTAACGGTCGTGGCAAAGGGAAAAATCTTCACGGCTGCCATAGCATCGCTGAGCTTGTCGCGTCCTTACGCCGCCCGAGGCGTGTGATGATGCTGGTTAAAGCTGGCAGTGCAGTAGATGATCTTATTGAGCAATTGCTGCCACATCTTGAACCGGGTGATGTCATCATTGACGGAGGCAACGAGCATTTTACGAATACCGAGCGGCGCACGGCCTACGTCGAAAGTAAAGGCTTGTTGTACGTTGGCACTGGAGTATCCGGAGGTGAAGAGGGCGCACTAAAGGGGCCCAGTATGATGCCGGGTGGTTCGCCAGCAGCCTGGCCCTTGGTCAAACCGATCTTCCAAGCGATCGCAGCCAAAGTCGGTCCTCGCGGCGATATCCCGTGCTGCGAATGGGTTGGTCCTCGCGGTGCAGGTCACTATGTAAAGATGGTCCACAATGGCATCGAATATGGTGACATGCAGTTGATTTGCGAAGCTTACCAGATCTTGCGCGACGTCGCCGGGCTCAGTAATGATGAATTGTACGAAGTGTTTGCGGAATGGAATCGCGGGGATTTGCAAAGCTATCTGATCGAAATTACTCGCGATATCTTTAGTGTCAAAGACGACCAGCCAGGCGAACAAGGGCACTTGGTTGACAAGATTGTCGATGCCGCAGGTGCAAAGGGAACCGGCAAATGGATGAGCCAACTTGCCTTGGATCTGGGCGTCCCAAGTACTCTTGTGACCACAGCGGTCTACGCCCGTTGTCTTTCGGCTGTCAAGGACGCAAGAGTTCGAGCCAGCCAGGTGTTGTCCGGCCCTAAGGCTCAAGATAATGCAGCGATTGGAGAACCGGTGCGCCAGATGATCCAAAATCGACAGGGATTCGTCGAGGCAGTGCGTCAAGCGTTGTATGCTTCAAAGATCTGCAGTTATGCTCAAGGATTTGTGCAATTGCAGGCCGCCAGCGCGGAACATAAATGGAATTTGAATTACGGTGATTGCGCACTGCTGTGGCGCGGAGGTTGTATCATTCGTGCTCAATTTCTCGACCGCATTAAAGAAGCATTTGATGAACAACCCAATTTGGAAAACTTATTGTTGTACCCCTACTTCAAACGCATTATCGATGATAGTCAAGCTGCCTGGCGCGCAGTATTAATCGCGGCAACGCAACTGGGTGTACCGGCGCCGGCTTTCTCGACGGCCTTGGCATATTACGACAGTTACCGACGTGAAAGGCTGCCTGCCAATTTGTTACAGGCACAACGTGATTACTTTGGTGCTCACACTTACCAACGACTTGATCGCCCGGGAACTTTCCATTCGGAGTGGTTGCAATTGCGCAGATCTCCCCAATAATTTGGAGTCTGTGGATGCGGTAATCTGCGAGTACTTTTTAAATAACATGCAGGAACGTCAAACCGACTAGGCGCGCACGAGTAATGGAAATTGAGTCTGCGTACGAGCGTGGGATTGCGCAGAAACTAATCATGAAATTCGATAGGTGAGTTGGACGATACACATTGCAGCAGGAGAATGTAGTGGCGCACACGATGGTCATCTTCGGAGCGTCAGGGGACTTAACAAGCCGAAAACTAATTCCGGCCCTGTATCGACTTTTCCAACGCCAACGATTACCGCCCGACACTCGCATTGTAGGGGTGGCGCGCAGCCCACTTTCGAGTAGCGACTGGCGCGCACAACTCGAATCCTCAACAGCCGCATTTCTGAAGCAAACCTTCACAGCAGAGTCATGGCAAGCGTTTGCTCAGAACGTGTTTTATCAACCCGGCGATATACAATCGTCGGATGATTTTGCGAAACTCGCCAAGAAGCTAACGGAGCTTGAAGATGCTCGAGATGCCGCGCGAGTTTATTACATTTCCACGATGCCTCAGTTATATGAAAAGGCCATTGAACAGCTGGGCGCAACCGGTTTGGCCGATGATACGCGGGCACCGCGGCGCATTGTTATCGAGAAGCCTTTTGGTACCGATTTGGCTTCGGCCCACCACCTGAATCAATTCACGCAGCAAATTTTTCGAGAAGATCAGGTATACCGCATCGATCATTACTTGGGAAAGGAAACGGTACAAAATATTCTGGTCTTGCGTTTTGGAAACTCGATCTTTGAACCTCTGTGGAATCGCAACTACATCGACCATGTACAGATCACCGTGGCCGAGGAGGTGACGGTTGGACGACGCGGTGGATACTATGATGGTTCGGGCGTCCTGCGCGACATGTTTCAAAATCACTTGTTTCAATTGATGATGATCATTGCCATGGAAAGTCCAGCTCGCTTTAATGCCGACTTGGTGAGAGATGAAAAAGTAAAGGTGTTGCAAGCGGTTCGGGCTATGTCGACGGCGGATATCTCGAATAACTCCATTCGCGGTCAGTATGACGGTTACTTGAACGAAGATGGAGTCGATTCCGATAGCCAAACTGAGACGTTTGCAGCGCTCAAGTTGCACATCGATAATTGGCGATGGAAAGGCGTTCCCTTTTATTTGCGCAGTGGGAAAGGCATGAGTTGTCGGACCACTCAAATCGTGGTTCAGTTTCGTGAGCCTCCTCATATCCTGTTTGGAAACAGTCAGCGAACTAAGCCTGTCGGTAACCGTTTGGTGATTCAGGTCCAGCCTGCCGAGGGAATCCAATTGCACTTTGAATCCAAAATCCCGAATGAAGAGATGCAGCTCAGACTCAGTCAGTTAGATTTTCGTTTTGATGGCCATCAGACAGGTGAATTGCAGGATTCCTACCAGCGACTGTTGCAAGACGCATTGTCGGGAGATGCCAGCTTGTTTGCGAGGAGCGACGAAGTCGAATGGGCTTGGCGACTGATTGATCCGATCATATCAACCTGGCGAAGCGACGCAGCTCCGCGACTGAATAGTTACGCATTGTCTGAGTGGGGGCCTCGCGAATCGATGTTGTGGATCGAGAGCGAAGGCAGAAGTTGGTTTGACGTTTGCCCGGTAATCCGTTGATGGCTTGGGTGTGATGGCCATGCGAATTATTGCCGTTAAATCCGGCGAGCTTGCGATAACTGTACAATGGCGGTGCCTTGTATGAGCAATCGCGACGACGTTGTGATAACTGGCTTGGGCTGTGTGACCGCGCTCGGAATTGGGCGAGAAGAATTTTGGTCTTCTCTAAACGCTGGCCAATGCGCGATTAAACCCGTTGAGGGTCCACCTGGTAGCCAAGTCACACATTATTCCGGTGCTCCCATCTGCGGTTTTGACGCCAAAGCGCATGTGGTACCTCGCAAGTCGTTAAAGGTCATGAGCCGCAGTGTGCAACTGGCTTTTGCTGCAGCGCGCCTGGCTTGGCAAGACGCCAGTTTTGCAGACAGTTCGTTGGACCAGAAGCGAGTGGGAGTCGTGTGTGGCACAGAAGCATCCATTGGTGATATGGAGGACTTGTTTGCGGCTACGCAGGCTGCCATTATCGAGCAGGAATTTGACCACAAATTGTGGGGCAATGTAGGGCTACGCGAAATCGCTCCGCTGTGGATGTTGAAGTACTTGCCGAATATGCCGGCTTGCCATGTTGCGATTGCGGTAGATGCTCAGGGCCCGAACAATTCGATTGTTCAGGAGGAGGTCAGTGGCTTGGTTGCCCTGCAGGAAGCGGTCGCGATTATCGAAAGAGGAACCGCTGACGTAATGATTGTCGGGGCGGTGGGCGAACAAGTGCATCCCTCAAGGTTGGTCTATCGACATCAAGCCATGTATGCGCCTGCGACGCTAGGTGATGTCAACGTAGCAAGACCATTTGATGCTCGGCGGTGTGGCATCGTGCCAGGCGAAGGTGCGGCGGCGATCATCGTAGAAAACCATGCGCACGCACGACGGCGGGGCGCTCACATTTGGGGCAGGGTACGAGGTTGTGGAAATGCATTCGGAACTCCCCAAGTGCACTTGTCAGGCAGTGACGAAGCGATCGCCCTCGCAATCAGAACAGCGCTACTGGATGCGGGGATTTCTCCATCACAAATCGACCATGTCGCGGGGCAAGGATTTTCTGAACGTAGATTGGACCAAACCGAGGCGTCTGCGATCCAGCGAACGTTAGGAAATGTACCCGTTACTACGGCGGCAGGAAATATTGGGCTGGTGGGGGCCGCAAGTGGTATGGTCGAGTTGCTGCGCAGCCTACTGTGTCTGCAGCATAAAACGCGATTGCCGATCATGGGCTTCGAGTTTCCTGACCCCACATGTCCCATCAATGTTGTCAGAGAAATCGAATCAACGTCGAATGCACGTAGTGCGATGATCGTCAGTTTTACACCTCATGGCCAGGCGGCGGCGGTGGCCATCGAATGCACGACTTAAGCTCATTAATACTGGTTCTGGATCAAGAAAGTCCATGTCCCTATCTGCCCGATAAGATCGCGAGAATGCCGTTGGAGCTGCCCCAAGCGGAGCTGCGTCCGCACGAAGTCGATCACCTACTGGAACGTGGTTATCGTCGTTCAGGTCGATTTTATTACCATGTCAATTGCCCAAAATGCCAAGCCTGCCAGCCACTCAGACTAGATGTGCAGCAGTTTATAGAAACGAAGTCGATGCGGCGTGTGCTTCGCGCGGGCAACGCTCAATTGTCAATGCAGATCCATCCTCCAATTTTGGACCCCGCTCGCGTCCGGCTGTTCAATCGCCATCGAGAGGAACGCGGACTAGCTCATGATGAGAGTGAAGCCACAGATTTTGAGTACGAATCATTCTTGGTCGAATCTTGTCTCGAAGTTTGGGAATTAAGCTTTTGGCTCGATAACCGCTTGCTGGCGATCTCGGTCACCGATGTCGGTGCTAAATCGTTGTCGGCCGTTTATTGTTTTTTCGATCCAGAGTATTCTTGGATGAGCTTAGGGACATACGCAATTTTGCGACAAATCGAGCTTGCTCGTTCGACCAATCGTCGCTGGTTATACTTGGGCATGTACGTTGCCGCCAACAAACATCTATGTTACAAGGCAAGATTCCAACCACATCAGCGTTTCGTCAATTCCGAGTGGCTGGATTTCGGCAGCCCAAGTAATTAACTTGCTGCAAGCGTTGGCAGCTTGCCGAATAGAATTGGCTACCTCAGCAATTAGCCCTTCCATTATTTCATGGAACGATCCGTGCGTAACAAGCGTCGACTGACCCGAATTGAACCAACCAGGGAGCAACGAGTCACTCAGTTTCCGATGTCGCGTCGCCTGATCACCGACGAACAGGTCAAACGTGCACTGCCGCAGTTGGCGGTGGCCAGCATAGGTGCCTTGGTGTCGATCAGTTTCTTGATGCCGGCCGATGGACGCAGTGTTTATTCGGGCGAAGCACTGGTCCAGAATCTTGGATGGTTGCTGGCAGCGCTGCTAACGCTGTTGGCTGCCAAATACAACGACTGGAGTGTGCTGTCATGGAAAACTTGGCCTGTTGCGAGTTGTCTGGGTTGGCTGGTAGTTTCCTGTGTGGTGGCGAACCAGGAGGGTAATGGGCGCGCAGCGTGGAACGGCTTTTGGCAAGTGATCTCACTGGGGTTGTGTTATTGGATTGTCTTTGTTTTATCGCGATACAGCGAAATTCGCCGAGTTTTGATGGTCCTGATCCTTACCTGTTGTGTGGCAGAAGCGGCCATTGGCCTTCATCAGATTGCCATCGGTTTTCGCCGCGTGCAACTGCAGTATGTCAGTGACCCAGACGGCATGCTTCGCCAACAAGGCATCGATGCACCCGCAGGATCAATACAACGCAAACGATTTGAGAGCAGGCTGCTGTACGGTAATGAACTCAGTGGCTCGTTCGCGCTAGCGAATTCTCTGGCCACGACGCTTGGTGCCGCTGTTATTTTGGGCTGCGGTTGTTGGGCAACCAAGCTACGCACACGCAAACAACAAAAAATCAGTCTAACTTTGGCCCCAATAAGTGTCTCGACGATTGGAATATTCATGATCGTCATTTGTTTCATGCTTACCAAGAGCCGGTCTGGATTGATTGCCGTCGTCGTTAGTGGATTGGTTTACTTATGCCTTGAAAGACCTTGGAAAGAGCACGCTCTCCTGCGTCGCTGGATGCTTCCGGCAGGCTGCACACTTGCGGCCATCGGTTCAGGACTGGCGATGTGGTTGATTGCGTCGGGCCGAATTGTGCTAGCTGAGGCGTGGAAGAGTTTTGCCTTCCGTGTTGATTATTGGCAAGCTACAGTGCGCATGATCATCGAGCATTTTTGGTTTGGCGTGGGTTTAGGGAACTTTCAAAGTTACTATCCACGTTACAAACTCGATCGTGCCAGCGAGATCATCGCAGACCCTCACAATTGGATGCTGGACGTTGTCGCGACCATGTCCGGTCCGCTGGGGATTGTGATTGTATTCTGGGTAATTGCGGGGCTATTTGCGCGTCAAGTAATTTCTGCACAAGAGTCTTCGCGACACGGTGACCAAAGGGTCGCGAATCACAATTTGGAGCGCGCAGTAATCAAGGGTGCTGCGTTGGGATCGAGCGTTTGCCTTGGCCTGATGGCGTTAACGGGGCAGGCACTTGAAATTGACGCAGTTCTCCCGGCTTGTGTGGCAGCGGCTGGATTTATGTGGGCAAATGTCGGCTCGCGCTCAACTTGGCAACCGTCGACAAATATGCTGAGGTGTGCCGTACTGTCGATCGTGATTGCCTTGCTGGCAAGCGGATCGTGGCAGGCTAGTGGTATCGGCGTTCCACTAATTTGTTTGATGGCCATTTTCCAAGCCCAGTTGCGTGGCGCCGAATTTCATGAACCATCTCCCTTGGCAGGGACGCCAACAAAAAAAGACTTACCAAAAGGGAGAGTCTTGTCGTTAGTGCAGTGCCGACCTTGGTTGCCTACGATTGTTGTGCTGTGCTGTTTGGCAGTTTTCCTTGTACAAACTTGGCGGCCGGTATCGCTCAGTTGGACTCTCTTTCAACAGTCCGGCCGCGCTCGAGACGCAAGTGAAAGATTAGATTATCTTGAACGCTCTGCTCAGGCGGATCGACTGGATTCAGCACCCTTGGTCGGCATTTGTCAATTATTGGGACAAGAAATCAGTGTCGCTGAGTCACCAGCTCAATTGGCGGCTCTAAGTGGCAGGCTAACACAAGCAATCGACAAGTTGTTGGAGAACGATTCGATCAGTCATCTCAATTGGCAATTGGCTGGCGATACAGCGCTGACTCTGGCAGGATCTCACAAGAGATTGAACGGAGCGATCGAAGAGAACGAGCATTTGAAGCAGGCTCAGCATTTTTATGCTCAGGCCGAGAAGCGTTACCCAGGTAGCATGCAATTAATCATACAAAATGCAATGATTGCAGCCGCTCTGGGGAGTTGGGAGGTCGCGCATCAGCAGGTAAACCGGGGGCTGGCGCTGGAGCAACTCATAGAACATGAAGATCAGCGCATTGCCAACCAATTGATTTGGCTCCCCTACTTACCTGAAGGGTTTTCTGCTGGAGCGGTGGTGCGTTCATCGGACGGCTCACCATGGGCGCAAGCCGAACCTTTGCTAAACTGGATACGTACAAACTCAGCGACGTCCCGCGACAATCGCTGACTGCTGGGCGCAATTTCCCTGAGACCTGGATTCGAATACTGATCGCTTCCGCGCCCTCGTCGCAGTTGACGATGTGCCGATTCATTCGTAATTCTCTGTTTGTATTCACGAACGATTCTATCCGAGGGTAATACCATGACCAGAATTATTGTTGCCAGCGTTCTCGCCCTTATTTTGGGATCGCTGATCGGATGGTTCCAGCACGCTTTGACTTATACCAATTTGAAAGAGCGATTTTATGTGCCTGCTTCGGCATCGTCGAACTCGTCGCCTGATGTTTCCAGCGAGGCGATCGCCAGTGCGACAGAAACTAAACCAGCTCCGGTAACTTCCAAGGATGGGACACCGCGTTTGGAGATCAAGGGAGGGACGACATTTGATTTTGGTTCGATGGCTCAAGGATCGACCAAAGAACATGCATTCTTTGTTAGAAATATTGGCGACGCTCCAATGAACCTGCAGGTAGCCGGGTCTAGCTGTAAATGTACGATTGGCACATTGGATAAGTCCACTTTATTACCTGGCGAGGAGACCGCCATCAACCTCAAGTGGACAGCCACTGGAGTGCTCGACGAGTTTGCTCAAAACGCTACGATCAAAACCAACGATCCAGAGCACACCAGCGTATTATTAACCGTTAAAGGGATCGTGGCTCGCACGATTCTTTTCGAACCGCAACAATTGGACCTTGGCGAAATTTCAGCAACTGACAAACTCCAAAAAACAGTGATGATGTTCTCATTTGCTGAGCAACCGTTGACTGCCGAGAACGTCGCTTGGGCGGATCCAAAGACAGCGGATCGCGTTTCGGCCACGGTAAAAATGGTTCCCTTAGACACCGCCAAGTACCCGAGACATAATGCTGCTACTTCAGTAGCTGAAATTTCGATTGACATGCGTCCGGGAATGCCGATTGGTCCAATCAACAGCAAATTCCAGATTCAGACTAATAACGAGAATTTGACCAATCTCGAATTGACGGTTACGGGCAAAGTCGGTGGAGACATTCAATTAATTGCAGGGCCTTCCTTTAATCCAGACACTAATATCTTGAACATTGGCAAAGTGGCGAGAAAGGACGGTGCGACCGCCAAGTTGCATTTGGCAATTCTAGGGGCCGACCGTGACTCCATAGTGCCGGACATCGAAAGTGTTATTCCTAGTGAAAGCCTGAAAGTAACGGTTGGTACTCCTTTTACAAAAGGAACACGCCGTTTGTATCCGATTATATGCGAGGTCCCTGCGGCTGCTCCGCCAGCTAACTACCCTGGTACAAATTCCAGTAACTACGGCAAAATTGTGATAAAGACCAATCACGAACATCTGCGGTCGATTCCAATTTACGTAAGATTAGTCGTTGAATAGATTTGTAGGTCATTGCTCGCAATTGCCAAGGTTCGGAGGGAGCCACCGGAATGTTCTACGACGCAAGAGTTGTCGCTCGACAAACAGGGAAGTTATCGAAAAGTAGAAAACTGCGATTCAGTCGACCCAATCGTAGAATCATTGGCTGCTTGTTAACCGGCTGGTTGACCTGCGGACTCGCAGTTTGGAGCGGTTGCGGACGAACTATTCCAGAAGCAATCAAAACCGACGTATCGCAACCGCCCGCTCAAGAGACAGTGGTTGCAGGCCCAGTCGAAGCAAATGAGCCAGCAAGCGGCGATACGGCAGTTGGCTCGTCAGCATCCAATAGCTTCCCAGATAGTCAAGCGAAGATCGCTGCTGACAGTATTGACGCTCAAGGGAACATCGTACTTGATCCGGCGGTTTCTGTGACAGCGACCGATGCTCAACCGGCTTCGATTCGAGACTTAGTAAAGCAGCGTGCGAGTAGTTTGCCCGTCGAAGCCAACGTGGCCACCGAAGAAGAAAAGAACCAAAAGATTGCCCAGGACTGGCAAAACCCGCAAGCTGTGTTCTTGATCAGCGGGCAACAGAATGGTTACTTGGAACCGTGTGGATGTACTGGCTTGGACAAACAAAAAGGCGGAGTTGCTCGCCGAGACCGGTTGCTGCTGGATCTGGTTGAGAGAAAGTGGAATATCTTGCCGATTGACTTAGGAAATCAAGTGCGGCGAGTTGGCATGCAACCGGAAATCCAATTGCAAACGACGGTGGATGTGTTCCGGCTGATGGGCTATCAAGCAGTAACTTATGGGTTGTACGATCTTAAGTTGTCGAGTACCAGCTTGATGGCCAACACGACGCCAGATGCCAATGTGAAAACTCCCTATTTATCAGCTAACGTAACTGTATTGGTTCCGGATGTGTTGCCCAAGAGCAAAGTGATTACCGTTGGAGGAAGAAAAATTGGATTGACTGGTGTCGTCGGAAACTCTGTGCGATTGGAAGTCAAGAACGAAGAAATCACCATTGATGACCCAATTGAATCGCTCAAGCCGGTGATCTCCGATTTCCAAAAGGCTCAATGTGACTTTAATGTGTTGTTGTTTAATGGCCCGCTTGAGGAGGCTCGTGAAACAGCCAAAAAAGTTCCCGGATTGCAGATGATCGTGTGCGGCGGATTAGGCGAACCGGAGCACGAACCGGAGACGATTGCAGGAACGTCGACGTTGCTTGTTCAGACGGGTGTCAAAGGAATGTATGTCGTGTTGCTGGGTTTATTTGACGATCCGCAACAACCCGTGCGATACCAAAGAGTCGCATTGAGTTCTCAATTTAAAGATTCGTCCAGGATGATCGAGTTGTTTGCTCGCTATCAGGAGCAACTCAAGAGTTTGGGATTTAAGGACCTCGGCTCCAACCCGATGAATCACCCCAGCGGGAATAAATTCGTAGGGAGCGAGGCGTGCGCCGAATGCCACTCAAAAGCATATGAAGTTTGGAAGAACTCGCCGCATTTTAACGCCACGACTGACTTAGTTAAGCCTGGCGAACGCACAACGATCCCTCGTCACTTTGATCCCGAGTGCGTAAGCTGTCATACGACGGGTTGGCATCCGCAGGAATTTTTGCCCTATGTCAGCGGGTATGAATCCTTGGAAAGAACTCCCATGATGACGGGCAGTGGCTGTGAGAATTGCCACGGTCCAGGCTCAAAACATGTCGCCGCTGAGAACAGTGACATCGAAGTCAGCGACGAAGAACGGCTGAAGATTATCGCCGAAATGCGACTTCCGCTTGCTAAAGCCCACGACAAATGTATTCAATGCCACGATATCGACAACAGCCCCGATTTCCATCACGAAGGAGCTTTCGAAAAGTACTGGGAACAGGTTAAACACGTCGGTAAGGATTGATATCTTTTGACCCGATAATCGGATCCGCATTCACATCGTTGTCCAGAATCCGTTGTATGCCCGAATCCACTCGATGAATAACGGCTCAGCTCAACCTCCAAAAATACTCGTGGGCCAACAACTTTTCTGTTCAGGTAAGACATGGTCCCGAAACATCTTCCCGAATCGATCGTAACGGAATCCGTCAATCAAGGATTTCGAGGATTTTCAAAGGCATCGAAATCCATGAGAGCACTGAACTGGGCTTCAGTGTCTCCAAAGGGGTTTTTCACCACGGCGAATTTGCTCGGTAATTTCGAAGCACAGTTGTTGTTTATCTCCAACCGCAAGCCTTGTAGCATGCTCCGCTGCAGCTTGAGCCTTTTCTTTGTCACCTTTATGCGCCGCAGCGATTGCCAAGGCGATATGAGAGTTCCAGTCCTCCTCCCCGGAGAGCTTGACCGCCAGTTCTGCGTTTTCAATTGCAAGTCGCATGTCCGTCGGAGTCGGTTGCGTCGTTCGGTTTCATCTGAAACGCTGTTGACGCCAACTGCAATTCATGACACGAACGCATTCTGGCTGATTGAAAGAGGCACTGTCCACCAATTGATCTGATATAATTGTTGCATTGCCTTGGCCATACTTCTAGAATGCACAAGTTCCTTTGTTAGGTTTCAATGGTGAGTTGAGCATTTCGTTATGAGTTGTTTATAGAGTTTATAGAAACGAAGGAGAAAGCCTTATGTCGAAGTTACGTCGTGATCGCTTCGGTTTTACTTTGGTAGAGTTGTTGGTTGTTATTGCGATTATTGGAGTTTTGGTTGGTTTGTTACTACCCGCCGTTCAATCAGCTCGCGAAGCAGCCCGGCGAATGCAGTGTTCAAACAACTTGAAACAGATGGGCTTGGCCAGCCACAATTTTGAAAGCACCTATCGTGGTCTCCCACCGTTGCGTTTAGCTGACAATTGGCCAACTTGGGCAGCGATGATTCTGCCATACTGCGAACAAGGAAATATTCTGACGTTGTGGGATATCAAAAAGCGTTATTTTCAACAGACTCCGCAAGCGCTGCAGCAAAACATTTCGTTTTATTTCTGCCCATCACGGCGCGGAGTGCCTAATTCCTTTAGTGTCAACGATGTCCGCACCGCTCAAACCGCATTTCCAGCAACACCAGGTGGTTTATCGGATTATGCCGCGTGTTGTGGCACCGGGTATACTCAGTACAACGGTTCAATCGTGGAATGTATCCGCAATGCTCCGCCGACCATTTTGGTCAATTCGCGCACGCGTGTTCCGGAACAAGATACAGGCGCACGATCCAGCTTGGATACGATTGTCGAAACATGGAAGCCCCGAGTACGATTTGCTGATATCACTGACGGAACCAGTAACACGTTTCTGTTTGGCGAGAAACATATCCGTCAAAGCCAGCTTTCAGGTCGCAGCGAAGATCGCAGTGTGTTCAATGGAGATTTGGAGACAGGACCTGTTTCACGCGAAGCTGGGCATATCCGCAGTGCGACCGGACAAATCGATTCTGCCAGTATTCGTCCGCTAGCCAAAGGGCCTAATGATGCATTTTTGCCAAGTAACGTTTTTGGAAGTTACCATCCCGGCATTTGTCAATTCGTGCTCTGTGATGGTGCCGTACGAAACGTTTCAGTAACCGTGGACAACGAAGTATTGGCTCGACTTGCAAGCCGCATGGACGGACAAGTTGTATCGGTTGAAGAATAGTCTGTTGAACGAGTCTCTCAATGCGGAATGTTTTGTGCGAAGGAAATTCTAAGATGACAGTGGTTCACCGTTACAACAGTGGCGTTGGCAAAGTGATGTCAGGACTTGCGTTGATTTTTTGTTTTGGATGCGCTGAGGAAGGGGTTAAAACCTATCCTGTTAAGGGCAAGTTCACTTACAAGACTGGAACTCCCGTAACCAGTGGTAATGTCATGTTCGAGTCTCAGTCTCAACCCAAGGTCATTGCCAGTGGAGAATTGCAACCTGACGGCTCCTTCGACCTTGCGTGTGACCTAGGCAAGCCGGGAACTGTTGCAGGCGAGCACCGAGTCATGATTTTGCCGCCACTTCCTGAATTTGGCCAAAAGGCGAGCATCTCCAATAAGTATGCAAGTTTTGAAACATCGGGACTCAAAGCGACAGTTACCGACGGAGAAAATAATTTCAGCTTTGAAATCGAAAAATAGGATTCTCGACAGTCTCCCGCTCTTCAGCAAGCAAAGGTCGCATCTACCACCTTTGCTTGCTGCGGTCGCTTTATATAGCTGATTAGTTACAAGTCGGCCCGAATTCTAAATTATCAAAGATATGTATTCTGACGATTTCGGTAGATGATTTTCTTGTGGTTTACGACATCTGCGATCGCTGAGCCTATCGACATTTGGGGCGTTTAATCCGGCTGAGCCAACAGATTACTGGGCTGTTCTAGGAACTTAGAAAGCCGCTTGTCCATCCAAGTTCCGGTTGTAACGATTCTAACGGCATCTTGTTGGGGCTGAGCAATGTCACAATGTATTCCCCCAAATGCGAGTGCCAATTAAGCTCTAACGTGTACCTTGTGAATTGGCCAAAATGGAGGCTCGCGACCTCCTTTATCAGTAATCCGCAGACGGCATCCATTCTGGTTTGCAATTTGGAACACGGGTTAACTGGTAAACTGAGTTTTTGTTTTGGACCATTTCCTAGCTTTTCTTCAGGATGTGGTAAACACGATGTCGAAATTCAAGGCTCGCCTAACGAACCTGTGGAGACTTTGGCGAGCCAGATTCGCATTGTTGCCTAGACGTCAAGTTTTTGCGCAGGCATTCCGGCACGAGAGCTTTCGGCGACTTGAGAAAAGGCGTGTCCTGTCAGTTAACAGCATGTTTGCTGCGGGAGTGCTTGATGTGGTCATTAATTCTAGTGGCCAGACGACTGCGAACTTGTTTGCCAATGGCGGCGAGTTTTTCTTGGATGCAAACAACAATCAATCGTTCGATTCGGGCGAAACTCGAGAATTTCTATCTAATCTTCATCAGGTCAAAGTTTCCGGGCCTGGTACCATCGGAGCCCTGAACTGGGCCGGCGATTTTTCGACAGCACCGCTGGATAAGGCTAGTGCTTCAGGAAATGTTGTGGAAATCCTAGGCATCGCCCAGGTTACTTTTCATCCATCGGCAAGTATCTCATTCCAGGGCAATGTCTACATCGAAGTCAGTGATGCCATCGAATTTGGCGGCCAACTCAAATTCTCGCATGACCTTACTTCCCTGACAACTCAAGTCAGCAGCCAAACCACGAATGCACCGGGAACTCAATTGCATGTGCTGGGTCAAGTCGACTTGACCTCGTCCACCATCAGCTTGGGCAGCCAAGCAAACGACTCGATCCTGTTCAACGAATTGTCGGTTCACTCCGGCGGAGCTGTGACCGTCGAGACCGACTTTAATGTTGATTTAGTCGGCAGCAATCAAGCCAGTGAGCTGTCTTTGGTAGCAGTCGGATCAGTAAAAGTGTCTGGCCCAATTCAGTCTGTCAACAGCTCGATCCAAGCCCTCGGCTCGAACTCAGATCTGTCCATTGAGAATGCCATTCTTGCAAATGGCGGAACCATCAGCCTGGTCGCAAATCGAAATATTACTTTCAGTGCCGATGGAGATATCCAGTCCAGCGGTGGCTCAGTGACGTTGCGAGCTGACGAGCAGGCTGGGAACTCAGGTGGCCAGATCACGATGGCCGATGGAACATTGATCAACGCAGGGAGCGGGACCATTTCGCTGCTGGCCGATGGCTCAATCTCGCTGGGCGGATTGTCGACCACGAACAACACAACTGCGGCGGTGTCGATCACTTCGACCAGCGGAGCTGTGTTTCATGTAGGCAATACGCATACCGATATCGTAGCCAATGCGGCAGGTAGTCGCGTGACGATTTCTACGGCTCAAGGAATCGGTGACGCGAATCCTCTTACGACCAACGTCTACGAACTCGCCGCCACAAATAGTATCAGTGGCAACATTCGGATCGCGGAGTCGGATGCACTTCGGCTCAATCGAATCGATCAGCAAAGTAGTGGTCTGGTCGAGATCATCACCAGCGCTGGCACTCTGGAAGTACTGGCAGGAAGTGGTGGAGTTACGAGCCAATTGGGCTCGGTGACTTTGTCAGCCAATGGACCGTCAGCCGATGTGCTGATTCATGACCGAGTGCAAACGACAGGAGGCGCAGTGAATTTATTCGCTGATCGGCACTTGCAATTTACGGCAGCCGGAGACGTTACCAGTTCCGGTGGCTCAGTGACGTTGCGAGCTGACGAGCAGGCTGGGAACTCAGGTGGCCAG